>NZ_CALHGG010000066.1 GCF_938029845.1 uncultured Capnocytophaga sp.
TTAAAGTTAGGATCACGGATAACAATTTCGTCTTCTATTGCGATTTCACGCCAAACTCCTCCACTCTTTTGATACACTTTATCATTAGTACTATTTACAAAATAGTCCCCCTCCTTTCCAAAACTCGGAACAGGCGCCTTGCTATTTGAATAAACTGTATTTCCACTCTTAAAACCAACTAAAGAACCTATTGGAATCCAATTGTTCCCCGCACGCTTATAGAGTGTACCAGAAGTCTTATTATAATAATACTTAGCTGTATTATCTGAAGGTTGTGTATTTCCTATGGTATTAGTGGTTTCTCCTTCACCACTAGAGCCTCCAAAATCAGGATCTTTGTTGTCCTTGTTGCAACTTACAGCAAGGGTTGCTGCTGAGAGTAGCAACAACGCTAATAGTGTGTGTAATTTTTTTCTCATAATTAATTAGTTTTGCTTAACATTACAATAATCATTTTTTTATCTTAATTAGGTTTTTTTGACGGTACAAAAGTAGTAATTATTTTATAATCTCCCAAATAATCCCCCTAACCTAGGAGTAAAAAGAGCCTGAAAATAGGGTTATTAACTAAGTTATTAACTGCCTTATCATACTCACATTGATGTTTTATTAACAAATAAAACCTTTTATGTTATACATAAAAAGGTTTTTATTAAGAAAATAGGAAGTGATTTCACCTCTCAAGAGAAATTATACACAATTGGTGATTCTTTGTTAATAACTATGTTATTTTTGCCATTTTTTAATCCAATCGGAAAGGGTTTTTGACCAATCATCACGGTCATTTAGGCAAGGTATGCAGTTATAGCTCTCTCCTCCATGTTCCAAAAAGGTTTCTTTACCTTCCATAGCAATCTCCTCCAAGGTCTCCAAACAGTCGGCCACAAAAGCAGGAGTTACAATGGCTAATTTCTTCACACCTCTCTGGGCAAGTTGTTCTAAGGTAGCATCGGTATAGGGTTGTAACCATGGGTCACGCCCTAAGCGAGATTGGAAGGAGGTGCCATAGCTGTCTTGGGGAAGTTGTAGCATATTGGCTACAGCCTGTGTAAGAGCATAGGACTGATGCCTATAACAATACTGATGAGCTGGAGAGAGTGTATTGCAGCAAATATCGTTGATCTGGCAATGTTCACGAGTCACATCGGACTTATAAATATGTCTTTCGGGAATTCCATGATAGGAGAAAAGCAGATATTCACCTTCCTTATAATACTGCTTGATAGAGGTCGCCAATACCTCAATATACTCTGGTTGGTTATAGAAAGGGGGTAACTCCGAAAGGGTGATATGAGGATACTTTTTCTTGATAATCTTATGTGCTAATACCGAAATAGTCTCGACTGTGGACATGGCATACTGCGGATAAAGAGGTACCAACAGAATCTCAGTGACTCCCTTTTGGGAAAGCACCTCAATAGCCGAAGCTATAGAGGGATTCCCATAGCGCATGGCCATCTGTACAGGGATATCTAATTGGGATTGTACCTTTTGGGTAAGGTTACGAGTATGAATAATAAGAGGAGAACCCTCCTTAGTCCATACTTTTTCATAAGCAGCTGCTGATTTTTTAGGTCGGGTACGCAAGATAATGCCTTTGACTAGCAAAGCGCGACTCAAGTATGGCAAATCTATCACCCGTGGATCCATTAGGAACTCATCCAAATACGTTCGTACATCCTTAACAGAAGTAGAGTTAGGCGAGCCTAAATTGACCAAAAGAACACCTTTTGACATTCGTTTGAAATTTGCCACAAATATACATACTTTTTTGTATTCTCCCCCTACTTCTTCCATTTATTTTTTCTATAAGTCAATTTGTCAATTTGTCAATTTGCCGATTTGTCAATTTGTCGATTTGTCAATTTGCCGATTTGCCGATTTGCCGATTTGTCAATTTGCCGATTTGCCGATTTGCCGATTATCTCATTAACTAATTGACTCATCGTCTCATTGACTAATTGGCTCATCAGCTCATTGACTCATTGACAAATCAACATTTTTCTTTTGTCATTTGGAAAAAACGTTGTATCTTTGCCACAGAAAAAAACAACAACATGCAAGTAGATTTTACTTTTCAAGAATACTTAGGTTTCTTGGCTTTCTTAGGAATTGCTACTATGGGATTTTGGCTCATGATTTTCTTGCTTACCTATGTAGTTCCTTATTGGGTATTTGGTGCTGCTATTGAGCGCTTCAAAGAAAACCGTGCTGCTAAAAAAGCTCAAAAACAGGAACAAACAGCCTAAGAACTCCTATGCTGCAAAAGTCTACTCTTACAGAGGTTTTACCTCTGTAAGGGCTTTCTTGTATCTATACTAAACCAATACAAATATTTATGAATAAGGAGACTGAGGCACTCATTGACCGTATTCCCCTACTGAATAAGCTGATTGCTTTTCTTAAGTGTATCCCTTTGGGTAAGGGACAACAATTTTCCCTCTATGACCTATTGGAACTCTATACAATAGGTATTGTAAGAGGTGCCCTTACTTATAGAGCAAGTGCTATCTCTTATAGCTTTTTCGTAGCAATCTTCCCTTTTCTACTAGTAGTCTTAAACCTTATTCCCTATATTCCTATTGATGATTTCCAACAAGATTTCTGGGTATTCCTGGACAACCTACTTCCCCCAGGGACACACCGTTTTTTTGAAGATATCTTTATGGACATCGCAGGCAAAAAACGTGCGGGCTTGCTCTCCACTGTATTTGTACTTTCTATCTTCCTTACTACCAATGGTATCAATGCGGTGTTTGGAGGTTTTGAGAACTCCTACCATGTAAAGAACACCCGTGGGGTACTACGGCAGTACTTTATCTCCATGGGAGTGGCGATGCTTCTGGTAGTACTCATCCTCTTTTCGGTAATTCTCTGGTTAGCTTTTGAGTATATTAAGGGTATGCGTATCTTTGAGTTTTTCGAAGGTGATCTCTATCTTTTCCCCTTGATAAAGAAAATATTCTTTATTTTTGTAACCTACCTATCGGTTTCTATTCTCTTTCATTTTGGTTCTACTGAAAAGGGTATGCGCTTTTTCTCAGCGGGTTCCTTCCTCACCTTAGTCCTCTTTATCCTAACTACCTATGGCTTTGGGATCTATATCGAACACTTTGCCCAATATAACCAACTCTATGGTTCCATAGGGGCACTACTTATTTTCCTATTATATATATGGCTCAACGCTACTATTCTCCTATTAGGCTTCGAGCTAAACGCCTCCCTACTGAGACTTAAATCAAGTAAAAAAGGAGAAGATAAAAACGAATAAATATTCCTCGGGCGTCTATCTTGTTACATATCAATTGATTTTGAAAAATGGGAATAGACTCAATATTTTTTATTAAAAAAATTAAAATAAACTTTAATGAAGTTCAATATCAATAATAATTTAAAACATAATTTAATATTCTTAGCTGTTTTTATTCTATTGTTGCATATATTAGCTACTGACATAGTAATTTTCAGAGTTTATTGGGAAGAAAAATTATTTTTTTCTGAAGGATATTGGACTAAGCAGATATATTTTAATTTTGAAGATTATGATAAATATATAACAATAGATACATATGATATTTTTCTTCTTTGCTATGAAAGTTGGGATGGTATTTTATTGTTTGCTCTTTATTTTGCACTATTTATTTTTTATGTCATAGCACCTATTATTCAACTTCTTATAACTAAAAAGATAAGTTTTATATTTTTATTAATAATTGATATTCTTGTTTTATTTTTATATAGTTATATTCTTTTAAAGTCTTTTTCGGATAACCCTATGATAGGTGTTATCCCAATAGGTATACTTATTCCAATGGCATTTTTTATTTTGCTATTTTTCAGAATTTACCAATATAAAAAGAAATTGATATTCTAAAATCTAAATTTAGCTTAGGAAAGGATTGTAAAATAATAAGATTAAGAAAATTGAATAATAATTTTATTGAGATGTCTATTTAGTTACATATCAATTGATTTTGAAAAACGGGAACAGACTCAACATTTTTTGCAGAAAAGAAATCAGTGAATATCTAAAAAAAATTCTTATCTTTGTACTCTAGTTTAATATTTAAATTTATGGGTATTATTGCAACACTTATTATTGGAGCCATCGCTGGATGGCTAGGAGGAACTATCTACAAAGGTAGTGGATTAGGTCTTATTGGGAATATCATTATTGGTATTCTCGGAAGCGGCGTCGGGTATTGGCTTTTGAGTGTGTTTAACATCTCACTTGGAGAAGGTTGGATTGGTTCTATCTTGACTGGAGCTATTGGAGCTATTGTTATTTTATTTTTGATAAATTTGATATTTAAAAAGAAATAATAAACAATGAAGAGCAAATTCTAAAAATGAAAAAGTTCAAAGATTAGAACTGGTAAGCAAAATACATCTTAAAAAATCCCCGAAATATGATATTTCGGGGATTTTTCTTACATTTATTCTTTACAGCTACCTCTTTCTGTTAGCCAGTCTATGCTTTTCCTTGTTCAGTATTTTGAAGCTAACTTCTTTGAGATCAAGCCTTCCATTCATCTGCTTTATCACTTAAAGCCCTTATTTTTATTTTCTAAGGAACCTCCACAGTGTTGATAATCTTATTGATAATATCTACAGAAGTTATATTCTCTGCTTCTGCTTCGTAGGTAATACCGATACGATGACGTAACACATCGAAGATTACCGAACGTACATCCTCAGGAATCACATAACCACGGTGATGTATGAAAGCATGACACTTAGCAGCTACTGCCAAACTGATACTACCACGAGGAGAAGCACCAAACTGTATAAGCGGACTAAGCTCAGCCAACTGATATTTTTCTGGATAACGAGTAGCAAAGATAATGTCAAGTATATACTTCTCTATTTTCTCATCCATATATACCTCATAAGCTACTTGCTGAGCGTGTAGGATCTGATCCAAACTTATCACCTGATTCACCTGAGGTTGGGTACCTTTTAGGTTGTTATGCATAATCTGCTGCTCTTCTTGTAGCTTAGGATAGTCTATCACTACCTTGAGCATAAACCTATCTACCTGAGCTTCAGGCAGTGGATAAGTACCCTCCTGTTCCACTGGGTTCTGTGTGGCCATTACAAGGAAAGGCTTGTCAAGAGAAAAAGTCGTATCCCCTATGGTTACTTGCTTTTCCTGCATGGCTTCCAATAAGGCTGATTGCACCTTGGCTGGTGCACGGTTGATTTCGTCGGCTAAAACAAAATTAGCAAAAATAGGCCCCTTCTTGATAGCAAACTCGTTCTGCTTCACATTGTAGGTCATTGTACCTATTACATCGGCAGGAAGTAAGTCAGGGGTAAATTGTATACGGCTAAAAGAACCATGTACCGCTTTGGCAAGAGTATTGATAGAAAGGGTTTTAGCCAGCCCTGGCACCCCTTCCAAAAGGATATGCCCTTGCCCTAATAGACCTATAAGTAAGGCATCTACCATATGGCGTTGCCCTATAATAACCTTGGACATCTCCGCAGTAAGGGTCTCTACAAATACACTTTCACGCTCTATTTTTTCATTGATTTGACTAATATCAACACTCATAATTTAGTATTTTTCTTTGCATGTCGTTTCAGGACGCTAAATTATTATTTTTTTCTCGATTAGCGCGTTAAAAAAAAGTTATTAATAATGATAGATCAATCACTGTCTTCTGCCTACTGTCTTCTGTCTACTGACTACTGTCCACTGACTACTGCCCTCTGACTTCTATAACTGATTTACTCTCAAAGGGGATTATCTTTCCTTTTTGGTGAGAGAGGTCGCCCTCTACTTCTGTTTCTCCTGAAAGGGTCTGCTTGGCAGTGGCTTTTTGTATCCATTTGGTAGTGGGATCAAGCCATATTTCTATGTCTATCGCTCCATTCATGGTGAAAAACACATATTGCCCTTGTTGCAAGATGACTTTCTCATGATTGGTTGCTATCAGAGCTTTTCCACGAATATAAATACTCTCTGGAGTCACCTCCTGTAAGGTATATTGAGTTTTCACATTTACATCCATCTCTTTGGAGAGGAAAGAGGAAATCTCCCACTGATCCCCCACGGCTACCCTTTGGCGTGGTAAGACAGAGAGCACATTGGAGAGATTGGACTGCAATGTAGTCTCGGCAAAAGCAGCTTCCAGCTGTGCTTGTACCTGCTGTTTCTCAAAGGAAGTCAAAGGATTTTCCTTAGCATGCTTCTTATCTAGCTGCTTCATTGCACGTTCCATAAGCGGCTTTACGGGATCTAACTTCACTATTTTCCCCTTAACACTCAGCTCTCCCTTGAATGGCTGATTGCAAAGCTCCTTAGCGGCTTCATTGGTGTATTCAGGAATCTTCTCCAAAGGCATGGGCTTGCCTTGTACATTGGTTTCCAACTGCAAAAGAGCCTCCTCATAACGCAATGTTATAGGATATATCTGCTTCTCTTCCCTGCTTGGGGTAATACTAAGACGGGTAGTACTCACCGCCTTGGCTTCTACATCTAAATTATCCAAACGTTGCTTGGACGACACTTCTGAAACAACTGTAAACTTATAGGGTTGCTTGGGCTTCAATGTAAGACTCAAATCTATGGATTGAGCCAACCCTAAAAAGGGTACAAAAAATAATAAATACTTCATATTCAATAAGATAAAAGCAATGAGTACAAATATCCAATGCTTATGATTATAGGGGCAAAGATAATGAAATAATGATAAACAACAAATTATTAATGACCAGTGATTAGTGACTAATGACTTTTCACCCACATACCCAACTCCAAGTATTCGCTGGCTTTACTTTTCACTTTTCACTCTTCGTTTCTCACTATTCACCCACATACCCAGCTCCAAGTATTCGCTGGCTTTGCTTTTCACTCTTCACTTTTCGCTCTTCGCTATGAATGTTACCATCACTCCTATGACTACGACCCAGAAAAGTTTCCACAAAAGCTGTTGGGTAGTCTCTCGCTCCTGCTTATGAAAATGGTGCTGTTGTAGTACTTGGTGCTGCTCCTGCCGCTGATCTTGGGTTTGCTGCTCTTCTTGGGAGGTCTGTTGGGTAGCCTTCTTGAGCTTTAAGGAAAGATGAGGGGCGCGCATGAGTATTTTGTGCGTCTTGCCCTGCTTCACTTGCAGGAGCGTGGGTATAGAGGGACAAGGCACAGGAGATAAGGTGTCAGTAGGGCATGGTATAGTACTGTCCAGCCCCCATTCCACTTCTTGCCATTGGTCAAGGGTAAGGTTTTGGATATGCTGCCGTTGGCTATACTGGGCAAGGCTATCATATTGCTGCACTTGCATGACACTTTGGGTATCTCGGTGAGTGGTCTTGCAAGCTCCCAAAAGCAGGAGCAAAGCAAAAAAGAATATAGGCTTCATAAATGATGGGTTAAGAAAGTTGATCAATAATTATTTTAAGCTTGTGAGCGTATTGTGGATCAGTAGCATAACCTGCGGCGGCTATCTCTTCGGCAAAGCGATAAGGGTCACTCTTGTAACGCATTGCTTTTTGGTAACGTGGATGCTGGCTCAGCAGGAGCGCATGGTCGGTAAAGGACTCTTCTGGGCTGTCATACTTCTTAAACCAATCACGCACAATATACAGATATTTGCCATCTGCTCGCTTGGTAATACTGATGATCTCTGGAAATAGTCCTTCCTTAGTAGGAGTTGGGCAGGTCAATACCTCCTTGGTTCTTAACAGTTGTTTTTTCTCTGGAGGTGTTGTCTTAGTGGCTTTCACTCCAAAAAACATATTCCCTGGAGCATACTTCCCCCAACCTGTCTCCAAGGCTGCTTGGGCAAGTATAAAAACTGCCGAAATCCCGGTCTTCCGCTCACTCTCAAGCGCATAGGGAAGGTATTTTTCTTTAAAAGTATTCATTTTTTCTCTTTCTTAGATTCCCACTACAATTGTCGCTACATGTTGGCGTATTTCGGGCAGTGGGGTAAGGGTTTGCTTGAGGATCATCAGGTGTGGCTTAGGTCCTTGCCAAGAGGCACGAATGGCTGTGATGACCTCCGAAACCACAAATCGCAAGCGATAGCGAGCCGAGATGTATTGGGTGCCTTGCACCCCCTTATACACATACACATCAGGCACATAGATAAGAACCTGCGCCACCCCCGTAGTGGCTCGCTCCTGCACCGTAGGCTCTCTATCCTTGGGAAACTGACACTCAAGGCATTGCACAACAATATCTTCTTTGTAAGAGTCCTGAGGACGATCGTTTCCTAAGTAGATGTCTCCACTAAGCCCTAAGCGATTTTTGATATCATATTGGGCAAGCAGCTGATACAAATGGGCTTCTACATCAAAAGTTATCATATTCGTTTTTAAGTATTTAGATAGTTGTTTATCATATCCACAATCGGGAATGAAATTGTCCTATGTCGCATTTCTGGACGATGCCTACCACACGTACCTTTTTGCCTTCGGGGTCATCACTCACAAGGATTTGTGCTCCCACAGGTAGGCGATCTACCCCTTGGGGAAAGTAAATAACGGAGGCAAATCGGTGAAACGAGGCATTGCCCTTTTGGACATGGTGATATAAGCTATTAGCCAAGGGTACTTCCTGTCCCTTGCTATTGACCTCCTCCCTAGAACGACAGAGAAAAACAGGAGTTACGGTTGTCTCAGTCCAAGTACCATCACTCCGCCGCTGTGGCTGGGAAGTAGTCATCACAAAAAGATAATGAGGATACTTCATGTTAATTGGTCGATTTGCTGATTTGTCAATTTGTCAATTTGCTGATTTGTCGATTTGTCGATTTGTCGATTTGTCAATTTGCCGATTAACTCATTGACTCATTAGCTCATTGGCTCATCAGCTCATTGGCTCATTGACTCATTGACTCATCGGCTCATCACCATATTTCTGCTCTGCTTCTTAGTTTAGGTGAATGGGAGGGAAAGAGTACATTCTTCTCCCCTAGCTCGTAGCATAGAGCTGTGTAATAAGCCTCTATGGCTTGCAAGTCCCAACTCTGTGAAAAAGTGCCTTCAGCACGCTTCTGCGAAGTGGAGGCAAGCACAAGCGAAAAATAACGATAGATAGCCCTATCACAGCGTTCTATCTCTAGATCTCCCGTTGGGGAGAGCTGCCCCTTATGCAGGAGCAACTCTATTGTCTGTGGCTCTATTCCCATAGGAGATAGGCTCAATGTCAAGTATTCAAGATTAGTCATTGGTTGTTAGTTATTAGTTGTTAGTCACTAGTCTTTGGTCTCTCTAGTTTTTATTCCAAGAATTGTTATTCACTTGCATAAGTAGTGAGCGAGCAGCTAAGTTCCATGCAGGAAATAGATTGGCGATACCCTCAGTGACTTCCTTTACGGGTGACTCTTGGGAATATTTTTTGATAAGGGTATGTCCATGTAGCGCTTTAAGAGCACTGGAGGACGGCATCTTCACATCTATTGGGGTTTTCCAATAGGTGTTACCCAATACCTTACTCTCGGAAAAGAGAATCACATCATCAGCAAAAGGATTCTGTGTTTTATGCTCTCCTGAGGCCAACTGCAAGGTGATTTCTTGGTCTATCACAATAATCTGTAATCCGCGATAGGTCTCGGCATGTTTTGCCAAATAAGCATTCACCGTACTAAGGTCGGGCGCATCGGCTTGGGAAGTACCTATAGCATAAGGCATACAACGCTTACCTACCTCCTCTTGGGAGGCAAACTTGAGGAAGGTATCCACATTCATAAAGGCATACTTGTAGCTCACCCCATGTCTTTGTTGTCCCAATCGTATAGCTCTAGGAAAGTCCTTAGATAGGGGCCTGCCCGCCGTGCCATTGTAAGAGGCCTCTACCCCTACCTTCTGCTCCTTAGGAATTTGGTAGTCCATCTCATATTGGCTAACTACTGAAAAGTTGTTCTCCGGATCTAGGGAAAATTTCCCCAAGGAGATTTGTTGTAACGCAATCCATTCAGCACGGGCAGCTATCCCATGCCAACAGTATTTGGTATCATCTGCCCAGAACTGTACCAAGGAAAGCATATCAGGGTTTTGCCCTGCAGTAGCCACCATGAGGTCATACTCGGTAAGCTCGTCTTCGTTTTTCTCTCGCATGATGGAGAGTTTGGGAATATCCCCTTGGAGTTTGGCTAGGTTCTTACGCACTTTTGCAGGTACCGATGCCCCACGGGCTACTATATCGGCCGCCACTTTTAGCCCTGCTTGTGCCTCAAGCATACGCCAAGAAAGTGTAGAGGTCTCCCTTAGCGGAAACAAGGTTGGGTAATAATATTGTTCAAGGTTGTAACTATTTACAACAGCTTGCAAGTCGGCCTGATTCAGACCCACCATAAGAGAAGAATTTATCATGTTAGTTTTGAATTTTGAGTTTTGAGTCATTTGTCATTTGTCACTAAATAAAGCTTATAAGCCTAAGTTGTTCCCTAAGTGTCTTGGCTATGGGTTGGGATCGTTCTTCCTTGACCACACAGATAAGCCATGCTCCACAATACAAGTCACCTCCATGGGGAACAAGAGCCGTATGGGCAATCAAAGCCATAGGAGATACCTTCGGAATTTTGTTATTACCTTCCGTGGCAAACAGAGGGGCATCCTTAGGAATCTCCACCGCAAAAGACTGCTCTAAGGTAAGAATATCATATTCAGCATTTTGTTTGTTGACAGAAGCTATTTTCTGTCCATCAGCCATATCCGCCGCTATGTAGTCGCCCGCAAGAAAATGATGCCCTTTGGCTACTTTCAGCTCCTTGGACGATACTGGAGTTACATATAGGGTAAGGGCAATTTTCTCCACCTCATAGCAGCCATCACTGCCCTTACCAATGGGCGTACCTGCATATAGGTAAGCCCCGCCTAAGTGTTCTGAGGAGATTGTTACGCCGCCTGTTAGGTCGGCCAAGGTGTGCATAAATAGTCCCGAGGTAGGAACCGCTGGTGTAATATGAATCATTTTTAATTGTTTATTATTAATTGTTAATGATGTGAATCAATGATTAAAATGTTATTGACTAACTGTCTAAGACGCAATAAATGGCACCTCTACACATGCGCTGGCTAAGATAATTCCTAATCGTAGAGACGCAATAAATTGCGTCTTAACAAATTTGTCATTCGTCACTAGTCACTAGTCACTATATTTGTTTTCCTTTAAACGGTTGGTTTTCTCCCTGTTGTAGTTGGATAAAAGTCGCCACTGAGGAGGACACAGTACCCTGAGGAGATTCTTGAGTGTAGTAAGGAGGATGTTGTAAAGAAAGATTACGATTGGACAAAAACTGATTAGCCTGTTGTACATCTTGTTGCTTTTGTTGTAAATACTGAGAAAAATCATCCTGAGAGGCAAACTGCATACGCCTAAAGTCCTTGAGACTCTGATCGCGAAAGTTATGGTCTTCACAGCTACTAAGCACCTCTTGAAGCTGGCTGTAACGCTGTTGCTGACTCTGTGCCGTTTCGAACTTGCTTAAGCGCTGCTCAAGCGACTGTACCACACTATTTACACGTTCTTGAATAAGTCGCTCCAAGGAGGGAGCAAGCCCCGTCCCTTCTGTGCTGGCAACCGTTTCCGTAGCAAATGCCTCCGCAGGAACAAAATCTTTTATCTGATCTAGCGTAAGCTTCGCTATCAACGCCTGCCCCTGATGATTATCTGGCTTTTGTGCCGCTAAGGAACTAGCCAATGGAGTTAGGTGCGCTTCAGTTAGTTGAGGAAATTTCTCTGTAAGCAAACTAAGGATTTCTTCTTGATTCATGATATATAATATTAAAACTTTTTGTTTGTTTAACGTTGCAAAATTACAACATTTTAGAACCCAAAGTCAAGCGATTTTATACCGAGAAGTAATAATTTATACAATAAAAAATCATGTTAAATATTTATGACTTTTTTAACTACTATGTATAGAATTGTTAAAAAAAATACAATTAACGATTTTTATACATAAACTTCTAAAAGTTTTTGTACTTTTGTGAGAATAAATAACAAATTACTAATTATGAAAACCACCTCTATCGGCTATATAATAGCCTTGTTTTTATACAGTTTAGCCTCCCATGCGGCTTCTATATTTCCTAAAGAGATATCTTTTCCACTACCAAAAACAATTCAACAATACACCTATCGAGTATCAGGTACCGTAATTGATAAGAAGACACATGTGATTATCCCAGAGGCAGTTATTTCACTTAAGAACCTTACCACTGGACAGGAAAACACCTATACCTGTGACCAGTATGGCACCTATACGGTTGTATTGGACGTAAGAAACAGCTATCTCTTACAAGCCTCCGCTAAGGGGTATATCTCTTCCGAACAAGCTGCTTTCAAGCAGAATAGCACCGATCCTGAGCAGATTCCTCTGAAAATGCAGGATTTCACCCTCTCTAAAGAAAAATAAAAAACAGCGGTCAGTCATTAGTAAATCACTAACTACCAATAACTAATCAACTGAACTTAATAAATAAAACACATGAAAAAAGTTATCTTATCTGCCTTATTCTTGGCAGCACTCCCATCGGTAGTACAAGCTCAGGAGGAGGAGAATACCCCAGAAAACTCCTTTACGCTTTCTGCCCAACTTCGCCCACGTTTTGAATACCGAAACGGCGCCTATATTCCCCTACAAGAAGGAGAGAAACCTGCTATCTTGATCAACAACCGCACTCGTCTGAATCTTGACTACCACCATGATAACCAATTGCAGCTATTCGTTTCCTTACAGAATGTAAACATCTGGGGACAAGCTCCTCAAGTACAACTCAACGACCGCACTGGAGGGCTCTCTGTATTCGAAGCATACGCTGCCCTACCTATCTACGAAGAATTGAATATCAAAATAGGTAGACAAATGATCATCCTCGACGAAGACCGTATCTTCGGATCTCTTGATTGGCACCCTGCTGGTCGTGCACATGATGCGATAAATATCAATTGGAAAAACGACAAACTCACCCTTCGTTCTTTCTTCGCCTTTAACCAGAACTACTTTGATGGAAATGCTTCTAGTCTAAACGGAAACGTTAATAATCCTAAAGGACAATACTTTTATATAGCTCCTGGTACACAACCTTACCAACACTTGGAAGCGGTACATGCACATTACGACTTTGCTCCTACCCAAGGACTTTCTTTCCTTGTAGCCAACCTTGGACAACGCAATAGCTCCAATAATGACATTGATTACAACATGCAAACTATCGGTTTCCACTACCGTGGTAAGTCTGATGCACTACGCTATGGTGCTGAAGCATACCTACAAACAGGTAAAAGTGCAGCAGGTAAGGACAAAGAAGCATTCCTATTGGCTGCTCTCGTAGGTTACCAATTCACTCCTGCTTTCTCTGCTACCCTCGGCTTGGATTATCTAAGTGGTAATGATACCAATAACCCTACCGCTACCAAAGACAAGGCTTTCAATCCTTTCTCCGGTACCAACCATAAGTTCTATGGCTTCATGGATCACTTCTATGTAAGTTATAGCCCAAGTGTAGGTCTCTTAAACCCTTACTTAAACCTTACACTTAAAACTTCTGATAAGGGTAACCTCTCCGCTACTGGGCACTATTTCCGCTCTGCAGGAAAAATTGTTGGTGATAAAGATAACAAAACTCGTCACTTAGGCGTAGAAGGTGACTTAGTTTACACCCACAAAATCCAACAATATGTTTCTCTACAAGCAGGCTACTCTCTATTTATTACCTCTGGAAGTTACAAAAAGCTCCGCAACCTCAACTTAGAAGTACGCAAGCAACAAGACTGGCTCTGGTGCAGCCTCAACATCAATCCTAAATTATTCTCTGCCAAATTCTAATATTTAGGCAAAAACATAAAACAAGGGCTATCGGTTTCACCGATAGCCCTTACTTTTTCTTTCTTCACATCTCAAGTCCCAAGTATCCCCTTAACTACTCTTTCCGCTCTCTTCACCAATCACTCATCACTTATTTGTTAATTTTCTTGATTTTATTACTTTATTGTTGTAATTTTGCAACTCAAAAATAATCAACTAACCACTAACCACTAACCATTAACCATTAACTATTCACTAAAAAAATGCTTCTCATTTCCCTACCTGAAAACGTCCTCCAAATGGAGGATAACCAAACTCTAGAAACCCTCTGTGCCTCTGTCAAGGCATTAGGAGGCAAATTCACCTACAATGCACCCTATACCAAAAGAAAAAGAGCGACCAGCCCTGCTGTTCTTACGGAAATATTAGCACAAGTCAATAAGGCTACAGGACTTTCCCTTGAGGAAATTGTCCAACCCAAGCGTGCAACACAGTGGATATATGCCCGCTTACTTTTGACCGCCTTAGCCATCCAAAAGGGCTATTCTGTAGAGGACACTGCCTGCCTATTACAACGTTCTGCCCCCTCTGTTTATCGGTTATTACAACAGTATCGCAATGAATCCAAATTCAACCCAGAATTCAAAAAAATAATTTCAGGGATTAGCGGTTAGTAATTTAGAACTATGAAACTTGCTACTTGTCATTCGTCACCAATTAAAAAACTTGGAAACTTTTTTTGTTTATTAAGTTTTTTTGTTTTACCTTTGCCCCCGAAAAAAGAAGTGAAGAACAAAGAGTAATAAGGAGGGAATTGTTCTATTCTCTTACCACATCCCTAGTTATGAGCACTCTCTGGCTTTACTTTTTACTTTTACCTTTAAAATGAAAAAAGACATTACTCAAAAGGCTCTCAACTATTTCTTACAGTATGGTTTCAAAACCTTTACTATGGACAACTTGGCCAATAGCCTTGGCATCTCCAAAAAAACCCTTTATGAGCAGTTCGCCTCCAAAAACGAACTGGTAGAGGCTGCCTTGGACTATGCCTTGGAAATGAGCTGTTACCAAATAGATAAATTCGTCTCTGGTAAAGGGTCTGTGATTGAAAATGTATTTCGTAATCAGAAAGAAGTAGAAAATCTGTTTAACCTCAGTAGTTCCAAACCTATCTGGGAGCTCAAGAAATATTTCCCTAAAACCTATGAGCGTATGGACATAGAATTTACCAAGTCCGATGCGCTTTTCATCGACAAACTGTTGGAAAAAGGCTGGGAAGAAGGCCTTTTCAGAGAGGATATCAATGTATCTTTTTATAAAGTCTTTTACACCAATGTACAGCGCATGCGTACTTTCAGTGATACTTTTGATGAAAAAGAATTCCCTTTTTGGGATACCGTATATACCATTATGGAGTATTTCTTTAGAATCATTGTCAATGAAAAAGGACTCCAAGAACTCGAAAAAACTCTCAAAAAAATAAAGGAACAGTAGTCAGTAATTAGTGGTTAGTGGTTAGTAATCAGTAATTAGTGGTCAGATGTCAGCAACTATCAAGCTAAAAACCTTATAACCCTTAAACGCTGTAAGAATTAATAATTAACAATTAAAAAAGATGATTCGTATTTTTATCTCAATACTCACCCTTTGCGCTTCTACAACTCTTTGGGCGCAACAAGCAGGGAGTGAAATCTCTCTCTCTCAGGCTATTGATTATGCCCTCAAGAGCAAGGCCGATGCTCTAAAAGCACGCTTAGAAATCAAAAAAAGTGAATACAAAATCCAAGAGGCACGTGCCAATGCGCTGCCTACCATCTCCGCTTCAGGTTCCCTAACCTACAATCCTAAATTGCAGGCTACTTATATAGATCCCAGTACTTTCGCCATCCCTGGTATGCCTGTACCTGACGAACCGCTGAAAATGGAAATGGGACAAAAATGGTCTTCTACTGCCGAGGTGAAGCTCACTCAAGTAATCTTCAATCAGGCGGTATTTATAGGGCTTAAGGCGGCTCGTACTACTCGTGAGTTCTACCTCATCAACGAACAACTCACCCAAAACGAAATTATTGAGAAAGTAGCTCAGGCTTATTGGCAGGTATATCAGGGGCAACAAGCCTTGCAAAATATAGAAGAAAACCTCGCCCTAACTGAAAAAACTGCCCAAGTAGTAGAAGGCTCTTTCAAGGCTGGTCTGGCAAAAAAAATAGACCTTGACCGCGTGACTGTAGCGCTGAACAACCTCAAATCGGCCAAGCAACAAGCCTCTAGCGGACTTGACTTAGCTAAGCATGCGCTCAAGTATCTCATGGGTATGCCTATCACCGAGCCTATTTCTCTGCCCAAAGATGCTTTCAAAGCGGATTATCGCTTGGCTTTTGAAAAAGGAGATGCTTCCAACCGTACAGAGATAAAAGTGCTTGAAAAACAAAAGGAACTCCTTACACTAAGTGCCAAAGCTACTCATGGTGGACTCTATCCGTCCCTCGCCCTACAAGCCTCTTATGGCTACCTAGGCATGGGTCCTAAGGCTCCTATTTTCTATGGAAAGAAAGACAAAGTATATTGGGCTGATTATTCTGCCATTAGCTTAGGACTCAACATTCCTATCTTCACTGGTCTGGGCACCCGTGCCAAAGTACAACAAGCCTTGATAGAGATTGAGGCTATTGACGCTACCCTTAAGGACACGCGCTTAGCAATGGACCTAGCTCAGGAGAATGCACAAACCCAATTGGCTAACAACTTACTAACGATACAAACTCAAGAAGAAAACGTAAAGCTCGCCCAAGAAGTGCTCTCCAATACCCAAAATAACTATCAACAGGGACTAGCTTCCCTTACTGACCTATTGGAGTCCGAACGCGCCCTTTCCGATGCTAAAAACAGCTATACCAATGCGCTACTTTCTTACAAATTAGCAGAGATTGGTTTGCTCAAAGCACAAGGAAAATTGGATATCTTAAAGAATTAAAAGGAAACAACGACCCCCATCCCTACACCTTGTGTTTTAGCATCGTAGGTAGGGAAAGCCAACATATGCAGAGAGGAAGCGCCCCGCGCTATCCTCTCTTTTTTGCTTTGTAAGAGCTTGGAGGTATACGGGAAAAGCAAATAGGAGAGCTTGGTGGAGAGGATACCAATACCTGCACCTGCCACCACATCCGATGCCCAGTGCCTATTGTTATAGATACGCAAGAGCCCCACTCCTGTAGCCACTACATAGCCCGTAATACCTACCCATGGCTCGCTGTGCTTGTACTCTTGGTAAAGCATCTCCACCCCTGTAAAGACCGTAGCGGTATGCCCCGAAGGAAACGAATTATGAGCACTATTATCGGGTCTAAGCTGTCTTATGGAGTATTTCAAGGAATTGACAAAAACAGCCGTCATTGCATAAGCTGTCGCCCCTATCAGTACACGCTCTTTGAGGTTGTGGGCGGGTTCCATACCCAAATTGGGCAAAGCAAATACCCCAGCTATGGGCAAATATTGCAAGTGGTCATCTATACGTAGTTTCCCTTTTACATTATCAGTTACATAGCGCTGCAATTTGTGGTCAAATCGTGAATCTATGGACAAAGCGCCTCTGGCTATCAGGGCAGCAGGAATCACCAGCGGCCAAGGGCGTATATAGGGGCGACGGATAGGGATATGCCCCTGTGGCAATGTATCTCGCATCATTTCTCCATGTACTATGGTATCTTGTACCATCTTATTATGTACTATGGTATCTTGCACCACCTCTTGTGCTTGTATCCCATTGTTAAAAAAAGCCACCATAAGCAGCCATACATATAGTCTCATATTTGTATTTTTGTTTTAAAAAAAATTCCAAACTATTGAATACTCAGTAGTTTGGAATTTCTGTAAGAACAAAGTCGCATAGGCGAGTATGTGAGGCTATTCGCCCTATTCTTCTAATCTTATATCCAAGCCTAATCCCTTAAGCTCATGCATAAGTACGTTGAAGGACTCTGGCAAGCCTGGTTCTGGCATAGTATCACCATGAACGATCGCCTCATAGGTACGTGCACGACCGATCACGTCGTCGGACTTCACAGTCAAGATTTCGCGCAAGGTGCTTGATGCCCCATAGGCTTCCAATGCCCATACCTCCATCTCTCCAAAACGCTGACCACCGAATTGTGCTTTACCACCCAATGGTTGTTGTGTAATGAGTGAGTAAGGTCCGATAGAACGCGCGTGCATCTTATCATCGATCATGTGACCAAGCTTAATCATATAGATCACCCCTACGGTTGCTTTCTGGTCAAAACGCTCTCCTGTACCTCCGTCATATAAGTAAGTATGTCCAAAGGCTGGTACACCGGCTTTCTCTGTATATTCAGTGATTTGTTCCAAAGAAGCTCCGTCAAAGATAGGAGTAGCAAACTTCAAGCCGAGCTTTTGTCCTGCCCAACCTAGTACAGTCTCATATATCTGACCGATGTTCATACGTGAAGGTACCCCAAGTGGGTTAAGTACTATATCCACAGGTGTTCCGTCTTCCAAGAATGGCATATCCTCATCACGTACAATACGTGCTACGATACCCTTGTTTCCGTGACGTCCTGCCATCTTATCCCCAACCTTGAGCTTACGCTTCTTGGCAATGTATATCTTAGCCAATTTCATAATACCAGCAGGAAGTTCATCCCCTACCGATAGGGTAAATTTCTCACGTCGGAGCATTCCTTGTAGGTCGTTGAGCTTAATCTTATAGTTGTGGATAAGGTCATTGATGAGTTCATTGGTATGATCATCAGTAGTCCAACCTCCTGATACAAGGTGTGTATAGTCTTCTATTTCTTTAAGTCCCTTTTGGGTATGTTTTCTTCCTTTAGGTATGATTTCTTCTCCAAGGTCATTGAATACCCCTTGAGAAGTTTTTCCATTAACCAAGTAGAAGAGTTTCTCAAGCAAGCGGTCTTTAAGCTCCTCTGCTTTAGCTACGAAAGCAGCATCAAGGGCAGCAGCTTCGTCTTTCTCTTTGCTGCGTTTTTGTTTAGTTTTCACCGCACGAGCAAAAAGTTTCTTGCCGATAACCACCCCTTCAAGTGATGGAGAGGCTTTCAAAGAAGCATCTTTTACGTCTCCTGCCTTATCCCCGAAGATAGCACGAAGCAGTTTTTCTTCTGGAGTTGGGTCACTTTCTCCCTTAGGAGTTACCTTACCAATAAGGATATCTCCTGGCTTGATATTAGCCCCGATACGTACAATACCATTTTCATCAAGGTCTTTGGTAGCATCTTCCGATACGTTAGGAATATCGTTAGTAAGCTCCTCTACCCCAAGCTTAGTATCACGTACATCAAGGGTATATTCATCTATATGGATAGAGGTGAAAATATCCTCACGGATTACACGCTCGGAGATTACAATCGCATCCTCAAAGTTGTATCCCTTCCATGGCATGAAGGCTACTTTCATATTGCGACCCAAGGCCAATTCTCCATTTTGGGTAGCATATCCCTCACAGAGTACTTGTCCTTTTTTCACCCTATCTCCTTTGCGAACAATCGGTTTTAGGTTGATACAAGTTCCTTGGTTCGTACGGCGGAACTTAATAAGGTCGTATGTGGTCAGTTCACTATCGAAAGATACGAGGATTTCGTCCTCCGTTCTATCATAACGGATAATGATCTTATTAGCATCTACATATTCTACGGTACCTTCTCTTTCGGCATTCATAAGCACACGAGAGTCGGTAGCTACACGTTGTTCCAAACCTGTACCTACGATAGGAGCCTCAGGGCGCAAGAGCGGTACTGCTTGGCGCATCATGTTGGATCCCATCAGCGCACGGTTCGCGTCATCGTGTTCCAAGAATGGAATAAGTGAAGCCGAGATAGAGGCTATCTGGTTCGGTGCCACGTCTATATAATCTACTTCCTCACGAGATATTACAGGGAAGTCTCCATCTTCTTTTACTACCAAGCGCTCATCAAGGATATTTCCTTGGTCATCTACATTGATATTTGCCTGAGGAATCTTAAGACCTTCCTCTTCTTCCGCACTCATGTAGATGAGTTCGTTGAGTTTTATCTTTCCATTTTCTACCTTGCGGTAAGGAGTTTCTATGAATCCCATGGAATTGACCTTCGCATATACAGCCAATGAAGAGATAAGCCCGATGTTTGGCCCTTCTGGAGTCTCAATAGGACAGAGACGACCATAGTGTGTATAGTGTACGTCACGTACCTCAAAGCCTGCACGCTCTCTCGATAGACCTCCAGGTCCAAGAGCAGAAAGCCTACGCTTGTGAGTGATTTCAGCAAGCGGATTGGTCTGATCCATGAATTGGGACAACTGACTGGTTCCGAAGAAGGAGTTAATCACTGAAGAAAGTGTCTTAGCATTGATCAAATCCAATGGGGTAAACACCTCATTATCACGTACGTTCATACGCTCACGTATAGTACGTGCCATACGAGAAAGTCCCACGCCAAATTGTGCGGATAGCTGCTCCCCTACTGTACGTACCCTACGATTGGAAAGGTGGTCTATATCATCTACCTCCGCCTTAGAGTTAATAAGCTCTATAAGGTACTTCACAATCGTGATGATATCTTCCTTGGTAAGCACTTGCTTTTCCATAGGAATGTCCAAGGACAATTTCTTGTTCATACGATAGCGCCCTACATCGCCCAAGTTATAACGTTGGTCAGAGAAGAAGAGCTTATCTATGATATCACGTGCTGTTTCCTCATCGGGCGGTTCTGCATTACGCAATTGGCGATAAATGTGTTCTACCGCTTCCTTTTCGGAGTT
Organism: uncultured Capnocytophaga sp.; assembly: GCF_938029845.1. GTDB lineage: Bacteria > Bacteroidota > Bacteroidia > Flavobacteriales > Flavobacteriaceae > Capnocytophaga. The sequence goes on from NZ_CALHGG010000066.1 coordinate 20,535, forward strand.
GGTAGGGTCTTTTTGCAAAGTGTTGTATATGATATTGTAATCCACTGTATGCTCATCTTCCTTGTGTAGGAGGATGGTTTTTACATTGGCCTCTACAATCTGATCTATATGTTCCTTTTCCAAAACCGTATCACGGTCTAGGATAATTTCATTACGTTCTATGGATACCACTTCTCCTGTATCCTCATCCACGAAGTCCTCATGCCATGTATTGAGTACACGAGCAGCCAAGCGGCGACCCAAATATTTCTTAAGTCCTGTCTTAGATACTTTTACCTCTTCTGCCAAATCAAATATCTCCAAGATATCCTTATCGCGCTCAAAACCAATAGCGCGGAAAAGAGTCGTTACAGGAAGTTTCTTCTTACGGTCTATATAGGCGTACATCACGTTATTGATGTCCGTGGTGAACTCTATCCATGACCCCTTGAAAGGGATAATACGTGCCGAATAGAGCTTTGTTCCATTTGCATGGTAAGACTGTCCAAAGAATACCCCTGGGGAACGGTGTAGCTGAGAAACAATTACACGCTCAGCCCCATTGATCACGAAGGTACCACTGGTAGTCATATAAGGAATAGTTCCCAAATATACATCCTGCACTATGGTCTCAAAGTCCTCATGCTCAGGATCCGTACAGAATAATTTTAGGCGTGCCTTTAGGGGTACGCTATAAGTAAGACCACGTTCTATACACTCCTCTACTGAATAGCGAGGCGGATCTATGAAGTAGTCAAGGAACTCAAGGACAAACTGATTCCGTGTGTCGGTAATAGGAAAATTCTCCTTGAAGGTACTGTACAGCCCTTCATTGCTTCGCGCATCCGACTTGGTCTCCATCTGGAAAAAGTCCTGAAACGACTTTACCTGAATATCCAAAAAGTCAGGATAGTCAGGCACATGCTTAGTGGAAGCAAAATTAATTCTGGCAGGTTGGTTCGTAAGCATCTATTATAATATAAATGGTTAATGGAAATGGCTCACAATAGCAGCCATTTAAGTAAATATACACAACATAACAAAGCCCAGCCCTCTAAAAGTTTTCCTTTAGGAGCTGGTTTTCAACAAGTTATTTTGCTATACAATGCATACTTCTTTCAAGGGGGCAAATTTAATAATTTTATTTGTTATTTACCCTTTATACCGCGTTAATCGTTTGTTAAATATAATGAGTAGTTAGTAGTTAGCCTCTAGTCATTAGTCACTATTTAAAGATAAGTTTCGTATCTATTTCCATTTCGGGAAACTCCCTTGAGCGAAACACATCTCCTTCAGAGACAGGTGGCAACCCTATATATACGCCCTCTTGCAAAACATAGCGATAGAAAGCCTTATTATCTGGATCTACAATCCAATACTCAGGCACACCTGCTTCCTCGTAGATTTCGTATTTATCCTTGAGGTCTTTGCGGGAGTTGGAAGGTGAGAGAATTTCCACCACCAAGTCAGGCGCCCCTATACAGCCACGCCCATCAATCTTTTCCAAATCACACACCACACATAAGTCAGGTTGTACTATGGTATATATTTGGTTATCTGCTGTTCCTTTAGTAGGCAAACGCACATCAAAAGGTGCAGGATATACCCTACAAGTCTTATTTCTAAAAAAAGACATAAGCTCAAAGTTAATTTCATTAAGCACCCGTTGATGTATCTCTCTAGGAGCGGGAGACATCTTAAAGAGCTTACCGCGCAACAATTCTACCTGCTCTTTGAATCGCCAAAGCAGGTAATCCGCGTACGTATAAGTGCCATTTACATCCAACTGGTTTATATCGGTAATCTCCATAATTATTAGTTTTGAGTTCTGAATTTTGAGTTATTTCACTTTTCACTTTTCACTTTTCACTTTTCACTTTTCACTTTTCATTCTTCACTTTTCACTTATTTGAAATGTACTCCATTAGTTGTCTCTTATAGCTGTCAAAGGTAAAGATATCATATATAGTGAAGAAATTTCCTTTATCGGCACAAAGGTCATAAAGCTGTTTGCCCATTTCCACTTTGTTGTTGTCAAAATCAAAAACACGAAGTAGTTGTTTTATTTGCGCACAAGTATAGGCGGTATTGCGTTGTTGGTTGATAAAGGCGATACGCTCTTTGTCAAAGGTAAGCTTCCTGTATGAGTTGTAGAAATTAGCAAATACTTCCTCTGGCATCACAGGCACACGTGGGTCTGTTGCTAGGTGACTACCTGCACGATAAGGATCATTCCATATATCATTCCATTCACCTCCATACCACTGTTTATCAACAGGATAAACAGCCAATTCATAGAGTCCATATTCTACAAAATAATCCAATACAGTACGACTGTTCTGATGGGCAACTATGGTAGTGCGGTATATCAAGAACCCATTCAGATAGATAGACATAGGCACCGAACCTGAACGCACATCAAAGAAACGAAACTTACCAGTTGCCCCACTGATCTGCTGATCTCCAAGGGTTACTGTAAAGAAACCTCTGTCGGGAATACGTAAAAACACCTCCGAATAACCATAAGGCGCAGGATCCCATTGGTATTGGTCTGGTGCTGTCCTATATCTCTGTAAGTCAGGGCGTTTATTTCTATTCCCCTCTATACCTATCTCAATACGTACCGAATTAATATCTGAAGCCTTAGCCTCATTGCGTAAAAACTTTCCTATAGTCCCTGCCTCTTGTGCAAAAACCATGGGGCTTAGTAACAGACCTACTAATAAGCTAAATTGTTTCATCTTTTTCTTTGTTTTTAAAAAGGTTACTCACTAAAGATAGCAAGATGTATGCCAAAATGATAAGAGCAAATGCATTTATCTGAAAAGAAAGTAGTAACACTAAGCTAAGTAGCAAGAAAATATACTTGAGAGCATTCCTCTTAAGCGAAAAGTCCTTGAACTTAAGGGCAAAAAGGGGCAAATTACTATTGAGCAGATAGCAGCTTACCACTGTGATAAGCAGCGAAACCCATAGGGGTAAGGCAGTAATATACTGAGCTTTCTGCACCATATAGCCTACTGAAAGGATAAAAAGCGCATTGGCAGGCGTTGGAAGCCCTACAAAGGAGTCATGCTGACGAGTATCTATATTGAAGCGCGCCAAGCGATACGCCGAAGCAAGAGTTACCAAATACCCTGCAAAAGGAAGAAAGAAATGTACTGCATCCCCGTAAGATGCTGTACTATAACTGATAAGCGAATACATCACCTGCCCCGGCACCAAGCCTGAGGTAACCATATCGGCCAAGGAATCCAATTGCAACCCCAAGGGAGAGGTAACCTTCAGCCAACGTGCTGCAAAACCATCAAAGAAATCAAAGACAATCCCCAAGAAAAACCAAAGCAAGGCCATATCGAAAGCCTGATCCATCGCATACCTTAGGGCTATGATTCCACAAGAAAGATTCAGCAGTGTGATAAAATTAGGGATGAACTTTTTCATTACTCTACATTTTTAATTCAGATACTCACTTACTCAATTTTACTTTTTACCTTTTACTTTTTTACTTAACAAGGGTTTGCATCCAAGTAATCCACTCTACCATTCCCATTACAGTCAGGGAAGGTGATGGTGCCATCCTCATGATGTTGGATTTCGTTTATCGAAGGAATACCATCGCCATCATGATCATAACGATCTGTTTTTAGCAGATTTATCTCAAATATGATGGGACTATAAGCAGGTATACTGGAGGTACCTGTATAGTAGGCAAGTCCTGAAGGCATGAAAAACACCCCTACACCTCCATCGGTGGGAGCCACTAGCTTACCATTGCTCTGCTCTGCTATTGCGGAAGCTGAAGCCTTTAACATAGCTACTCCCTCACGAAAGCCCATTACAGTACCTCCTTTATAAGCACTCGCTTCTGTTCCAAGCAAGTCCATCCAGTTGTTATAGGTAAAGAGATTTCCATCATCATACACCTTACCTTCAAGTGACTTAGCCTTATATAGTATAAAAGAACGGTCTGCTATCGTAGCTTGTTTTCCATTTCCTTCGCGCAATATCACATAATACATGGTATTGGTAACATAATTCCCATGCTGGTCTAGCACTCTTAGGTCTTTGCGCTTAAGATCTGTCCTATTCCAGATAGGGGTCTTGCCTGTACTCCCCACAGCCCCTAAAACAATGTTCCCATCATTGTCCAACTCGCAATAATGACTCTTAAGGTAGGCCTGTATCGCCTGATCATTTTCAGGAATCACCTCCGTCATCTCACGAATTTTCTCTCCATTATCCTCACTTTTCTTACATGAATACAAGCCTAATAAGGCAAACGACATCAATAGAATACTCTTTTTTATCATTAGAAAAATAAATACTTTAATTTGGGTGCAAGTTACGAAAAAATCTCGTATTTTTGCATGAATTTTTTACTTTTAATTTTCAGTAGTCAGTAGTCAGTAGTCAGTGGTCAGTGGTCAGTAGTCAGCAGTCAGTAACTAATGACCATTATAGGGCTAATGGCAATTAACCTTCAATAATTGACAATTGATAATTGACAATTGATAATTAACAATTAACCATTAAAAAAGTGCGTATCGATAAATATCTTTGGTGTGTTCGTTATTACAAAACACGCAATATGGCCACCGAGGCCTGTAAGAAAGGACATATCCGTATCAATGGAGAAGTAGCCAAAGCCTCCAAAGAGGTTTTCCCTCAGGATAAAATACAGATCAGAAAAGACCAAATCAACTATGAGATTATGGTCAATGACCTACCCGAATCTCGTGTAGGCGCCAAACTCGTAGCGCTTTATTGTACAGACAACACCCCTGAAGAGGCTTTCGAAATAGCTAAAATGCAACAACAAGCCCAAGAATATTACCGCCAAAAAGGGGAAGGTCGCCCTACCAAAAAAGACCGCCGCGAACTTGAAGAATTCCTAAACATTGATAACTAATCACTAACAACTAAATAGATGACAACCATCCTTTCTCCCGAGCAAATCGCTCATAAAATCCGACGTATAGCCTACCAAATCTATGAGGCTAATATACACCAAGAGAAGATTATCCTTGCGGGTATTGAAAGCAATGGATATATCTTTGCTGAAAAGCTACATGAGGAGCTAAGCCATATATGCCCTATCCCCGTGGTACTATGCAGAGTCAAGGTGAATAAAACCAATGTATTGGCTCCTGTAACGACCTCTCTCCCTGCGGAAGAATATACCAACCAATCCGTGGTCTTGGTAGATGATGTCCTTAGCAGTGGCGCCACCCTTATCTATGGGGTTAAGCACTTCCTTGAGGTACCTCTCAAGCAACTCAAAACCGCCGTATTGGTCAATCGTAACCATAAGAAATTCCCTATCAAAGCCGATTTCAAAGGTCTTTCCCTCTCTACCTCTCTACTAGAACATATTGAGGTAAGTTTTGAGGGCGAACCCCATGCCTATTTACAATAAGTTATGCTGATTTCTTTATTGATTATTTTCATCTTTTTCAATACCCTCCTCAAGCTCAGCTTCTGGAGGCTGTGGCAGATAGCCCTATGGGCAGGCGTATTGGCTGCTTTTCTGTGGTTCAGTTATGATTTTGCCTCCGAGCAATCCCAAACGACCCTCAGCCAGTGGCTCGCCTCCCCCAAGATACTAAGCGATATGGCTGTGCTAGTTACTATCGAATCGGCTATCGGACTATTGTTTTCCTTTGTGGCTCTAAGGGATTACTACCAAAACCGATGTAGCAAGCCCCAACGTGTCCTCTTGGCATTCCCTGGTCTGCTGCTCTTCCCTTGCCTTATATATGTATTGGCACAAGTCTTCTTTTTCTTCTCAGGAGCCGACTTCGCCAAAACCACCCTATGGGGTACCTTAGCTCTTGTAGCCCTCGTACTTTTAGGCACCAAGGGCATCGCAGCCCTACTGCCCGAAAAGGATTTACGTTTGGAAGTACATCTGCTTATCAATGTGCTCATCATACTCTTAGGACTTACTGCTACCGCAAGCGCACAGATTATCTATGTTCCCAAGAGCGACCCTATTGACTTTGTTCTATTGGGCAAGGTATTCCTTTTCTTCCTCTCTCTCTTTGTCTTAGGCTTCGCCGCCAGCAAAGGCTATTGGTATCTCAAAGGAAAAAGAAATCATTAGTAGTTAGTGGTTAGTAATTAGTGGTTAGTTGTTAGTCAAAGTTTGTACTATTCACTCTTCACTATTCATTCTTCACTTTTCACTTTTCACTATCTCCTTACTAGCACAATACAGAATACACCCACCACGATAATCACCTTCAGCAGGTTTCGTAGAAAAGCATAATGCACTTCTGTTTTGCTCCGCCATAGGATTGGGGTAAAGACAGCCAGCAGCACAATGGCAGCCAAGATAAAATAGTACTTCATCGCTCCCGTATCAGGAAAAGAGGTGAGAAAATACACACAGATAAGCGTTAGTCCTACCAGCAAACTAATCAGTTGCTTAGAGCTTCGCTCTCCATAATCAGTAGCTATGGTGTGGTAACCCAAGGCAAAATCTCCCTTGATATTCTCAAGGTCTTTCACAAAGTCCTTCGCCAAGAGTAAATAGTAGAGAAAAGCCGCATGGACAAAGATGACCTTCTGAAAATTATGATAATAGACAAATATAGCAAAGAAAGGAATAATGGAGAGTATCCCTGAGATGATATTGCCCACCAATACGATTTTCTTAAGCCTATGCGAGTAGAACCACATCATAAATATGTACACCGAAAAGAACACCACCGCCTTGAAGGACACATAGCTGGCAACAATTATGGAAAGAAAATTTAGTACAAAGTAAAGGGTAAGTTTCGTATTCTGTCCCACCAAGCGCTCAATCATTGCTCGTGTAGGCTTATTGATCATATCCTTTTCCTTATCATAGAACGCATTGATGATATAGCCCCCTGCCACTGCCAGTGCCCCTGAGAGCACTATGGCAAAGAGGCGCCCATCAAGCAACACCTCTTTTACAGAAGTCCTCGAGAGAATAAAGATAGCCGCTAGGTATTGAGCCACACATAGCATAAGGATATTATACCCCCGCACCACGGAGAAAAGCCCTAATATTTTTTTCTTTTCCACCTGCCACATAGCATATTTTATTTCCTGCAAAAGTAAGTATTTTTATTTATAAAAGCAAATACAGTTCTAACTACTAAAAGCAACCACCAATCACTAAAAACTCCTAACTTCTGTTAAACTTTTGTATATCTCCCCTAAACCAATTTCTATATAACAGATTTTTACTACTTTTACGCTCATTTTCTAACTTGCCTAAAAAGTGCATACCCGAACCGAACGATACAACCGAAGGAAGCTCATCTCTTCCTATTTCTCTGTTACACTGAGTATTACGCTCGTGCTTTTCCTCTTGGGGCTATTGGGATTTTTGCTAATCAATGCCAAAAATTTTACTGATAGCTACAAGGAAAACCTCATTATGTCCGTTTTCCTCAAGGATACCGCCAAAGAGGCCGATATACAACAGTTACAAAAGACACTCTCTATTGCCAATTATATCAAAAAAGTACAGTTCATCTCCAAGGAACAAGCAGCTCAGTCCTTCATTGAGGAACTAGGCGAGGACTTTATCTCCACCATTGGGGATAACCCTTTGAAGAACTCTTTTGACCTCACCCTCAAGGCCGACTATGTCGCCCCTGAAAAAATGGAGGAAATCAAGGAATCTATCCTACAAAATGCCTCCGTCAAGGAAGTAACCTATGACCGAGATTCGGTAGAGAAGATTCATTCCAACTTGCGACAAATCTCTATCGCAATCCTCTCCATCTCTGCGGTATTTACTTTAGTGGCTATACTGCTGATCAACTCCTCCATACGTCTGTCTGTTTATTCCAAACGATTCATTATCAAGACTATGCAGTTGGTAGGTGCTACCAAAGCCTTTATTAGGAAACCTTTTATCATAACCAATATAGCGTTGGGGATTCTTAGTGCCTTGCTAGCTTGTCTGGCTCTAAGTCTCTGTTTGTATTACCTTGACCAATCTTGGCCTGAATGGGGATTATTAACCAATTACAATTCCTTTGTATGGGTCTTTGCGGGCTTATTTGCTATTGGTATTTTCATCAGCTGGATCAGCACCTATTTCGCCGCCCAGCGCTTTTTAAACCTCCATACCGACGAACTTTATTATTAGTGAAGAGCGAAGAGTGAAAAACGAAGAATGAAAGATGAAGAGTAAAGTCAGCGAGTACTGACAGCTAGGTATGTGGATGAAGAATAAAGAGTACGACCTTTGACTAACAACTAACCACTAATCACTAACAACTAACAATTAAAAATATGCTTTTTGAACGAAAAAACTTCCTTCTAATGCTCCTTGGGTTGGGGCTTATTTTCTTAGGCTTCCTCACCATGAGTGGAGGAGGCAGTGATGATCCTATGGTCTTCAACCCTGCTATCTTCAACTTCCAGCGTATCAGCCTAGCGCCTGCCTTGGTACTACTAGGCTTCGCTACGGAGGTAGTAGCCATATTGTATAATGACAAAGAAAAAGAAAACTAATGGACTTACTACAGGCTATCATCATCGCCATTGTGGAGGGGCTTACCGAGTACCTACCTATCTCCTCCACGGCTCACATGATTTTCACCCGCGAACTCATGGGACTCCCCGAAGATGATTTCTTCAAGATTTTCGCGCTCTGCATACAGTTTGGGGCTATTTTAGCTGTGGTAACCCTCTATTGGCGTAAGTTCTTGGACTTCTCCCGCTGGCAATTCTTCCTCAAGCTGGGTTGTGCGGTAATCCCTGCTCTCATCTTGGGTAAGCTCTTGGACGACTATATTGACTCGGTTATGGGCGCTCCTGTGTATATTGCCATTATGCTCATTGTGGGAGGCTTTGTACTGCTCTTCATTGACGGCTTTTTCCAGCACCCTGCGATATTTCACGAGAAAGAGATCTCTATCAAAAAGGCCGTTATTATAGGCTTTTGGCAATGCTTGGCCATGATGCCTGGCACCAGCCGTTCCGCTGCTTCTATCATTGGAGGTATGCAACAGAAGCTCTCCCGCGAACTCGCTGCCGAGTTCTCTTTCTTCTTGGCAGTACCTACTATGCTTGCGGTAACTGTATATTCGTTATTCCTAAAGCACTACACAGGAACAGGTACCAACCTCAAGGGCTATGAACTCTTAGCAAGCAACTCCGACAAACTCTCTATGTTCCTCATTGGCAATCTCGTAGCCTATGTGGTATCTATCATCGCTATCAAAGGCTTTGTGGGTCTGATTAAGAAATATGGTTTCTCCCTTTGGGGCTACTATCGTATCATTGTAGGAGGATTCCTCCTTTGGTTTTTCCTCAGATAAAGGTAATCAACGAGACCTTTTACTTTTTATCTTTTACCTTTTACTTTGAAAATGACTGATATTCGTGCGTTAAGAAAAGAAGAACTCCAAGATTTTTTCCTCTCCCATGGGGAAAAGGCTTTCCGTGCCAACCAAGTATATGAATGGCTCTGGACAAAGGGTGCCCATTCTTTTGACCAGATGACCAACCTCTCTAAGGAGACCCGCCAGCTACTGGCAGAGCATTTCGTGATCAATCATATCAAGGTGGATACCATGCAGCGCAGTGAGGATGGTACCATCAAGAATGCTGTACGCCTGCACGATGGACTTTATGTGGAATCCGTGCTTATACCTACCGATACCCGTATCACCGCCTGTGTATCTAGCCAAGTAGGGTGCAGTCTGAACTGCTCCTTCTGCGCTACGGCACGCCTCAAGCGTATGCGTAACCTCTCCCCCGACGAGATTTTTGACCAAGTGCTCACCATTGACCAGCAGAGTCGACTCTACTATGGGCGTCCCTTGCGCAATATCGTCTTTATGGGTATGGGGGAACCCCTGATGAACTACCCCAATGTCATAAAAGCCATTGAGCGTATCACCTCCGAAAAGGAAGGACTGGGCTTCTCCCCCAAGCGTATCACCGTATCCACTTCAGGAGTCTCCAAGCTCATCCGAAAAATGGCTGATGACAAGGTCAAGTTCAAGCTTGCGGTATCCCTACACTCCGCTATTGAGCAGACACGCAACAAGATCATGCCTTGGACGGTCAATTTCCCTCTTACCGAACTACGCCAAGCCTTGCAATATTGGTACCAACAAACCAAAAGCCGTATTACCTACGAATATGTAGTATGGAAAGGGATCAATGATGCGCCCAAGGACGTCGATGCCCTTGTAGCTTTCTGCCGTTTTGCTCCTTGTAAAGTCAATCTCATTGAGTACAATCCCATTGACGACGGTCTCTTTGAACAAGCCGACGAAAAAGCCCTCCTGCTCTACAAGCGAAAACTGGAAGAGGCAGGTATCACCACCACCATCCGCTACTCCCGTGGCAAGGATATTGATGCCGCCTGCGGACAACTCGCCAACAAGCAGTAGAGGCGAATTGCCTTCCGCCCATCCAAAAACAGCTAATTGGCTTATCAACAAATTGACTAATTGGCTCATCGACAAATTGACAAATCGACTCATCGACAAATCAGCTAATTGTCTCATTAGTAATACTCCCTCATCGTCCTTATATCCAAATACCCCTCTCTACCGTTTTTGATGATCTTATAGAACGAATGTGTCTGGGGGGTAATTGCTTCATATACCGCCTTTTTCTGCTGGGGGTAGATACCTATTTTATGATCTTTGTAGATATAGATAAGTCCGTCCTTCTGTTGCTCAATATTGTCATAAACAACCGGAAGTAGCTCCTCCCCTATCAGATATACCTCGGGATATATACGCAGCATGCGCTTATAAAAAGGACTCCCTTCTAGCTCTATCTCTGTATAGTCTTTCACATCATCTAATTTCTCTTGGTAGCTATAGCCAAAAAGCCCATACTTATTACCTCGTTGTACTCGTATCAGCTCAGGATAGTGATAGATAGTGCCCGTAAAAGAGTCATTCTCGTCCCATACAATACGACTCTTACCATTGATAAAGGAAAGGGTTTCCTCCGCACTCCTATCAGAAAGATAATGCTCCTTCTCTGCCTCGTACTCCGAAGCAAAACCTCCATAACCATAAAGCATATAGTAGGGGTATTCTTTTTTATGCTCATCTTTCTTTAGGGTATAACGTCTCTCATACACCGTACCACAGAGGGAATAAACGATTTTAGGAAACTTCTCTATTCGCTCTCCACTTATCTGGTAATAGCCCGCTCCTTGCCTATTAAGCATCTCTATACCATCTCGGTAGAAATAGACACTTCGCATTCCCTTGAATTCTTTCTTTTGTAAATAACTGTCATAGAGAACAAACTTGCGCCCTCTTCTGCCTATCACACCAAATTTGTTATAATAGATTGTATCATACTTACCCGGAAGCAGTTTTTGCTTATAGATATCAATAAGCTCATAGCGCTTGCCTTTAGAACGAAGCAACATATAATCTTCGGGTTTATATGCTATAAAATCATCTGTATAGGACGAAGAATATTGAGTAGCCACAAGCTTTGTCGTCTCTCTGTCATTCAAGAATAGGGTTTTATCCTTCAAAGGCACTATATACCCTTCTATATCACCATCATCACTCAAGAGGTATATATTCCTACCCTTTCCCAAGTCAATAGCACGCAGCGAATAATAGTCCCGCTCCTGATAAGGGTCTTCTTCTTCTACATCAATATCACATAGCAATGCCAATTGTGGGCTAAGTATCTTGAGAATTGTTTGAGTATTCTTGTCATAGATTGGCGGTAGTGTCTTAAAGGTCTTCCCTACAAAGTCCTTCAGGGTAGTACGCTGAATATCCTTGAGAGAGATGATTTTCCTACCCTCCTTTTTTATCTCCTTCAGTGTCTCCCAATTCTCATCATTATAATGAACTATCTTAAAGTCATAGAGATCTTGTCTATAATCTGCCTTTTCATCTTCCTTGTAGTCAAGCTCCAATTCTAAGAATTTATCTTTCCCTTTTTGCCAATAGAAATAAAGTTCCCCCTCGGCATCATAGGCAAGCATATCTATATGACGAAGGGTTGTTTCTGTCTGTGCTTGCCCCCATAAGGCAAACAACAAAGCCACGATAAAGGTACATTGTTTCAACATAATATTCCATTTTACACCCCACAAAGATACAAATAATTAGCCAATAAGTCAATAGTTTCATTGACTCATTGGCTAATTATCTCATTGGCAAATCAACAAATTATCTAATTGTTACCACTTCTTCAAGCGGAAGTCTCTTTTTAGGGTTCTTGCTTGGATGGTTGCCGTCGGCTTCATTGTGATAGCCTATTGATACAGCAAGCACAGGCTTGAAACCCTTTACTTGTAACTTTTGATCGTAGTAAGCTGGGTCAAAACCTTCCATAGGAGTCGCATCAATCCCTTTTGCACCACAAGCAGCTAACAGAAAGCCGGTTGCCAAATACACTTGTTTTTGAAACCAAACTTTAGCACGCTCTTCACCACCTGCTTTTAGACTTTGATAATAATCAACCACAGGTTGTGGCTGATTTGCCTTAAAATAGGTTTCAAAAGCAGCAATATCATCATAGGCAAAAAGTACCACCAAGTGGCTGGCTTCTTTTATCTTCTGTTCATTGAAGAACGAATGGGCTGCCAAATCAGCCTTAAGTGTCTCATCACCTATGATAACAAATTTCCATGGCTGACTATTAACTGACGAAGGCGCTAGGCGGAGTATCTCTGCCAATTCCTTGATTTTAGCCTCGCTTATCTTCTCGTTACGATACGTTTTGGTAGCATATCTCTTCTGTGCAATTTCTAAAAAACTCATATCAAATAAATCACTAATTATTACTTACTTCAAAGGTTACCTCTATATTCCCACGAGTAGAATTAGAGTATGGGCACACTTGGTCTGCTTTGGCTACAAGCGCCTTAGCTTCTTCTATCGATACATTAGGTATATTTACCTGTAAGGTTACAGCGAAAATAAAACCGCTGTTATCTAGCTTCCCGATAGAAACATGAGAAGTTACAGAGGTCACACCTGTAATTGCTTTCGTTTGCTTGATAACCAAGTTCAGTGCAGTGTCAAAGCAAGCCGCATAGCCCGCAGCAAAAATCTGCTCAGGGTTGGTATAATCGTCATTAGCGCCTCCTAAGGCTTTAGGAGAACGTAATTCAAGGCTTAATACGCCATTGTCAGAAGTCACTCTTCTGTTAGGGGTACCGGTAGCGGTAGCCACTGCTGTGTATAATGCTGTCATAATACTTCTTTTTAATTTATTTTTACTTTGTTATTTGTTCTTGATTAAGGATTTTATATGTCAGTGTCTTAAGAGTCTCAAACTCTTGGGCACTCAGTGCTATTGTTCCTTTCAATTGCAAAGGAATCTCCTTAGCTTTTTCTTCTAGCTGCTTACCTTTTTCAGTAAGTGTTATCCACATGACGCGCTCGTCCTCCTTACAACGGATACGGGTGAGCAACTCTTTGGTTTCCATTCGTTTGAGTAGTGGTGTAAGAGTGCCACTGTCCAGATACAGCCGCTCCCCTATCGCATTTACCATAAGAGTACCCTCTTCCCAGAGAACCAAAAGTACCAAATACTGCGGATAGGTAAGGTCTAAGGGCGTAAGATACTTAGCGTACTGCTGTGTAATCTTACGTGAGGCCGCATAAAGTGGAAAACATACCTGAGCACCTAACTGTAAGACTTCTTTTGCCATGACTTCTTGATTTCGGGTGCAAAGATATAAAAAATATTTTAAACAATAAAATTTTTTACAAATAAATTTTGCACAATATAATTTTATCATTGATAAAACTCCCCGTATGGCACATGTACCATACGGGGAGTTTTATAATTAACAAATGAGCTAATTATTTCCTAAGGAAACGGAAACGTTCTATGATATCCAGAAGCATATCAGCTTCAAAAAACTCATCATTTAGCAAGTCGTCAAATTCTTCATCACTCTCTTCATAAATGTTATTAATATAAGATAGATGTTCCTCTGCGTGAGGAAAATCACCTTTCATTATATAGTATTCAGCAAATATAAGATGTGCTTTGATAAGGCTTATTTGATCATCTCCCCCTGTTTCAAGTACTTTATTCAGGCTTTCTATACTCTTTTCCTCCAATCCTTTAGCCAATTGTAGAACAGCTTTTTTTAAGTATAATTCTGCATTCATTTGTTTGTATTAGTACCATAAAATTCTGTGGCAAATATAAGGATAATTTGTTAATTAGCTAATCAGTATAACGTATATTTTTTCCTGCTTTTACAATTATGGCAAATTCGCCATAATTAGAAATCAAGCGATACGTCCCACAAACCGAGCATTTGCTCGAAGTAGTTACTGCCTGCACAACTCACACCACTGGATTTTATAGCTTGTCATACTACAAGTTAATCTGTTGATTCCTCAATTTTAAGGTAGTCTTTAGCCTTTGTAGGAGATATGATACTACGTCCCAATTGAGTTTCTAACTGCTTGCGCGCTACTTTGGCTACACTTCCCCCTTCTTTAGCTACTTTTTTCTGTTCCTCCATCCCTTTAGGGTCGCATTGTTTGGAAAGCTCAGTAGTTGAGGCTTCAGCTAATATATTAAAAGCCATTTCCAAGTTAGTCATATTATCGCGTAAGTTCTCTTTTTTGAGTCCTTTGTACTGCTTGTATTCTTTGGTAGTAAAGCCACTCCACTGCTGGGTGAGAGTAGCGTACCAGCAACTTCTGCCATCCACTGTTTGAAAGGCTCTGCCTTAGGAGAAGGTATAGACTGTATTAGGCGAAAAAGTTGCTCTGTATCAGCAACATCCGTAAGACGCATTTTACCATCCGCAGCTTCTAATTTCAAAGCGTTACAATTTGTAACTGTTTCATTTCCCTCTTCTTTTAGTCGTTTTTTTAATACACGCCAATAGGTCTGAGGGTTAGGACTATCAGTTAATATAGCCACTACATCTACAATAGAGAAATACCATTTCTCATGGGTGTCGTCCCAAATGGTACGCACCTTGCGTTCTTCAAATAATTTGATAGCTTCTTTTTTCATTTCAGAGGAGTTTTTTATATCCTTTAGAACTACAAAAATACAAAATAATTGAGAATTGAGGTTTATGTATTAATTCCCTATTTTCCCTATAGTGGATTTTATCAGCTGCAACATGGCAGCATCTATCTTTTCCGCTGTGCTGAAGTTTTGCTTGATATGGTATTTTTCAGCGATGGCGGCGACTTTCTCGTAACGTATGTTTATCGTTTTCCCCTCCTCGTAGATGAGGATTTTCAAAGGAAGTTCAATAGCCAAGAGAGGATTTTCCTGCATCAGGGCAGTCCCTACTTTGGGGTTGCCTACTATAAGCACCGTAGCAGGCTGCATAGTTTCGCCTACTGCCTTAGCAGCCGCTTGGTGGTCGATAGTTGCAAAAATGGTAATGCCTTTGCTGTTCAGTGTTTTCTGAATTGCTGCTACGGTCTCTTCAAAACTTAATAGACTTTGGAAGTCTTCATAAGGTTTTATCACATCTATACTGCTAATAATAGGTTGTGCAGCTGCTAAGAATGGGAATAATAGGAATGTAATGAGGTATTTCATATCGTTTTTATTTATTGAGCTGAAACGTTCCTTCCAAAAATTGTGATACGCGCTTGCCTCCCTCCTCATAAGTAAGGAAAGCGGTAACGGTACCCTTTTCGGTGTCTATCACTTGGCTTACAGTAGTGCCATCGTCCTCTACCCAACTGAGAAAATACTGAGTAGGATTGATAGATTTTAATGTCAGGGCGTTGGTCTGTTCAGCTACTTGCCCTTTGTCATCAGTGGTCTTCCAGTGAATTTCCTTATCACTGAGGTAAGTCACTTGAGCCGTTAGCGCAGGATACTTTAGAAGTGCTTGCTTGCCAATGATGTTCACAGGTGTAGGAGTAGCTACCGCCTCAGTAGTAGGCATTTGTGTATTTGCCTCACACTGTTTGTTGTCCTCACATTTTCTGTTTGGGCAACCACAAGCAACAAATAGGGCAGCGACGGTAAGCATAGATATGGCTTTTTTCATTGATAAATGTTTTTTAGGTTTTAGAGCGCAAAGATAGTGATAATTTGCAAATTGGTTAATTAGCTTCAGTGGTAGTATGTGTATTTTCTTATATCTATTTTCTTTAGATTTGGCATTTTTTCCAAAAATGAAATCTTTCCATCAATAATTTTGGTTTGCTCCCAAATGTTGAGGGTGGTTAGATGTTCTAATTTTGATAACGGAATGATACTGTCTAAATTGCCTTGATTCCAAAGAGTTAGTTTTTCTAAGTTATTTTTTTGGGCAAGTGTAGCAATCAAGTTGTCAATTTTTTTTGCAGGAACATATTTCAATATCTGTGAGTGTAGGCATATCTAAAATAAAATTAATATTTTCAATTTTAGGTAGATAGGCTATATATAAACCTTTTAGTTGGGTGAGTTTCTTGCAACTGGATAAATCTAGTATATGACTATTGGCAATGCTAAGACTTTCTAAAATATTATTTTCGTTATGTATGTCTAATTTTTTTGTTTTTTTAGGCTCTATGTGTAGCTGTTTCAGTGTAGGGTGGTCAAAAAAACCGTCTATTTTAAGCGTGTCATCGGTAAAGAAATCCGTGAGTTTAGCTATTTTTCTAATATCAAAAGGATGGGCAAGAACCGCATTTTCTTCTATACTGATTTTTTTGATGTTACTTAAATGATAAAGAGAGGTCAAATCAGTTATGTCTGAGCATTGAATGGAAATTTCTTCAATCAAATCTATGTCCTCATTGAAGGGAAGAACAGATTTGCTATACCCTAAAAATCCTGAAAAAATAATGCGCGATAGCTTGTTTTCCTTCATAAAAGGTTCTAATTCTTCTTTTAATACACGACAAAAAATAATAAGGTACTTGACAAAAGAGCTGAAATTCTTTA
>NZ_CALHGG010000067.1 GCF_938029845.1 uncultured Capnocytophaga sp.
AATTGAAAAACTTGGATTACTTGGAGCATAAACTACTAAGCTTGTAGCTCGTGTCTATTCATTATTGTCCAAAATACCGCAAGTACTATATCATAGAGAACTTTTTAAAAACACATTATTAGAACTTGAAATATATGAAAGAAGTAATATTTTTATTAACTCCAGCAGAGGTAAATGCCTTACTAAAACTACTTAATTATATAAAATTCACTTGTGAAGATGAGGAAGCAAATATATTTAAAGGCAGTCCTTTTATCAATTCAATATTTGAGAAAATTTTAAAAGAATATCCTATTCCTCTACATCAAAGTAAACAGAGACAAAAAGAGATTTTAGAGAATATAGAGAAGCGGTTAGAACAGGAAGATTATTATAAAAAATTTTCTGCTAAGGAAAAAAGAGAATACTTATCTGCCCTTTTGTTCCCATATCCATTAGATTAGAGAATGCGTAATTTGGTAAGATCAGATATGTAGCTACGGCTTAACAATCTCAATTCATCGCCACACTGGGAATGAAAGGTAAAATACTGATTTAAGTTTCGCAAGTCATTTTTAGGTTATAATTAGGTTTATAATTGATTAATAATCAATATATTGCAAAGAAAACCTCCCCCTTGCCCCCTCCGAGAGGGGGAATAAATTCGTTGAAAAAGATAAAAATTGTCTATCAATCTGGAAAATGTCCTTTCTATAACTCCTTGAGAATCATAAACTATCTCATTCCCCCTTTGGAGGGGAGTAGGGGGAGGTTTTGAATATCAATAAGTTACAGAACTTGCGAAACTTAAAATACTGATTAATAACAAATAACCAATGAAACATATTGCAATAATCTTTGTAACATCATTATTGGCAAGCTGTAATCTTTTCCAGAAGACACAGCCGGCAGGGGAAAGTGTTGCTGTAGAGCAAAAGCAGCAGGAGGTCTTTGTACCTGTGGAGAAGGAGTTGTATGTGATTAGCCCTACAGCACTGCGATATACAGTACCGGATATTCATAGTGATCCCGAAGAGGAGGAGCATTCCTTTGGAAATCTTTTTGAGATAGAAGCGGAATCGGAGCATTTCTATAAGATAAAAAGCAATTGGGATTGGTATCTCCGCAAGGAAGATATGGGAAGCTATGAGGATATCCAATTCACCAAGGAAGTATTAGAAGATGTCCATTTTATAGGTAAAAGGGAGGGAGATACTTTTGTAGATGAAAAAGAGGGGACTACCCTTTCCAAATACTTTACAATTGACATGATTTCTTATGAAGCATATCAAAAAGCAAAGAAAAATGGATACTTTCCTTTGGTGAAAGATACCCTTGCCATAAAAAAGAAAGAGGGGATACTCTCACTTCCTTGTAGAGATACTCTTGTGGAGCTTAAAGATGTAGAAATGACGCCCCAAGATGACTTGGAAGTCTATGAATACGAGGGAGAGATGCAGCCCATACACCAATACCTTATAGCAGGTTACTACTATGAGGCTGGAGATAAGTTTTTTATAGATAAAAGAACAGGGCACGAGACAGAAATAGAAAGCCACCCTTACCTTTCGCCTGATGGAAAGTATATCATTACGTTAGGGGTGACAGAGATGGGAGGGGCTACTGCTATTGCGCTATATAAGGTACTAAACAAAGATCCTTTTGCTATCGAACTTGTAGTATCCGCTTGGATTCGCTATTGGGTAGCCTACGAAGCATCTAAAAATAGACCTACTTTCTTTGGCAAAGACGGGTGCTTGTATGTTGCCATGGATGCTTTAGATAGCTATGAATATAATTATAAAGAGGAGGATAAGCCTTGTAAGTATGTAAGAATCAAAATCAAATGATCGACTAATGAAACATTTTATCATATTCTTTTTGACATTATTATCTACCAACTGTAACCTCTTTCAGGGGCAACAGCCGGCAGGGGAAAGTGCTGTAGTAGGGGAAAAGCAACAAGAAGAGGTCTTTGTGCCAGTGGAGAAGGAGTTGTATGTGATTGATAAGGAAGAACGGGAAGATAATTATCTTTTCGGCGAGAAGATAAAAATAAGTGCAGAAGGAAATGAGTTTTACCAAACTGATAGAGGAGATTATATAAAAAAGAAACATGTAGGTGATTGGAATACCCTGAAAACTAAAATCACTGGGGATGATCTTACAAAAAATGTAGATATTAACGGAAAATCTAACGATTGTATCTCTAAATACCTGAGTATAGATCAAATTTCTTATGAAGAATATCAAGAAGCTCTTAGAAATAAGATAGATTTTCTCATAGAAGACACCCTTGCAATTGTAAAAAAGAATGGCAAACTTACCTTCCCTTGCGAGCATAAAACAGTTTATCTAAAAGACCAGCCTGATAGCGTTGAAGATCCTCTTTCTGTAACTTATGCTTATGTAGGGAATGTACCTATTCTCAATCAATATTTAGTTTTTGAAGATTCTGGAGATTTTTATGCTTATATTTTTATAGATAAAACCACTGGTAAGCAAACTGATTTTGAGCGTTTTCCCTTTCTCTCTCCCGATAAGAAGTATATCATTACAATAGGGAGAGCTTATGAAGATTTAGTGGGAACGATTTCTTTGTATCGCATAAAAAGTATAAAACCATTTGTGATTGAAACTTTAGTAAATGAAGACACAAAATGGTGGGCAGCCTATGATTTTGATAAAGAACCCATCTTTTTTAGTAAAAATGGTTTCTTATACGCCCCGATGAATGTTATCCCAAACTTTTTTGACGAGCATAATAATCCTAACAAACAACGAATGTATATCAAGATAGGAATCAAATAATAGTTACTATGGCAAGATGGATACTTTACCTTTTAGGGATTTTATGGGTAGGAAATACTTATAGTCAGCAGCGGTGTGTTACCTTTGTAGATGGAGCGCAAATTTGCTTTGATGAGAAGATACCTACTGAAGCAATTGAAAAAGTAACCTATGAGCGTAAGTCTTTTAAAGCCTCAGTAATAGAAGGTTGCTTTAAGGGAAGCCAATTTTTTATAGATGAACATATAGCCAAACATCTTGATAAGAAGATGAGGCGCAAAGTATATGACCGTTATTGTTGTGACCCTAATGCTGATGATTTTTTCCTATATCGTGAATATACGGCTTTTGAGTTCAAACAAGGAGACCATATTTTTGTAGCAGACATTTTGGGGGAAGATCTTATAAAAGCGTGTTGTGAAGGTTGTGAGGATTATGTAATGACGGCTATTGTCTTTACCTTCTATACAAAGAAGGGGACTTATAAAGAGATGTTAGTAGAAAAAGGAACTAAAAAATATATTAAGAAATGAGAAACTTATTACTATACATATCAATCTTATCGTTTGTAGGCTGTAACCTTTTCCAAAAACAACAGCCGGCAGAGGAAAGTGCTGCTCCTACTGAAGAACCTCAAATACAAACAGAAACTTCTGCTAAAGAGGTTAAACCTACAGAAAAAGAGCTTTTAGAGACAATGGGAGACACTTCTGATACTAAGGCTTTTGGGAAATATTTTACTATAGAAAAGGTTTCGAAGCAGGAATACCTACAAGCATTGAAACAACGCTATTATTTTCTCACTAACGACAATTTAAAAATTGAAAAACAAGAAGGTGTGATTGAGCTTCCTTGTAAAAATAAAACTATTACATTTGAAGATACAGAAGCATCAGAGGAGTTTGGAGATGCTGAAAGATATGATTATTTAGGTGAAATGCCTGATTTAAATCAATATGTAGTGAGATATACTGTTTATAGAGCTCAAGAAACCCTTTTTATTGATAAACAAACAGGTAATCAGACTAAAATGGAAGGCGAACCGCTCTTATCACCTGATAGAAACTATGTAATAGGGACGCATAGCGATGTTTTGGGAACATTTTTAATGTTTTATAAAGTAAAACAAGCAAACTCATTCACTTTAAAAGAACTTATTATTGTTAGCCCTCAATATTGGACAATTGATTACAATGAAAAAGAAGCAATATTCTTTAGCAAAAACAACTATCTGTATATATCTATAACATTTAAAGAAAATTACAATCAACGAGAATATATTAAAATAGGAATTAGGAGTTAGAAGTTAGAAATCAGTTATCGTACTTATCTCTTACCTCTTACTTCTTACCTCTTAACTAAAAAAACTATGGAATTAAACAAACTCATTGACCACACGCTTCTAAAAGCTACAGCTACCATTAGCGAGATTGAAACTCTTTGTAAAGAGGCTGTGGAGTACGATTTTTATTCGGTATGTGTGAATAGTGGCTATGTAGCAACCGCTAAAAAATTCTTAACAGGTACTGATATCAAGGTATGTAGCGTAGTAGGCTTCCCCTTAGGAGCAATGTCGGCTAAAGCTAAATATTTTGAAACAGGTGAAGCCCTTGCCGATGGTGCTGATGAAATTGATATGGTGCTGAATGTAGGTTGGCTTAAATCAGGAAAAACCAATCAAGTATTGGACGAAATTATCGCTCTTAAACGCTGTGTAGGTGAAAACCGCGTGCTGAAAGTCATCCTCGAAACTTGTTACCTTACTGATGAAGAAAAACGCTTGGCTTGCCGTTTAGCCCTTGATGCTAAAGCCGATTTTGTAAAAACTTCTACAGGCTTTGGTACGGGGGGCGCAACACTCGCCGATGTAAAACTGATGAAAGAATGTGTGCAACATAAGGCTAAAGTGAAAGCCTCTGGAGGTATACGCGACTATGAAACAGCTATGCAATACGTAAACCTTGGTGTAGAGCGTATAGGTACTTCTAACGGAATTGCTATCTTAAAAGGAGAGAAAGGAAGTGGCTACTAATGAAGATTATCAGTTACAATGTAAACGGTATAAGGGCAGCCCTCACCAAAGGCTTTGCCGATTGGCTGAAAAGTGCTAACCCCGATGTATTATGTCTGCAAGAGATAAAAGCCTTTGAAGACCAGATACCTACAGAAGTATTTACTGAATTAGGGTATACTTATCAATATTACCATAGTGCCGAAAAGAAAGGTTA
>NZ_CALHGG010000068.1 GCF_938029845.1 uncultured Capnocytophaga sp.
GGGGGCAGCTCCTACTGTCCCATAAATCAGGGCGAGGTTCTCCACGCCTCCGTAGCCTTGTGTTACACAATAATCTACAAAATCGCTCCAGAGTTCTCCTGCAGCAACTCGTACCCAGACAAACTCATCAATCTCATGTGACACCGTGATACCCTTTTGGGTGATATGTAACAGCGGCACCTGGGGGGCTTGGGTCAGCAGTATATTACTTCCTCCTCCCAAGACTTTCAAGTTAGGATATAGGGAAAGTGCCTCTAGAATGTCCGCCTCATTTTCGGCTTCTATTAGCAGGGGTGCCTTTAGGTCTATACCAAAGGTATTATAAGGTTTTAGGGAAATGTTCTCGTGTATTTTCATTAGGGAGTAGGTTTTAGGGATTAGTCATTGGTCATTAATCACTAGTCACTGGTCACTATTAAAGTCTGCTTTCTAGTTCACCGACAGTGAGTTCCGTATATATTTTTTTACCAAAAGGACTTAAATGGGGTTCTTGGCAGGTGAAAAGGTCATAGACCAATTGTTCCTGTTCCTCTGCGGAGAGGGTTTGTCCTGCTTTTATAGCTAAGCTCTTAGCCAAACTTTTGGCGAGCATTTCCTCTTGGGTGATGATATCTTGGGGTATATCCTCCGTAGCACGCTCCAAGAGATCGTATAGGAAAGCCTGTACTTGGCTCTCCTTGATCATAGGAGGCAGCCCTGTAAAGCGTACCATGTTACCTTCTATCTCTATCATAAAGCCTGCACTTTGTAACTCTGGGAGCATAGGTTGTAACGCCAAGATTTCGGAAGGAGTATATTCGAATTCCAAGGGGAAAAGCAATGACTGACTTAGGCTGCGTCCCTGAAGCATCGTCTTACGAAAACGCTCATAGAGAATACGCTGGTGAGCACGGGCTACATGTACGAATAATACCTTATCCTTGAAGAAAGTAATAAGATATTTCCTTTGGAAATACAAGCTGGTCTGTACCCTACTCTCCTGCTGGAAAGTCTCAAAAGGATCAACGATGGTATCTTCCTCCATAGGTTTATTGGCTTTGGAAGGGATACCTGTATAGAGCTGTTCCCACTGAGGAATGCTGGGCGCCTTAGGATAGAGAGCAGGCGCTTGCTTGGAAATTTCAGGAGTAGGTGTATCCATCTTAAAAGGATTAAAATTTCTATCTACATGATAAACAGGTGCTTGCGCTTCCTTATCTTTGTAACTATAAGGCACCTCGTTCTGCTCGTCCAAGGAGAAATCAATAGAAGGAAGCACATGGAACTGCCCCAAACTGTGCTTAATAGCCGAGCGCAACAGTGCATAGATAGCTTGGTCGTTGTCGAACTTGATTTCAGTCTTGGTTGGATGTATATTGATATCTATATGCTTGGGGTCTATCTCCAAATGGAGGAAATATTCAGGTTGTTCGCCCTCCTTGATAAGCCCCTCAAAGGCGTTTACCACAGCATGATGTAAGTAGCGGTTCTTGATAAAACGCTGATTAACCATGAAGAACTGTAAGGTCTTGTTCTTCCTATACGAGTTTTTGCTAATAAAGCCATGTATCTTAAGCAGTTCCGTCTGTTCCTCCACGGGAATAAGCTGCTCATTGAGCCGCTGACCGAAGAGTTGCACAATACGCTTGCGTAGGGTGGTGGCAGGTAGGGCAAACTGTTCCACATCGTTATGGAAGAGAGAGAATTGCAAGTCCGGATGGGCAAGTACCACCCGATGGAACTCATCCAAGATATGACGCATCTCCACTGCATCGGACTTGAGAAAGTTACGTCGTGCAGGTACATTGAAGAACAGATGCTTCATCGCAATAGAAGTACCTAGGCTGGCTACCATAGGCACTTGCTCTATAATCTTATTTCCTTCTATTCTTAGGGAAGTGCCTACCTCCTGCCCCTCTTGGCAAGTAATCAATTCCACTTGAGCAATAGAAGCGATAGAAGCCAAGGCCTCTCCACGGAAACCCTTGGTATGGAGTGTAAAGAGATCATCGGCTGATCGAATTTTGGAAGTAGCATGTCGCTCAAAGGCGAGCCTTGCATCGGTGGGGGACATACCTATACCATTATCCACGACCTGTACCAAGGTTCGCCCAGCATCCTTGAGGTAGAGTTTGATCTGGGTTGCCTTGGCATCTATAGCATTTTCCAAAAGTTCCTTCACCGCCGAAGCAGGTCGTTGTATAACCTCTCCTGCAGCAATTTGGTTAGCTACATTGTCAGGCAACAATCGTATAATATCGGGCATTGGTTAAAATTATTTCTTAAATAAAAAAGACAAATCAAAATCAAAAAGATAATAGGTAGCCAGCAATAATAATGCCAAAATAAGCCATAACAATCTAGAAGAAGTTTCTTTTTTGACTTCCTTTTTCTGTTTTCTTAGCTGATCCCACTGCCTACGCATCGCATGCCCTCTAAACTGATGCTTTGGAATGCTAAAGCCTCTACGCTCCTCATGTTCAGTATAGTAGCGCGGACGATAGACAAACTGTCGCAAAGCAGCACTCTTAAAAAAATTGATTTTCACATCATAAGGTTTTATGGGGCAAAAGTACGATATTTTTTCAATAGGTAAAAAGTAAAAAATAAAAGGTAAAAAGCTCTTGAAAACTTTTACTTATTACCTTTTACTTTTTATATGAAGAAAATGTTTGTTTTTCATAAAAAAAGTATTATATTTGCCAATCGAATAAACATCTCTTATGACAGATACTCAGGTCTTCTATGAATCTGTATAAATAACTGATATATAACAATTAAGCTAAACAATTTAAATATTTTACCAATGAAAAATCTACTATTAGTAACATTCTCTTGGCTAATGATGATGGCCATTATAGGTAGTATTGTATATACAATGCTATATGTAGTGGAAAATTACAGTTATGGAAATAACGAATCCATTCAGTATCTATGGTGCTGTTTTACAGGGGTATTGCTAATCCCAGCCTACAAAGGCGTGTACTACATACATAGTCTTTGGATCAAGATGCTTAAGGAATTCCGTGAGGGAGGAGTCCCTAAAGAGGATGATAGTAAGGAAATTCCCTTCTTCAAGGAGCCTACCCCTACCGTAAGTGTGAATATTACTGAATATCCTTTTGTGGAAAACCGTAAAAAAAATATTCCTGCACCGCCCTCCTTGGAGGAAATCAATGAGACTATTAGAAATATACGCTCTTCGGCCAATGAAAAACTTAGCCAGATAAAAAAAGAGGATATCACCAAGCCTACCAAAGACAGTAGCTATTTTGCCCAAAAATACACAGAAGAGAAATCTATTTTAGTGGATACCATCTTTGCTAAAGAAAAACAAGCTAATACTCCCCAAGCAACCCCTAGTGCCAAATCCAAAGAGGAAGCTGCTACCAAGACAGATGCAGAAGCTATTCTCAAGCCTAAAGCAGCACCTATTGCTAAGCCCGAAGAGAAACCTATCTCCAAGGAAGAAACTGCAACTGCCACCAGCCAAGAAGTTAAGAAAGAAGACACCTCCCATAAGGACGAAACTCCTGCTAGCAAGCACACACATAAGGGTGGGAAAAAACACTACCACAAAAAAGGAGGAAAGCGATAAACTATGCTTAAACTTATCACCTATCCCTTTGTCCTTTTAGTGCGTTTTTATCAGATAGCCATCTCTCCCTTGAAGCCTCCTACTTGTCGTTTTACCCCAACATGTTCTTCCTATGCATTGGAAGCACTTAAGCGACATGGGCTCTTCAAGGGAGGGATGCTCGCTATAAGGCGTATTATGCGTTGCCATCCTTGGGGAGGGAGTGGCTACGATCCAGTGCCTTAATCTTGTCCACTATCACCTGTGCCAATAAGGTCTTGCTCTCTATCGTCCATCCTCCAATATGGGGAGTAAGAATCACATTCTCCGCCTCCAACAGATAGGTGAAATCCGCTGGCAACTCTCCCTTGAAGAAGTTTTCAAAAGAAGATTGTTCGTATTCCAAGACATCCAAACCAGCTCCTAGCACTTTCCCATCTTGTAGCGCCTTGACCAAGTCGGCTGTACATACACTCTTTCCTCTAGCGGTGTTAATCAGCCAAAAGGGTTTGGCAAAAGCGGCTATAAATTCCGCATTGACCATACCGAGGGTGAGCGGTGTTTCAGGTGTATGTAGGCTCACCACATCTACCTCCTTTTGGAATACCTCCAAAGGCACTTGGGTAGCACATTCATCACCCACACCTTCCTTAATATCATAACAGAGCACCTTACAGTCAAAACCGCGTAGCTTCTTGGCAAAGGCCTTGCCCATATTTCCATAACCTATGATGCCCACTGTAAGCGAATCTAGCTCTATGCCTCGATTCTCTTCCCTAAGCCAAAGCCCGTGGGCAATCTCTTGGTCTGCCTTCTTGAGCTTATTGAGCAGTGCCAAAAGTAACGCCAAGGTATGGTTCCCCACTGCATTGCGGTTACCTTCGGGAGAGGAGATCAGCGCAATACCTCGCTGCTGGGCATACTCAGTATCTATATTCTCCATACCTGCTCCCACACGTGCGATAAACTTCAGCCGCGTAGCCTTATCTATAAAAGTCTTATCAATACGAAAGCGGCTACGAATTACAATGCCGTCATAGGCAGCAATTTTCGCCTCTACCTCCGCCTTACTGCTGGTGTAGTCTATATCATTTTCAAACCCTGCTTCAGTAAGCTGCTGTAGCATAAGGGGGTGATTGCTATCAATGTGTAATATTTTCATAATATTAATTTGTCAATTCACTAATTATCTCAAGGGAATTTATCATTAGTCACTTGTTACTATAAAAGAGTTCCTCATCTATAAGAGGTAATAGTTGAGAGGCTAAAACAAACATATTAGTAGAGAACAGTTTAGGGATACCTTTATCATCTTTTTTATAGTGATTTTTAGCATGGTCAATAGCTAATTCTATATCATAGAGTGCTTGTTTAGGATTTACACCTCCCTTTACCTTTGTTCCAAGATAAGTCTTAAAGGCTTTGGAGATTTTCAGCTTATCTGTAGGAGCTACAAAATCATTGGGAGGCTCTTTCTCTTTACCATAATAAAGCCATATTTCAAAACAAGGGTTACTCATAATCAAGCCAATATGCTCTTTGGAACATTGAGGCTGTATTCTTACCAAATCATTATAGAAATGATCTATATCTGAAATAATAAAGAAATGATCAGGAGCATCTTCCTGACTACTAGCATAATATTCCTTCTTATCAATAGCTATCTGTAGTAAGCCTTCAGGATATAACCTCTTGGCATCTACCTCAAAAGATAACTTAATACGCTTGAACTTATCACCTGATAAAAGCATTTTGAAATAGTCCTTTTCTCGCCTTTCTCCTCCTGAAATAAGCACATAGAAAGTTTTGGGAGTACGCCAACCTTCTGCTTTGCTATAACCTTTGAAGAGGGCTTTTGACTGTATGAGACCATTAGAAACCTCTCTTTTCTGCTTTTGTGAGGAAGAACCAGAAGGCTCTTTTTCAGGAGCTTCTTTGGTATATTTTCTCATAATAAAACTTACATTTCTTCTATTTCAGGAACCCCTCCATAACGACCTTCCAAATACCCATTTTCTATATTAAGGGTATTGTGCAGTTTGAATTCATTAAGAGAATATAGCTCGGTTGCCCCC
This sequence comes from uncultured Capnocytophaga sp., assembly GCF_938029845.1. Taxonomy (GTDB): domain Bacteria; phylum Bacteroidota; class Bacteroidia; order Flavobacteriales; family Flavobacteriaceae; genus Capnocytophaga. The sequence continues at coordinate 5,632 of NZ_CALHGG010000068.1, forward strand.
TCTTTTTTCTCAGTAAGCCATACCTCATCAGGACGCATCAGTTCTTGTTGATTGAGCAAATGAGTGGTATGAGTAGTGAATATCAACTGTCCTTTGGAAGGATGGTCAGCATAAAATCTCAGTAGGTTAAACATCAAGTTGGGGTGAATACTATTGTCTATCTCATCTACAAATAGTACTTTTCCTTGGCAGATAGCTGCATATAGTGCAGGGATAAGGGTAAGTAGCCTGACAGTCCCATCAGATTGAGCTGCTATCTTCATTTCTTTTTGATATCCTTGTTGTCCTTTTTGAGAAAAGAGTAATTCTTCAATGGTACTTACCCCTTTTTGTATGGCAATATGAAGCACATTTCTGTTATTTTCTATCTGAGTAATATTGGTAGGCGTACTATCACTATCTATAAGTTGTTGTATCTGCTGGGTATTCTTATTCTGGGATAACCATTTGTCTAAAGGAGTCTGACCAATAGCAATTTTATCTATCCCTACTCCTATCCTTTCAAATACCTTATTGGTAAAGTGTAACATCTTCTTATCTTGAGAGAGCAAATGTATAAGTGTAGGGATAATACTACTAATTGTAACTATCTGCACCTTGTGAGAAAACCAATCATATACGTCCTTAAGCTCTTGAGAAGAAAAAATGGGGAATTTCATATTCAAAGGTAGTAGGGACGCCTTAGGGTTAAGCGAAAGTAACTGATAAACAGCCTTTTCATTTTCTAAAGAGGGGGCTATGATTTCCTCACCTTTTCGGTGAAAGACAAGGGTATCCTCCTGCTTTCCTATTCCTGAAAGAAACAACTGTTCTTCTACGGCTTCCTTTCCTATAGCTACCTTATAGAAGTAATATTTTTGGTTATGGGAAAACTCTATTTCAAAAGAAATCTTGTCCTCTTTTTTAGCAACAAGCTGAAAAAAATAATCCTCTATATCTATATTTTTTAGAAAATCCTGTTCCTTTACGAAATGACGAAGAAAGTGTAAAGCCTTGACAAAATTGGATTTACCTGCCCCATTTGCCCCATAGATAGCTGCTTGTTTAAGCAGTGGCACCTCCTCATTGTATATATGATGCAAAAGTTTTTCACGCTTAGTGTTGGGAAACATATCAAAAGAGGTTTCCTTATAGAAAGAAAGAAAATTTTGTATCTTGAATCTTAGCAACATAACACTTCTATTTAGCGCACAAATATACACATTTTTCTTCACCCGTGAAATTCTCACGGCATTTTTTTATCCTCTCAGTAGTCTTTCTATCTCTTTTAGGTCATTTCTATAACGAGAAAGCTCTGTCTGCACAATCAAGTAACCTAGTTTGTCTCCTTTGGGAATCACAAAAACCATAACAGGTGTATATTCCTTGGACTTAACAACAATGTACTGATGAACTCCCACCTCCAAAATTTCTTGTTCCAAACCCTTAGGAGATTTGATACCCGTAAAGACTTTCCATTGGGAGAGGAAATAGTCCTCTTGCGAGAGTTTCTCCTTCGGAAAATCCAGCTTTAGCATCACTATACAAGCATTGAATCCTTTCCCTAACTGGAGTAGATACTCCTGCTTTCCTTGTGCTTCCTTTTGGGATAACTTCCATGGAGCAGGAACTGTAGAAAAAGGAAAATCATACTCAGAAGGGAGTGCATTGATTTTCTTTTTCTTCTCTAAAATATTTTCCTCGAACTTATTGAGTTTAAGAGGCTCTTCATTGGAAGTATGCCCTAAATAATCAAACTGCTCCTCTACATTGTAGAGCACCTCACAATCACAATAGCCCCCATGGGAAGTAAGCCAAGTAATCACTTTTTCTGGATCGGGCACCTTTTTTTCTGTAAGAAAAAGAGTAGTATTTCCTAGTGTATGATTACAAGGATGCTCCTGTAAAGCCTTTTCTAAAAAATGAAAAAGTGCTACAAAATGCTTTTCCTCCATAGGCAAAGAAGCCCTAAAGTCATCTAACTCTTTTTGAGCCAATACCTTTCGGGCTTCTTTACGTTTCTTCTTTTCTGCTATTTTCATAGAGTATTTATCACTAGTCATTAGTCACTATACTGAGACTTTTCCTTTTATAGTTGGATATGGATCATAGCCCTCAAGGGTAAAATCAGGGTAGTCAAAAGCAAAGAGGTCTTTTACTTTTTCGTTGAGCTTCATGGTAGGCAGTGGACGTGGCTCACGACTGAGTTGTAGTTCCACTTGCTCCAAATGGTTTTTATAGATGTGTAGATCTCCAAAGGAATGAACAAACTCCCCTACTTGTAATCCTGTCACATGTGCCATCATTTGTGTGAGTAGAGCATAGGAAGCAATATTGAAGGGCACCCCTAAGAAGGCATCTGCACTACGTTGGTAGAGCTGACAGGAGAGGCGACCATCCATCACATAAAACTGAAATAGTGCATGACAGGGAGGCAGTGCAGCCTTGTTATGTGCCACATTCTCAGCAAAAGACACCGAAGTGTCGGGCATCACCGAAGGATTCCATGCCGAAACCACCATACGGCGACTATCAGGGTTCGTCTTAAGGGTGTGGAGCACCTCTGCTATTTGGTCTATCCCTTCCCCATTCCAATTGCGCCACTGCGCTCCATATACAGGACCAAGGTCTCCTTTCTCATCTGCCCACTCGTTCCAGATACGTACCCCATGCTCAGTGAGATAGTGGATATTGGTATCTCCCTTGAGAAACCACAACAACTCATAGATGACCGATTTTAGGTGGATTTTCTTGGTGGTTAGCAAGGGGAAACCCTCTTGGAGGTTATGGCGTAACTGATAACCGAACACACTGATAGTACCTGTACCAGTACGGTCATCTTTGCTATGTCCGTGGGTAAGTATATGATTGAGAAGGTCTTTGTAAGCTTGCATTCTTTATTGTTTTGGGGCGCAAAAATACGAAATAATTTGCTAATTTGCCAATGTAATAAAAAACACCGATAAAGACAGGCTGGTCATCATCGGCGTTATTCTTTTATTTTTACTCATATACTCGCTTACGCGATTTTACTTTTCTAAGGCTTGCTTAAAGTCGGCAATAAGGTCATCTATATGTTCTATACCTACCGCTACACGTACAAGGGTTTGAGTAACTCCCCGTGCTACCTTTTCCTCTTCTGGAAACTCGGTATGAGTATGGGTACTAGGGTGGGTCACTAGGGTCTCTACCCCGCCTAAGCTCACCGCAAAGAGGGCTACTCGAAGCGCCTCGAAGAAAGTCTTTACCTTCTTCTCATCTTTCATCACAAAAGAAAATACAGCACCTGCTCCTGAGGCTTGGCTCTCTTGGATAGCTTTGCCCTTATTACTTGGCAAGGTTGGGTAATATACTTTCTCTACAGCAGGGTGTCCTTGTAAGAATTCTATGAGTTTGAGGGTATTTGCCTGAGCATAGTCCATACGTACCTTGAGGGTCTTGATACTGCGTATAAGTAGCCAGCTATCAAATGGAGAGATCAGCGCCCCTATGGCCACCTGAGCAAAACTAATTTTTTCAGCCAAGGTATCATCATTAACTACCACTGCTCCCGCTATAATATCGTTATGACCACTGAGGTATTTGGTAGCACTATGTACTACTATATCAGCGCCCAATTCTAAGGGGCGTTGCAAGTAGGGAGAGAGGAAAGTGTTATCCACTATGGTTAGTAGCCCATGCTCTTTGGCAATGGCTACTGTACCGCGTATATCGGTAACATCCAAAAGCGGATTGGAAGGGGTTTCTATGAAAATCCCCTTGGTATTGGGGCGTATGGCTTTACGAATATTATCCAAGTCGGTCGTATCTACATAAGTTGCCTCCAAACCAAATTTAGCAAAAACATCCTTCATGATACGGAATGTCCCTCCATAGATGTCCAGGCCAAAAACAAAGTGGTCACCTGCCTCAAAAATAGTAAAAAGAGAGGTCGTGGCAGCCATTCCAGAAGAAAAGCCAAAACCATGCTTACCACTCTCTAATTTGGCAATCAGGGTTTCAAACTCCTTACGGGTAGGATTGGAAACACGACTGTATTCAAACTCCTGGGTTACCCCAAACTCATTAAGTGGAAAGGTAGAAGCCATATTGATACAGCTACTCCACTTCTCTACTCCTTTTTCTGTGGTACGAATCCCATGTATAGCGGTAGTTTCAAATTTCATACATTAGCAATTTAAAATAAATGTTTTTTATAAAAAGTTGGTGCAAAAGTACAATTTTTTTCTGAAACAACAAAATAAAAATATATTTTATTTTAATCAGCGAAAAAATAGAAAGTATTTTTGAATAACATACAGGAGACAGACGACAGTGAGCCGTTGTGATTAAATTCGTATTTTTGCACCTTAATCAACATATTGTTGTCATTGACAAATTATCTCGTTAACTCATTTTCTTAAAATGCAAAAACTCATTTCTTTTTTCAAGCAATATGCCTTCGAGTGGCTACTACTAATTTTTTCTGTTGGGATTCCCTTTGCCTTAGGTATGGGACCTGCTTTCTATGGCATACTAGCAACTTTCCTTATTTTCCTAACTCTTAGGAGACTCTCTTATTGGGTGTTTTTTATCGTATTTCTGTTTGTACTGATCACCTGTGTACTTTTCCTCCCTCAGATTATTTGGTTTGGGCATCCCCCTGCTACCATGATCGGAGCTTTTTTTGAGACTGATTTGCAGGAATCTAAGGAGTTCGTTCAATCCCTCCCCCTTTATTCGTATCTTATCTCCCTATTCACTCTTCTTCTGGGAGGGTATATCCTCTACTTGGGCAAGAAAAAAACTTACCCTCACAGTAAGAAACAATCATTTATTACCATAGCCATGGGCATTATAGCTATCGGACTAACCCTTTATCGCCCTTTGGCGAAGATGAAAGAATATCAAGCTTTCAAGTGGTCTCTCTCTCGTACAGCTATTGTCTCTTTCTATGCCTCTATCTATGATAATATACAAGAATACCATACCCTCAAGGAGGAACTCAACAAGGGTATAGAGGGCTCCCCTACTTGGCAGATTACTTCTAGTCAACCCAAATATCAGAATTATGTCTTGGTCATAGGCGAGAGTGTCCGCAAGGACTATATGCACCTCTATGGCTTTCCAGAGAATAATACCCCCTTTTTAGACAAAGCTTATGGTACAATCATCGACGGCTATACGGCTACAGCACCCAATACTACCACCTCCCTGTTGCGCTCTTTCGTGCAAATGAAAGGGGAAAAGGACCTTGTCTATATCAACAACATCATCACTTTAGCCAAAACAGCAGGATTCGAGACCTTTTGGTTTTCCAACCAAGGGATCTCAGGAAGCTGGGACACTCCTATCGCGAAGCTAGCTTTTCTATGTGACCATAAGGAATTTACCAAAAAAGGTGACTACGCCTCTATGAACTACCCTGACAGCATTCTTCTACCTCTTTTAAGTAAATCTTTGAGCAAAAAAAAGCACCTCTCCTCGCCTCTTTATCCTACATACCATGGGGTCACACATGAATTTTGAGGCGCGCTTAGAACACTCTATACACTACGATTATTACAATCGTAAAGTTTCCGCTTATATCCAAACGATAGAACAAACTGATACCTTACTAGCAAATATCTACCAACTATTACAACAGCAGGGAGCTCCCTTCAGTATGCTCTATTTTTCTGACCATGGACTAATGACCCAGGACAGGGATTCCATGTTTGCCTCTCTCACTCATGGTGATACAAATCCCAACAAGGCTTGTTATCGTGTACCCTTCGTGCTCCTATCGAGCGATGACACCCAGCACAAAGTTCTCAGAGCTGATAAGTCGGCATTCCATTTCTTGGACGGATTTGCCCAATGGCTAGGTATCAAAGAGGTTTCTCTACAAGCTGACTACGATTTCCGTTCTCCCCAAAACGATACCCTAAAAGTCTTTAATCAATATGAGAATGTACCCTTTGAGGGATTAGAAGAAGATGAGGTGATGACTAATCATTAATCACTAAATTTATTCAAAATAAATAAAGACTATTCACTCTTTTTTTGTACCTTTGTAGCACAAAAATTATCCATTATGAACACAGAAAATAAGTTCAATGAGCACCAAGGACACTGGATGCTTGCGAAATTAGGAAAACGGGTATTGCGTCCAGGAGGAAGAGAACTCACTGAGAAACTCATAGCAGGACTTCAGATTACTCCCGAAGATGATATAGTGGAGTTTGCTCCAGGATTGGGATTTACAGCCAATATCGCCTGTGGCTATCGCCCCAAGAGCTATACAGGCGTTGATCTAAATGAAGAAGCTGCTACTATTGCGCGCAAACGTATCAAATACGACAAGGCAAAGATTATCAATGCCAATGCCGCTCAAAGCACCCTCCCCGATGCTTATGCTAATAAGGTATATGGCGAGGCTATGCTCACCATGCAACCCTTAGAGCAAAAGAAAGCAATCATAGCTGAAGCCTTTCGTATTCTAAAGAGTGGAGGCTATTATGGCATACACGAACTGGGTATAGCACCTGATAGTGTCAGTGAAGAAATCAAGGAAGATATCTATAGGGAACTAAGTGAAACCATTCGTGTACATGCCCGCCCTATGACAGCTCTTGAGTGGACAGCCCTTTTGGAAGAACAAGGCTTTAAGATTATTAAGGTAGCGCACAATCCCATGTTGCTTTTGGAGCGTAGTCGTATGATTCAGGACGAAGGTTGGCTCAGAGTCCTCTTAATCACCTTCAACCTACTACGCTTCCCCGAAATAAGAAAACGGGTCAAAAAAATGAAAGAATGTTTCCGTAAGCACCAAGACAACTTAGACGCAGTAGCTATTATCGCTCAAAAACCATAGCTCAATGAGTCAATAAGCAAATTTGCCAATGCGTCAATAATCCATTGACCCATTGGCAAATTTACTATTTATTTAGCTAACTAACAGATTAGAATTGAATAGTTGTAGCTATGGAAATATCTTTTTTATCATTATCTTGTGGTTGTATAGCCTTTCCTTGGGCATCCTTAAGCGTATAGGAAAGAGTGTATTCTCCAGCTTTTGGATAAGTAACTTTTCCTCTGTAGAACTTGTCCTTATAGCTAAGTGTAGTGGTAGAGAGTTCCTTTCCGGTAGCATCTTTTACAGCCACTCCCACCGTAAGTCCTTCCACTTCAGGGAAGCTTTCCATGCTTTGCACCTTCCAAATACCCAATACCAAGTCATTTTCTCCTACCTTAGGGTGCTCTGGCGCTATCACCGCATAGATATGTTTCTGTCCCTTAGGATTTCCTCCTTCAGTAAAGACTCTAAAGTTATGCACCTTTCCTAAGGCTTTGTTAGTTTGCTCTACCACTGTAAAATCCAAGCGGTCTGTTTTGTGTTCCTTACCACCTACTTTGAAAGTCACTTTCCCAAACCAAACCCCTGAAGGTGCGGTCTTCATCTGAAAGAGCACCTTGGAGTGCCATACATTGCCTTCCTTATCCAAAGCAGTATGAGGACAAGTATGAGTGTGCATAATTTCTTTAGAGAAACCTCCTTTGCCATCGCCTTTGAACATATCCATCCAAGGGGTGAAAGTAGCTGCTTCTACAGCTACCTCTTTCCCCGCGGCATCTACTACGGAGAGGGATACATCATTATAGCCCATTACAAAGGTACCTGTAGGGCTTTCTAAGCGTACGGTATAAGTGTCTACCTTCTGCTCTGCTACGGTCTTAGGAGCTACAGGAGGGGCAACTGGTTTTTCTTCTTTCTTATCGTCTTTGGAGCAAGACACTAAGGCTACAGCTGCCACAGCAGCTGCTAAGATATATTTAAACTTTTTCATTGGATTTCTTTTTAGAATTTTAGTTGTTTAGGAATTTATGGTTAAAGAGAGTACTTTAGTGCTGTTTTGTACTGATGAATTTTACAGATAGTAGGTGGCTGCCACTCAGGGAAGATAACTTCCTGCATTGTGAGAGAAGTATAATAATAGCAATGACTTACAGAAGTAGAAAAATTGACCAGCTCCCATTGGGGAAATTCCTGAAAGAAAACTTCGGGAAGGACAAAGACCTTTTGCTGTGAAACAGGCGTATCAGTTTGCTCTTTGGTCAGCTGAGCAAACTTGCAAGCTCCCTCACAATGTAGCTGTGGTCGTTCCTTATTCTGGCAATAAGCAGCCACAAAAGCTCCTTTGCTTAGCAGAAAACACGAAAGGTAATACCCGCTAAGTATTGCATTGTACAAGAAGACAACGCTCAGGAGAATCGCTATACCGCTTGTTGCCTTTTTCATTGCTACAAAAATAGCAAAAAAAAGGACACCAAACCCATTTTTTAACACCCTAGAGATAAAAACGATATTTACCTCTCCTACTATAAAAGAAAGCTATAACACTGATCTAATGCTTCCTCTTGCAAATGGGGCTTTGTAGCAGATAATAAAGACTAAAGATAGATTAGTGGTCGTTCCTAAATAGTTTTCCATACCTAGTGTATAGGAGAATAGCACAGAGGAACCCTGCCGATGCCATACCTGCCCCTACCAAGGACGGATAATTAGCCGTATAGCCATAATCCAAAGGCTTGCCACCGAGATAAGCGCCCAAGGTATTGGCGAGATTAAAAGCGGCTTGCATAAAGGCCGCACCCATCATCTGAGCTTGAGGAGAGACGCGGAACATCATCATATTCAGTGGTGCTCCTACCGACATGGCCACCACAGCACATACAAAGGTCAATCCCCATGCCAACCATAGCAGGTGAGAGAAGAAAAATACAATGAGCAATACACTGATCATAGAGACAAACACCACCACACTGGCTCGTACCAAGTGTAATTTGTCAGTAATCCAACCTCCAAAGAAATTCCCTACTACCATACCCAATCCCACTACAATCATCAGTGTAGGCATTTGGCTCTTTGCCAAGCCTGCATGATCTAGCATGAGCGGCTCTATATAACTTAGCCATGAGAATAACCCTCCACAACCAAAAGCTGTGATTACAAGCAACAGCATGGAAGGCACTGAAAAGAAGTGCTTCAACTCCTCCCATAGAGTCTTATTCTTATCATAATCCACTTTAGGCAAAAACAAAAAGATACATAAGGCTGTAATAAGTCCCAAAGTGGCTATCATACCCATCACAGGACGCCAGCCAAGTACCCCTCCCAAATGGGTAAAAAGTGGAATCACCAAGAGGTTGGCTATCGTCAGCCCTCCAAACATAACGGAAATAGCCATAGCTTCCTTGTCCTTGGGTGCTAACTGCTTGGCTACAATCGCTCCTACTCCAAAGAACGCTCCATGAGGTAAGCCAGAGAAAAAGCGCGCTACCAACAAAAAGGGATAAGAAGGCATAAGGGCAAAAAGTCCATTGAAAAGGGTAAAAAGCAACATCAGGGCAATCAGCACTCGCTGTGGCTGAAAACGGGTACTCAGCCCTACAAGCGTAGGAGCGCCTACCACCACCCCTATGGCATAGGCAGCAATAAAGTTACCTACCTCACTATCACTTAGCGCAAGGCTCTGCCCCATAGTACGCATAAGCCCCATGGGGATAAATTCAGTACTTCCTAAGGCTATACCCCCTATGGCTAAGGGGAAAAGTTGGCGTATCATCTTCATGGTAATTTGTTCAAAAAGGGGTGCAAAATTACAACTTTTCTTATGAAACGCAAGTATAGTACAAAAAGTTTTTCTCTATAAAAAAATAAAGAGGCTATCCCTTGGACAGCCTCTTACAAACACTTGTATAAACTCTAATAAACATTTTCACTCAATTGCTCACGGATACCGTATAGCTTATGAGCGATGCTTGCATTGTATTGCAAGTCATCTATACGGAGAATAAAACCACCTATGAGTTGTGGTTCTACCTTGCTCTCCAAAGTAATATTCTTGTGACCACTTAGGGCTATAGCTTTCTGAACAAACTGCTCCTTAAGCCTCTGAGGTAGTTCCACTGCAGTAGTCAAGTATACGGTTGTTTTCTCCTTATAACGATTGTATTGTATCACATATTCACGTGCTATATCATAGAGATCAGAGACACGCTTATTTTCTACAAGTATTTCTATAAAGAGATTTAGTATAGCCGATCTCTGAGAGAAAACCTCTTGTAGCACCTTATGCTTTATCTCCATTCTCACTATAGGAGAGTGTAAGAGTGCTCGAAGGTCTGGATTTTCGCGTACGACCTCTACCAAAGAAGATATTTCTTGGAAGAAGTTATCTTCCTCGTGCTTCTCTATACTATAGTCTAAAAGCGCTTTAGCATATCGCTTGGCTACTTTGCTGGAGTGTATCATTTGATGTTAATTTCGTTCAACAAACTTTCTACGAGTTTCTCTTGTTTTACCTCTGCGGCAAGTTCCTTAGTAAGCACTTTCTTAGCTATATCAAGAGAAAGAGTGGCAATTTGCTGTTTTATTTCGGCAATAGCCATTTTCTTTTCGTTCTCTATCGAGGTCTTTGCATGAGCAATCAGCTTAGCCCCTTCTTGGTGTGCTTCTTCTTTAGCTTGGGAGACGATACGTTCCTTAATCTCACGTGCTTCCTTGAGAATGGCATCTCGCTCTTGTCGTGCCTCAGCCAAGAGTTTTTCATTGTCAGCCTTAAGGTTTGCCATTTCCTTCTTTGCCTCATCGGCTGCCTCCAAAGCGTTATTGATAGAGGTTTCACGCTCTTTCAACGCCTTAAGGATAGGCTTCCACGCAAAAGCACGAAGCAAGAGTAATAAGCAGACAAAGACAATCAGTGTCCAAAAACTAAGACTTTCAGGATGGATGATATTCATGTATTTTTATTTTTCTTTTTTCGTAATGATTTCTTGGTTTTAAAGAACCGTTCTGTAACCAACCGTTACAGAACGGTTTTCTTTTTCTGCGGCTTAAGCTTTTACCAAAGCAACTACCACAGCGAAGAGGGCAACCCCTTCGATAAGTGCTGCAGCGATAATCATCGCACCTTGAATCTTAGAAGCTGCTTCTGGTTGGCGAGCAATTCCTTCCATAGCGGAAGATCCAATCTTACCAATACCAATTCCTGCTGCAAGAGCTGCAATACCAGCTCCAATTCCTGCTAATCCCATAATTTAATTTATTTAATGTATTAATGTTTACTTATTTTTAGAATGTTTTTTCTATATTAGTGATGATCTTCAGCTACTGCCCCTCCTATGAATAAGGCGGAAAGCAAGGTGAATACATAGGCTTGGATAAAAGCTACCAATAGCTCCAAGATACTAATGAAGAGAGCAAAACCTACCGATACAGGAGATACCAAAACGGTCTTGAAAGTAAAGATAAGCCCTACCAAGCTCAATATGATGATATGCCCTGCTGTGATATTGGCAAAAAGACGTATCATTAGGGAGAAAGGCTTGGTAAGCATCCCAATCACTTCCACTGGAATCATAATAGGCGCTAACCATACAGGTACTCCTGGGGTAGCGAAGATATGCTTCCAATAGTGTCCATTCCCACTGAAGGTAGTGACAAGGAAAGTAAGCAGCGCTAAAGTTCCTGTGAATATAATGTCATTGGTGAGGGTACCAGAGATAATAGGCACCAATCCTAATAAGTTTCCTATAAGAATCAAAAAGAAGACAGTAAGCAGATAAGGCATATAGCGTTCATACTTTTTGCTACCTATATTGGGAAGAGCAATATCATCACGTACGAAGACTACAAGAGTTTCCAAAAGGTTTGCAAGCCCCTTAGGTGCTCTGGAGTTCTTTTTGTAAGAACGCGCCACAGAAGTAAAGGCTAGCACCATAAGAAAAGCAATAAGGAAAAGTAGCAATACGTTCTTGGTAATAGAAAAATCCAATGGCCTTGCATTCGTTACTTGGTGATTCTCATCATAGGAGATTTGTCCCTGAGCATCAGTGTAGTAGATTTGCCCATGTACACGGATAAAGTATTGATTCCCTTTGTTTACCACTACTGCTCCCTTATCATCATGATGAAATTCGCTAGAAAGGAAAGTAACCAAACCTTGGTCTGTCCAAAGGATAATAGGTAGCGAGAGACTCACAGGGTGACCATTCCAGTCAAATAGGTGATAATCGTGAGAATCGGCAATGTGGTGCATAACAATGCTTGTATAATCCTCTTCCTCAGCAGAAGAAGGCGCTTCTTCTGGGGCTGCTATTCCTGCAAAAGGAAGAGCTAAAATACTTAAAAAGAGCCACTTACTAATGATTTTTCGTATCATCTTTTAGTAATTATTATTTACGTCGTGTATATTATTTTCTGAGGTACAAAGATACACTTTTATTTTTACTTTCACTTATTTTTTTTATTTTTTTTAAGAAGAAACAAAAAAAGCGAAAAATGAAGAGTGAAGAATGAATAGTTTTTCACTCTTCACTTTTCATTATTCACTTTTCATTACCCCCAGTGCTCTGACTTCTTGTCCTTTGATAACAAGTCCTTTGCTTATGGTTTTGGCATTGGCATCAATGACATAGATAGTGGGATCAGTATTATCAGTATTGATTCCAAAATAGATCTTCTGTTGCACCTTATCCACATAAGGGTCAGTGATACTATTGATGTGCTCAGGCTCGCCTGTGAGCATATCCAGCTGCTGGGTGGCTACATCAAAAATAGCAAACTTACTAGCCTTCCCCGATGCATCGCCGAATTCTGTTACATCTAAGCCTATTTTGTCAAAAAACTGCAAGCAAAAACGTGTCCCTCCTAAGTAATGAGTACGGAAAAGTTTTCGGTTACCACTCTTTTGGGTAAGATTCACAAAATAGGCATCATCAAAACTACCATTCTCCACATTGACCTTGAGCACAGCTGAAGGTCTGTCAGTGGCATTGAAAGCCGCAGCAAAGGCATACACCTCTCCGTTATCCAAGACCTCTACACCACTCTTACCAGTAGCTTTAATTAGGCCGCCTATCACACCTGTACCTTTGTCGCCTTTGATAACTTTTACCAAACGAAAATTATGGTCAAAGACTCCTATATAAGTTGTATGGGTATGTCGACTCTCTAAGAGTAATTTGGTCTGTGGGAAAACCCCTTCGTCCAGATAGGCCTTGATAGGGCGAATGGCTGCCAGTAGATAGTCCTTGTATTGCCTTAGGTCGGTGATATAAGCCACCTCACCTATATTATCAAAATTCTTAGAATCCCACTCTATAGGGTCACTTACAGCATCGGAAGTGGTATCGAAGCGAAAAAACTTCACCGAAGTAGGGCTTACGGCCTCTTTAGGAAAGTATTCCCTATCGGAATAAGTACCCACCACATTTGTCCCAAAGTCTGTACGGGCTTGTATAGAGTTCTTCAGGTCGTACTCCTTACGCTTGGAGAGCTTGCCTGCCTTGCGCTCAAAGGAAGCTGACTTACCCGGGTCATCACGGTTATAGACAAAGGTATAGAGGTACTTATCCTTATAGAAGTGAATACGGCGGTCACCCTGCATCTGTATAGCATCTTTGGAATTGGCTGCCGAGTCGTAAGTACCTGTATCGAAAGATGGTGCATTAGGAAATACATAGGAGTTATTCTCCGTCCCTAGTATCAGCACATAGGGAGTGGAGGTGGCTGTTCCAGAGGGAGTACTATCATCCCCTCCTTTAGGTTCGTCATTCTTGGAACAACTCCAAGAGAGTAGCCCTGTCAGGGCATACAAAAAGATTCTATTTGTTGCCATTTTCTTATTTCTTTAATTCTTATTATTGCAAAAACATACGTAGCTTAACGGCAAGGCTACGTCCTGGTTTTTGTAAGTTATAATTATCATAGCGATCAGTATCTAAAATATCCGTTATATCAAAGGAAAGGTTATATCGCCCCCCCTTGAGACTATAGTTGGCCGAGAAGTCCAGTGTCAGCTGCCTGGGCACCTCTTCAGCTGCCTGATAGCGTTGCCAGTCATTGGCAAAGGAATGAAAATAGTTAGCAAAAGCTGTCAATATCAGTTTATTATCCTCCCCTACCTTGTCAAAGGTATAGCTAAGATCAGCATTGCCAAAGAGATAAGGAATATTAGGCAGGCGCTCATTGTAGAAATAGTGTTCTTTACGCTGTCCGTTTTCCTCTATATAGCGCTGTTTGTTACGCATATCCTGATAAGTAGCACTCACCCCAGTCGAGAGCTTTTGCCGAAAGAAATAGCGCAGCTCAGTATCAGCGGCATGCACTTGTACATCACCAAAGTTCTCAGTTACAAAGATCCCATTACGGTTGCGACGATTGATAAAATCGGTCGCTTGACGGCGCGCCAAATTCACATCCCAAACCAATTGGTGATCCTCCCCAAAGTTCTGTGAAAGACTACTGCCCAAATTCAGGTTCCAGCTACGTTCGGGGCGCAGGGCAGGATTCTGTGATTCTATCCCATCGCCAATGCCAAAGAGTTCACGACTGGTTGGTAGCCTCAAGGCATTTTCTACTGAAGACTTTAGCTGAAAAGACTTTGTAAAGCGATAGGTTGCAGCCAGTCCATAGCCATTAGCCTCGGTTTGGTAAGAAAACTCACCCAAGGGACGATTCTGCTGAGAGGTATAAAAAGCCTTAACATCATTCCAATAGCTCTTGTAGAAAGCCGTAGCATTCCACCTCTCGGACTGGTATTTGTAACTGACCCCCAGCACACTCTTGTCAGTACGGGTCGGTAGCTTGGTAAAGAACTCCCTAAAACGATCATACCCTGTACGATTAAAGAATGTATAGGTATCGGTCAGTTCCACCGTATGCCTATCTAAAAAATGATAAGCCATGGTAAGGGATACCAAAGCGTTATGATTCTTAAAGCGATAGTCAGAAAGCTGCTGTTCGCCTGGCTTGGCCATTGCTTTGCGCTCACCCAGCCAATTGTAGCGGTAGCGACCTGTATCTTCGTTGTGCGATTCGCCAAAGTTATAGTTGGCCTGTAGTGAGAGGTTAAAGTCAGGTATAAAAAGATCTTTCTTACTATAGAAAAGCGTAGGCATAAGAGTCGTTGCCTGGCGATACTTATCTCCAAAAGCCTTATCCATATCGGCCGCATGCTGTACTTGGTCATAGAGATTCGCCCATACAAAGCCTAAGAAAAGCCTATCGGCAAAGGACTTATCCGATACGCCGAGCTTTAGGGCTACACTCTCGTTGTGATATTGGTTATGGAAACGCCTTACCCGTTGCTTATTCGTACTATAAGTATTGGTTGAGAAATCCAATATTTTTACCTTAACCCAATAGTTGTTATCCGAATAGTTCTGATAGGCATTCACCCCCAAGGAAAGACCATTCTTCCAACTATAGGAGGCATTCAGGTAAGTCTTATGGGTATTGAAAGAGCCATAGGAATAGGAAACATCCAAGAACTGCTTAACAGTAGCTTTGGTAACGATATTGATCGCACCCCCCAGTGCATCGGAACTCAGGTGGGTAGGCACCACACCCTTATAGACCTCTATACGCTCGGCATTGTTCAGTGGGATATTGTTCAGCTGTAGGGTAGGCCCCATGCCCTCCATAGGTACGCCATCGACAAAGACCTTTACATGATTGCCACGGAAACCATTGAGCGAGAGGTTCATCTGAGAACCCAAGCCTCCACTCTGTTGTACCTTGATCCCTGAAATCTTATCCAAGACCTGCGGTAGGTCACTACTGGAATTGTGAAAGGCCTTCAGATCAATTGTAGAGACGGCAAACTCTGACTCCTTGAGCTTCATCAGCGGTGTTTTCCCCTGTACCACCACTTGTGAAAGGGCGGTTACCTTAGGCTCCAGCATTACATAGAGCATCCCTTCTCCTTGCTTTACCTGTTGCTGGTAAGGCTGATAATTCAGATGGGAAAATACCAAGATACTTTTGCCCTTTTGCGGCGGTAAGTAAAGGGTAAAGGCGCCTTGTACATCAGTGGCTACCCCTATGCCAACCCCATCTTTTAGGGTAATATTAACCCCTACAATTGGGTTGTTTTGCTCATCTACCACATAGCCCTTTATAAGTTCTTGTGCCGAGAGAATTCCCGAAAATAACAGTAGCCATGCAAAAATAAGATATTTGTTCATATACCATAGAAGAAAAGGCCGTGCAATACACAGCCTTTTCTGTTTTTACAAAGATGAAATACTGGTTACTTTCTATTCTTAGCTATTACTACTTCAGAAATTGCCACGGCACGATTAGCCACATTCTTACCACGTATTTGGGTTACACTAATAGGGCTATCTACTTTCACAACCAAAGTTTGGAATTCAGCGGTTGCATTAGGACGTACTTTGGCTGTAAGGTTGAACTTGATATAGCCTTCGTTGTAGCGAGAAGCACCTTCATGATTACCTGGCTGTACATCCTTATAGGCAGGGGTCTCTAAGCGAGAAAGTGTAAAATCAATTGACTCAATTTGTACACTTGGGTCTGTAAGTTCCACCCTTTTGTCATCTGTCTTGGTCTTATAGCCTAAGTTACCTACATAAGCCTTATTCACTTGTAGCGCACCAGAGGCATCTATAGGCACCTCCACAAAGATTTTCACCCCATCGGTAAGGGACTTCATGGTTTTACCAGCTTTTTCGTCGGCTGCTTTAAGCTCATCAATAGTTTTGACATTATCGCCTACGTTTTTAGTAACGAATTGGAAGCGTTTTACCTTGACGTTATTACCCTGAGGATCTTTGCTGTCATACACCAATTGGGTATCATTCCAAGGAGCCGCATCTTTCTCATTGCTCTCTACTGCATAGAGTACGCGAGTAAAGTGTGTCTTTACCTCCTCAGCATTACCCAACTTATAAGAGCCTGAGAACGCTTCTTGATTGGTAGGTACATTTTTCTGCTCAGGAGCAGGAGCAGGTGCTGGTTTGTCATCATCTTTGGAGCAGGATACTGCAAAGAATCCCCCTATTACAAGGGCTGATAGAATTACTTTCTTCATATAATTTTTATTAAGATTAATTTCAGGCACAAAAGTATTATTTTTATTTATTCTAAACAAATAAAGTTATTAACATAGTGATTAATACCTATTAACTAATGACAAAAACAAAAAAGAGACTTCCCATCTTAGGAAAGTCTCTCTTTTTAGTTATATCCTTCTTTAGGCATTCTTCACTCTTCACTATTCATTCTTCACTATTCACTATCGATAGAGTGTAAAGTGTCCTTTG
>NZ_CALHGG010000069.1 GCF_938029845.1 uncultured Capnocytophaga sp.
ACAAAATACGTAATGAAATAGCCCCCAAAGTCTCCCAATTAATAAAAGAACATATAGGTCCTGACTTACCAACTGTTGTAGCAACTCGTAAGGAAGTACAGGAAATGCTTGATATGAATCCTTTTATAGGAGAAAATTATGATATAGCTCGGGTATTTTTTACGCTCACAAATAGTGTTTTAGCACCTGATTTAGTAGAAAAGTTGAAGAAAGAAACTTTTGATGGAGAAGAATTGGCTATTGTAGGTGATAAAATATATCTGTATCTTCCTAAGGATGCTTCGAGGTCTAAATTGAATAACAATTATGTGGAAAAGAAACTTAAAATAGTAGCTACAACACGTAATTTTAATACTTTGAGCAAACTTATTACAATGGTTGATGAACTTACTAAAGAATGAAAACAGCAAAACAACTTATAGAAGACGAACTTCAGAAAACAATTCATCAGCTTAAAGAAGTTTCTCTTTTGCAAGAGGAGAAGCAAGCACTTGTAAGCTATAAAAAGGAGTTAGAGCAGCTATTGTTTCTCAAAAAACTTTCAGATACTTATCATTTGGAACCTGCAGCTATAGAGAAGATTATTGTATTGCCCCCACCTCGTACAGATTTTGCTAGTTTTCGTATAGTAGATGATGCTGAAACAGAACAAAAACAATGTTGGGAGGAGTTAAGGATAGAAAATGAACCTCTTTGGCTTTGTGAAGGAGATATTTTGATTAAAAAAAGATAATTTAAAAATATAAATACAATGAAGGATATATCCCAAATATTAAAAGCTGATATAAAAATAGAAAATGGTATTTTTTGCTGTATGAATGACCATTTTGTCAGTGGAGACAATCAAAAATATATGAAAATGTACGATTGGATGTCTTTCTTTTATGATTTTGGAGAAAAATGGATAGGAAAACTCAAGTATGGAAATGGCATTGACCGCCTGCGTACGGAATTGATGAGCCGCTTGGAATGGAAGAATGCTATTTCGGTACTTTATGTTTCCATAGGTACAGGGGCGGACTTGCGTTATCTACCGCAAGGGATTGATCTGAAAACAATAGACCTTGTAGGAGCTGATATTTCTATGGGAATGCTCAAAAGATGTAAGAAGCAGTGGCAGAAGAAAACAAACCTTACCCTTGTGCAATGTCCCGCAGAGGAATTGCCTTTTGCGGATAATACTTTTGATATTGTTTTTCACAATGGAGGTATCAATTTTTTCAACGATAAAGCCCTTGCTATGAGCGAAATGCTCCGAGTTGCCAAACCAGGTAGCAAACTCCTTATTGCCGATGAAACAGCCGACTTTGTGGAAACCCAATACAAGAAAAGCGTCTTCTCTAAATCCTATTTTGAAGGCAAAACGGTTGATTTGAACGCCATAGAACAATGTATCCCAGCATCAGTGGCTGAAAAGAAAACAGAATTGTTCTGGAATAACAAATTTTATGGGATCACTTTTAGAAAAAGTAACTAAATGAATGCCTTACAAAAACGATTAGCACAAATAGGAACGGAACCTCACGAAAATGGCTTGTGTGATGGAATAGTATTTGAAGATAGTTACAATCGACATTACTGGATCTTCAACCATTACTCTTTTTACGAATGGCTTAAGCATTATATGGTGCACTATGCCGGACTTAGTTGGGAGCAAGCGACAGAAAGATTGGATCAGACTCGCTGGAACGAACCTCCTGAGACAGAAGATGAATTAGGATATACTATGCACGAGCTTACTTATGACCTTGCTATGGAGATAGCCAAAGGAGATAAGCTTTGGCAAGATCGTACTTCTTCCGATAGTGGTTATTCTATAAAGGAAGAGTACTCTTGGTATGAGGAAATCAAAGAAAAATATCAGCTAAATGAAGAATATGAATCATTCGATTTCTTAGAACGCCTCCTAAAAAGAGATAATTATGAGAAGTTTAGCACCTTGGAAATAGAAAAATCTCATTTGTTGGCAGAAGCATTAAAAGTAGGGACAGAGGAGCGTATAGAAATAGATAAAAGCTTTGATTTCTTACTGAAGACTCACCAAAAATGTAAGGTTTTTGACGAACAAATGAAAGAAAAGAATAGAGTACTTCCTCCTTATGATACTCTGGAAGAGATGTTTGATACTTTACCGTCCTTTTCACCAGTTGCTGATATCTATATTCTTGCCAAAGTCTTATTCTATGACAATATTATGAATACAGATTACCTAAAAGGTCACTATATTGGTTATGATATGTATTTGGGGAGTATGTATCTTAAGAAGCAAGAAACACCTATTAGTGTAACAGAGATGTTACTTGTCAGTGATTATCTAAAAGAAAGTCCTGTGATAGGTGAAAATGGCACATTGGTGGAGTTATTGCTTAAACTTATTGAAAAAAATGCTTTAGAAAAGCAATGGACAGCTGAGCAAGAGGCATATTTGTTACAAAATATACTCATTATACATCAAAAAATAAATTATTGTGATACCTTAGAACACCTCAATCAAATATTTAAGTATGTTCATAAGGGAAGTCTGTCAACAGTTTTCAATAGTATAAACAAATATAAGTCCCAGTACCGACAAGGAGGAATGCAAATGCTTGAAATAATTTTGCATACAACTTTTTCAAAAGATATATATCAAGACTTTGAACTTAAAAGAGCGCTTGTTTCTCTTTTCAGTGAAGCAGGCAGAGAGTATGTCAAATTTAGAAGAGTAGAGGAAGCCTCTATGAAGAGTGCTTTCCTAGAAAAATGGAAAAACATAAAGCCAAGCTTCTCTGAGAATATACTAGAAGATGTATTTAAAAAGGTAGAAGATCTTAAGCATTATAAAGTGTTACACCTTACTCAAGATGGTGAAGAAATAAACTTTGGGGTAGCCGATACATTGGCTAAAAGTTTTCTCAAAGGGATACAATGGATAAGAGAAGAGCTAACAGGCATACCGTATACCCAATCGCCTTTAGAAGATCTTTTTGACCAAAAAACAGAAGGTAATATAGACCTCAAAACGTATCTATTAAAGAAAAAGGAATTAGAAAAAATATTAGTTACTGATTAAAATGAGTTACATTACCTTTAAGAGCAAGCTTATAGAGCAGAAAGTAAAGCAATATCTGAAAAAGAAACACGCTGACCTTCTTGTAAAAGAAGGGAGGAGGGTGTTGGTCAAAGAAGAAGGGGCGCCTTTGATTACCAAAATGCTCATTCATAACGATGATTTGCACTCGGAGGACTTAGCCGACTTGCAAATGTTCCCCAATATAAAGGAATTAGAGTTGCTATCGGACAATATAACTCACTTGGAAGCCTTGCCACCCTTGGAGAAGCTACAAAAACTCTATCTAAGTATCAAGGTAACGGATTATACACCTCTTGCCAAGTATAAAAAACTGAAAAAAGTAGAGGTTTATGACAGTGGCGTGAGTGATATAACTCCTTTTTGTGAACTTTCCAAGCTAACAATGTTGAAACTATCGTGTAATAAGCTCTCTTCTTTAAAAGGAATCGCTAAATTACAAAACCTTACCGAACTTTGGTTGGATAGAAACCAAATCACCGATATATCCCCTTTAGCGTGGTTGCCCAATCTTGAATATTTGCAGTTAGATAGGAACCACATCAGCGATTTATCTCCTCTGAGAGCCCTCAAAAAACTCACTACCTTGCGTTTATATCACAACGAGGTGAAAGATCTTTCTCCTCTGAAGCATTTACCTTTAGAGGAATTGGACTTAGAGCAAAACAAGATAGAAGACCTTAGCGATTTGGTAGGTATAGAAACACTTAGAAATCTAAAGATATGTTTTAACCCTATAAAGGATGCCTCTCCTTTGCTGAAGATGCCTTATTTAGAGTTTGTTTGTACAGATGCAAAGGATATCTACTTACCTTTAGAACGTTACCTCGGTAAAATTGTAGTAAGAGAAGTCTTTGGAGGGCAGTACCCTAACTTTGAAGAAGCTGACACCTATATATTTAGTAGAAAAGAATGAAGAAAATGACCTTATTAGCCCCTTTGTTGGCCTTATTCTCTTGCAAAAGTTCCCCAGAAGAGCGAAAAGCCACCGAAGCTTTTCCCCTACAATCCCTACTTACCTATGAGTATTGTGGAGAAAAAGACGGTTTTCAGTATTTCTTATTGGGGAATAGTTGGGAGCGTACCCTATTCAAAGTAAAAAGTTCAGAAATACATATTGATCCTCAATACGCCTTTCGTGCTGACCCCTCTTTTGAGCCTAAAATGCCCATTACCCCCGTTGAGCAAGAAAGGGTCTTTGCCGAAATCCCCATGAGTGGGCAAAAGCTCTATTTGTATAAGGACAATATTGTACAGCGTTATTTCCTTAGCAGCTCCGATTTGCACAAACAAGCTACAGACCACCCTACTTATCTATATGATGAGGTAAGTCAGCAAGAAGCCGAGGCACACCAAGAAGAACGTGCCTATTATATAGGTTATTACAAGGGAGAGCAACTCCTTCGTTATCAAAAGATATATAGGGGCGAGGTACTTATGGAAAAAAGATTTTGAGAATAAAACTTGAGTAGGAATGAGACACACAAGCATTTTAATCAGCATACTGATACTTATACTCCATTCTTATGATATAAAAGCACAAAATGGCAAGCTATATGATGTAGAGGGACTTTTATTAATAGAACATATATATGAGAATGGGGTGTATAAGCCTTTATGGCATACAAAGAGAGGGAAAGTCTATCCTTTTGGTAATACTTTATTTGATAATACTACCCGTTTGTTTTCTTCAGAGCAAGCTTATGAGGATTTTCTAAAACACAACCATTCGGATACTTCTTTGACTTTTAAAGGACAATATGTAGTATGTTTTCTCATCTCTAAAAAAGGAAAGATTATCGAAGATAGGATTATACGTAAAACCACTGGTTGCAAAGAGTGTGATACTTTAGTGCTAAAGACGCTCAAAAAAATAAGAAAAATGAAAGCCTATTCTTTTGATAATAAAGCAAATACAGTTTCTAAAATTACTATTCCTTTTGGGAGGGTTTGGGAGTAAATCAATCTATAAATAGGTTCTTAAAATGAGAGTAGTTTTCTATTTTTTTCTTATTTATTCGGTGATAGCTTGTACAAGACAGACTGAGAACTATTATGTTGCTACTGATGATTTAGACAGATATGCCCTACTGAAGATATCTCAGCATAAGGACACTATAAGAGGAAATATAATCACCCTACACCATCCTGATACTATTTCTATTAGGGGTTTTACCAAGGATAATGACCTCTATTTCCAAAAAGAAGAGGATTTCGTTAGGTATGAGGTTTTTGGAATGCAGAAAATAGCTAAAGTAGGCAATGATAGGTTTTGGTTTAAGGAGGATGATAGGTTCCTTATAGAACCTATTTCTTCAGAAATGTATGATGCTATGGTGCGTCAGTATATTCTTTCTTACCCCATATCCGTCCATAGAGATACTCTTATGGGAAAATATTCTTTTCATATACAGATAAAGCAGTGGAAGCAAAGTACTAAAAAAGGAGATGTTGAGATCCGCATTAGGGAAAGGAATACCAATAAGGAGATACAGACTATTACAGCCAAAAATAGTATGATTTTTATTCGATATAATTTGCCTCTTTGTATTTATCTGGAAGATTATAACAATGATGATTATTTAGATTTGAGTTTTCTCATGGATAGAGAGCCTAAAGAGGGACATGGTAAGTATATCTTTTATTATTTTGACCCCATAAAACAATTATTTGTTTATGACTGTGAAAAATATATCTATTAAGAGGCTGCTTAGGCAATACGAACTCCTAAAGTGTGATAAATAAGCTATGAAGTATATATATTTCTTTTTTATATTATTTTTATTGAGTTGCAAACAGGAAAAAGAGTTGAGAAAGAACGATTATCCTGTAGTAAATTTTGATCGCGATTCTGTTTTTTATGAGTTTAAAACGACAGATAGAAGGATAGAAAACTTTTTAGTAACTCGTGAAATTGTTGTAAAGGACTCTGTTTTTGGAAGAGGAGAAAGTTATGACAATTGGAATAATGCCTATGATTACTCTTACAATATAGCCCACAAAGATCCAGATTATTTGTATAAAGTATATTATTATGAAAACAGTGCATATCAAAAAATAACTGAGATTGTTACTAATATAGCTTCTATTCATTATATTACACTAAAATGGGGTATTCAAAGTGAATTAAATAAAAATTGGTCTGAAGATGTTTTTTCTAGCCCAGAATATTTAAGGGTTATCTATACTTCTGATTTTCATCTGAATACAAGAGCTATTAATTTTTCTTATAATGAAGGAAAATGGTCTGTTATGTCTGTTGAAAAACTTGAATATGTGGATAATCAACTCATATATTGTATAGACACACCCTCTTATAAGGAAGGGGAGGAATCCTATAGCAATAAAAGATTCCGTTTTTCAAGCCTTTATTATGGAGATTGTAAAAAATGTAAAAGCACAACTGACCGATAGATGAATAGAATTGTACTTATTATACTATTGTTAATATCATTTTCGTGTAATACAGAACGTCTTTCTAAAAATGTAAGAGAGAGTAATGTTTTGGAGTATTATTTTATAAGAGGGAATGTGACAGAAATGATATCAAAAGCTATTGAGCAATTTCCTAAAGAAGATATTTTTATCATTTTGGGATATGAAGAAAAATTCTATAAAGTTAGTATCGTTCCTACAAAAAATCTTAAACAAACTATATTATTCTCAATGAGGATTGATCAAACTAATAGAAGAACCAATATAAAAGGGAAAAATTATTATATTTTATTTGATTTTGACTATGATCTTTCGGTGAAAAAAGATAAAATTATAGAAGATAATGGGATGGAATATGATATAGTAAGAAGTAAAAATTATCTGTATGATAGAATAGTTACTTTGTACTTTGACAAAAATTGGAATTTTGTTAAACAATCAAAGTTCAGTATTGCAATAGAAAAAATATGTTTTGAGCTTAATAGGTCTAACTAAAAAGGAGATAGAGAAATGCTAAAATACTTATATATATCGCTTTTATTTTTATTTGCCTATAATTCTAAAATAGAATACTATCAAGGGTATATATGTGATCAACATAAAAATCCAATGGCTAATCTAAAAATATATGCAAAAGAAGATTCTGAAAATATTATAGGTATAACGGATGAAAAAGGTTCGGTTTGTATTCCAAAAGTTAATCAGCCTACTTATACTTAATTCTTATATCATGTAAA
Organism: uncultured Capnocytophaga sp.; assembly: GCF_938029845.1. Classification (GTDB taxonomy): domain Bacteria; phylum Bacteroidota; class Bacteroidia; order Flavobacteriales; family Flavobacteriaceae; genus Capnocytophaga. Next base: position 7,243 of record NZ_CALHGG010000069.1, read on the forward strand.
AGCACAAAATGGTAAGTTATATGAAGTAGAGGGCTTTTTATTAATAGAATATATATATATGAGAATGGGGTGTATAAGCCTTTATGGCATACAAGATTTTCTAAGAATAGGACAAATACGGTTTCTAAAATTACTATTCTTTTTAGAAAAAGTATGGGAATAGATCATTGAAGAAATATCAAACCTTTCTAATAAGTGAAAAAATGAAATTAAAAAAATATAGTAAAAAAATTTATAGATTTCTCGTTATAGCAGATATTATTTCTGTGTTATTTCTATTCTTATATCTTTGTTATTTGAAGAAATATATGAATGATTATATGTACTATATTTTGTCTATATATATTCCTACCATAGCTATTGTAGCTTTCCTTATATTTTTCATCTGTAAAGTAAGAAGGATATTATCTTTGTTTTTTATTCTATTTAACATTCTTATTATTTACATTTCTATTAGAAATATTATAAGAGTTCTCTATGGGTAGCAGATTTTCAATAGGTATTTTTTTATTAGCCTCCTTATGGATTGTATTTCCTTGTATAGGATACACACAAGAGAAAGACACTATTCCTTCAATGGATATTGGGGAAGAGGAGCTTATAAATACGACTTGTTTCCCTTCAATGGAACAAAAACCTATGTTTGTACAATGTAAGGACGTGAGTGCAAGAGAAAGAGATGCTTGCTTTTATCATTTCTTCTCTCAGTATCTTAAGCAAAGCATCCTTAAAAGTCCTTATAAGGAATTGGAGGGAGAAGCGACCGTCCTTTTCAGTGTGGAAAAGGACGGAAGTGTAGTGCTTATCCGCTGTGTGGCTTCTTCTCTGTATATAAGAAAAGAGGTGCAACGCACTATGGAGCAGCTTCCTAAACTGATTCCTGCACAACAGTGGGGAAAGCCTGTACGCTACTTCTATCGCTGTAGAATTAGGCTTAATTAGTTTGTATGGCTTTCTTCTTTGCAGCTTACGCCTATGTATACAATTACTTATCTTTCTTTCTTGAAAGGCGGCTAAAAAGTACAAACAAAGTGCTGTAAATAAGTGTAATAGCTATATTACAAATAAGCAAATAAACATCCATCATTAAATGAAGGGAATCCAAAAGGGCATACCCAACGCCCCACTTACTATCTGAGCCTACAAGGAAAGTGGTCATAAAAACCATTACATAGCAAGCTATAAAAGTATATAAGGCTACATATACAAACTTTCTTACATGAAAAATATCTAATAGTTTTGTATATGTAAAGATGATAGAAAAGGCTATAGGTAGCATTCCCAATAAAAAGAGTGCCGCTCCTGTACTATCAGTGATTCTAATAGCAAGAAAAAAAGCGAGTACAGAGAGGATAAGTGCTATTATAAAGGCATAAATGATCTTCATATTTCCTTAGATTATTTCTTCACCTCTGCCAAGCTAACGGTAAAAATCCCAAAATCATCAATCAGCATGCTTTCTTTTTTTACCCCTTGCAGAGCGAAAAGCCCGTCCAATTCTCGCTGGCTGCGGCGACGCATCACCCAGTCTTTCTCTTGGTGACTCTTCAGTACAAAGGCAATGGTCTTGAGCTGTGGGTGCCATGGCTGTCCTGTATAGACGATATAACCATTATCCGAGATAGAAACTACTCCTTTGATCGCCTCAGTAGCCAAGGCATTGTCTCCAAAAAGTTCAAAAATACCTGAGATAATAGTGATATTGGGCGCATAATCCAGTTTGCGGTAGGTGTCTGCCTCAAAACAGCTGTAATTGGTAAAGCGTATATGCTGATAGCCACGTTCTTTGATGATCTGTTCGCCTTTTTGTATATTGGCAGGCAGGAATTCGTTGATGACTATCTCTACTTCAGGATGGCGCTCCTTGATGTCAAAGAGGTAGTTGCCCACCCCTCCGGCGATATCCAATATTTTTACCTTCTTCCCTTGTGCTTGTAGGGCTTGTATGGCTTTTTCTACTTGTTGTAATAGGTGTCCCTTGCGGATACGCACCCCACGCCAGCCTATGGCATTCAGGTAACTCTTATCCATCCAGCGACCTACGCCCCATTTGCCTTGAGGGGTATTTTTATATATATAATCCATGGAAGCACCAGAGTCAAAGCCGTGAGTGAGTCCCACTGTCATCCCTTCGCTGAGGTGTCCGAACTTACCCAATGCCCATTTCTCAAATCGGTAGCACCACCTTTCCCCATTGGGAATAAGCTCATATTGCATGGTCTCAAACTCCTTTTGGGTAAAGAGGTCTGGGGCAAGTGTAGGGGTAGGCAGGGGCGTTGAGAAAGCCTTTTGAATAAAGCGTTGTAGGATTTTGTATACTTCCTCTCTGCCTTGCTCAAAGAGGATTCCATGGTGAAAGCCTTCCAAGGTGATGAACTCTTTTGTTTCAGAAGAGAGATTTACATAGAACTGTTTTTGTTGTCGGTTAATCACCACAAAGTCTTTTTCGGCGGAAAGCACTAGGGTAGGAGTGGTGATAGCAGCGGCATCTTCTACCAATCGCTTGCCTGCGTTGGCAAGGTCAATAAGGAGTTTGCCATTGATAGAGCGAGTGATAAAGCGGTCTGTGTCGTAAGCGTGCTGTTGCTCAGGGTCACGTGTGAGCATTTTGGATTTTACATAGCTCTTTACAATGAGCTTAGGATTGATCTTTAGCATCAGTTCAATGGCTTGCTTGGCAAAAGGTACAATAAGGTTTATTTCAAAGGCAGGCGCCAAAAGAGCCATACCTGCGATACGTGGGGCAAAATCATGTGCCCAAGCCGATACAATCACCCCTCCAATACTATTGGCTACCACAAAGATGTCTTCCTCGCGTACCCCATAGCGCTGCCCAAGGAACTTAGCAAAGGTGTCCAAATCCCGTACCGAGTCCATGAAAGCAGGGGATACCGCAGCCTTGGTATGTCCATGTCCGCGCATGTCAAAAGCAAAGATGTTATAGGAAGCAAACAAGGGGTGTGTAGCAAACTCCTGTAGGCGTTCCCCGTACTCATGTCCTCTATGGATTACGATGAGTGTTTTTTGACCGGGCTTGTAGTTCCATTCGTAGAAGAATAGTTCTTCCCCTTCGTGACTTTTGAAAAAACCTGTGTTCATGGTGTAATAGATTAATGCGACAAAAGTAGAAAATTATTTTCTAATGACCTAATTTCTAGCTCAAGAATTAGCAGGTGTTTGCATCCATTTGGCTTTTTTGTACATAAGTAGCGATAACAAGGGCTTAGGCAGCAACGAAAGTAGCCGCATGAGCCACTTCATTCGGCTAGGGAATAGGTGTAGGGGCTTCTTCTGGGCAATAGCATGGCTAATTTCGGCTACGGCTTGTGCTTCACTTACCACAAAGGGTTTCTTAGAGAGGTCGTTTTGGTTAAGGTCGTGTAGCTTTCGGGTGGCTACATACCCTGGTGCAATGGTGGTTATACAGATACCCAAGGGGCGCAAGGCACGCCTATAAGCATCTGCTATTTGTAGGACACTGCGCTTGGTCTTGGTGTATAGGCTCGATTCAGGATAATCCAAAATCCCTGATATAGAAGCCAATAAGACGATTTGTCCGCCACTATGCCTCATAAGTTCTCGCCCTATCTCTAGGGTATTGACAGCTCCTATAATATTGGTTTGTAACATGGTCACTGCCTCCTCGTAGGAAATCTCTCCTGCCACATCTTCGGCATAATGACCTGCACAGTTAATAAGCAGCGAAAGTGTATCCGTACCTACAAATTGGCGTATTGTGTTGGTTAATAGTTCTTTATCTATAACATCGGCTTGAAACTTCTCAAAGCGTGATTCAGTGGTGAGTTTCTCGAGATCTCTGCCACATACCCCTACTCTGTTGCCTTGTAGGTGATAGAAATCAGCTAAGGCATAGCCTATCCCTGAGGTGCCTCCTATGATAAATACATTCATGGTCTAAAGGTGTTAAGAATCGTTTGGTAGCCATAGTCCCATTGTTGGTCTATCTGTTGCTGGTATGTTGGGTAGTCCTTGGGAAAGCGAATGTCTATGCTTAGTTGCTTCCAGTTGATATATTTCTCTGAATAATAACCTTTTAGCACAGTGGTAGCCCTACGGGTATCTACCCATTGGGCAGGATAGGAAGCCACAGAAGCTAACCGCTCATTGCCGCTAAAGCCTAAGACAGCACGTACCAAAGCCTCTTCGGTAGGGGAGTAGGCTTGTTTCTTTTCAACAATAAGGGTTGTCGAGAGGGTATTTGCCAATTCCATAGGGACAAGGTCAATAGCCCCGCCTGCATAATAGGTGCCTTCGTAAGCCACAGGGGCTACATAGAACATATCGGATATAGAAATACGTGCAGCGGTGAGCATAGGTATTTCTGTTCTAGTAAGTATATCAGCAGCTATGGCGGAATGGGTATAGTTGGGCTCGGTAGGCTTTATAGCTGAAAGGTTTATCCTTTGGGCGGTCTCGGGGTCGGTGAAGAGTACCTTTTGGTAGAGTTTTCGCTCGCCTCTGGGTTTGCCACATTCATGGGGCGCAAATAGCATCTTTGCCCCTATGATAATGGTAGGTAAAGTGTCTGAAAAAGATACCTTGGACAGCGAGGGGAGTAGCGCGGAGAGATCTTGGGACATCTCTACCAAATAGCGCTGACAGACATCTTCGATAAGGGGCGCATGGCGCTTGTCATATCGCTTTTGTAGTACTAGAATCCCCAAGCGGTGTAGCTTGCTATAAGGAGTGAGGGATAGGCTCTTGATAAACTGATAGAACTCTTCCGATTGCAAGTAGGCTTTCCGCTGCTCATCAGTAGGGAAGGCATTGATAACCAAAGCGGCAAAGGCGCCCCCGCAGGAGGCAATGAGTAAGTTAGGGGCTTTGCCCAAAGCATGTAGGGCGGCATACATCCCGTTGTATAAGGCAAAGCGGGTACCTCCCCCTGAAAGGAGCAGACACTTGTCAAAAGGTTTTATTGTATCCATAAGTAAAACCAAATACAATTGTACAATAGGCTGTCTATACGATCCAAGAGCCCTCCATGAGCAGGGATAAGGGTACCTGTGTCTTTTACGCCTGCACGCCTCTTGAGGTAGGAGAAGGTAACATCGCCCCAGAATCCAAAGAAGCTGATAGCCAGTCCTATCACTGCCAAAGAGAACAAGCTTATAGGTAGCCCAAGTGATGTTCCTAAGCCCATACTTAGCAAGGGCGTGAGGAGTAGTCCCCCTGCAAAACCTTCTATGGTCTTATTGGGGCTTATTTTGGGAAGTATCTTTCGCTTGCCTAGGCTCTTGCCCGTAAGGTATTGGAATATATCATTGAGTTCAGTGGTAACCACTAGGAAGATAACCCATAGCCAACCTTGGGGGAGCATACGTAAGAAAGTTAAGTGAGGATACACAGCCAAGACAATAACTAGGGAGAGGGGAATACCTAAGGATGCTTTTCGGAGCAAGAGGGCTAAGATAAGTCCTATGCCGATTATAAGGAAAGTTCCTTCCATATAGTCGTAGTAGGTAGGGCAGACCAGTAGTAATACGCCTTGTAATAAGGGAATCCCAATACGCCAATAGGTAGCATCGAAGCTCAAGAGTCCCCCCAATTCGGTGAGGGCTTGAAAGCTTACCCATAGGCAGAAGAGGTACATCATATAAGGGTGGGATATAGCCAATGCAAAAATGCAGATAATGACACCCCAGCTCTTGATACGAAGTGGTACATCTGCGTATTTATTCTTCGGTAGATCTTGCGGCATAGAGTCCTTTTTTTAAACGGATGAAAGTGCTCAGGAGCAGTAAGGCGATCACAATACCAAAAATTACTTGCGAATAGGCGGCTATATGCACCCTAAAGTAGGCCAATAGCCCATAGATACCCACTAGTAAGGCACGATCGCTTTTGCCCATAGGTCCCTCATAACGCCTTTCGCCCCCTAATACTTTGCCCATGACACCTGCAAATTCATTAAGCACACTCAATACGATAAAGCCAACCACTAAGTAGAGGCTTTCGGGGTGATACTTGAGCAAAGGAAAGAAAATAAACACATCGGAAACGACATCCCCCAATTCGTTAAGAATCTCCCCTAATCGTGAGGTTTGCCCAAATTCGCGCGCCATCATGCCATCAATTGCATTGAGGATCATTCTTATTAATAATCCTATGGGTAGTGCTAAGAAGAAAAGCGGTACCGAGGAAGCCTCCCAGAAGAGCACACCGATCCCTAAGGAAAACACAATGGCCACTATGGTAATCTCATTCGCAGTAACGCCTCTTTGGTGTAGCCATACCAATAGCGGGTGTAGCAGTTGCTGGAATTTGGGCTTTAACTTATAAACGGAAATCATAAGAGAGCTAATGGTTAGTTTTTTTCTGATGTTCGCTGATAAATCTATAGTATTCATCGGCTGTGATGCGCTTATAGGTATAGGAATTGCCTGTGGGATTTTTCTTTAATAGGAGATGCCCGTTCTGAAAGCTATATTCCCAAGGAGCAGAGTGTTCCGCTACCACAAGTTTCCCTCCTTCCCCAAGAGTGTAGGTGTATTCTATGATTTTTGGATAGGCCAATAGGCAATCCTTTTCTTGCAGAGGTACCCAACCTATCTTTGCATCTGTAATAAGGAAAATCTCCTCTTCTGCACAAGAGGTGGTATGCTCCCGCTGCCAATAACCTATTAGAGTGTTGAGATTTTGGGAGGGAGGGGCTACCTTGGGACTGTTGTCCTTCTGACAGCTCGTAAGGACAACAAGGATAGTAAAAATACTTAGAAATGCTTTCATCATTAAGTTATTAGCGGTCAGTAGTCAAAACTGCTGAAACCTAATTCATAAGGCAAAGATACGAATTATTTTTCACTTTTCATTTTTCACTAAAAAAAGTTGGAAACTTTTTTTGTTTATTAAGTTTTTTGTTTTACCTTTGCGCCCTGAATAAGAATATAAAAGACCTTATTAAGAAGAATAGCTTCATAACGTATAAAATTAAGAAACAATGAAAAAAATACTTATCGCTGTTGTGATACTCGCTTTAGGGGGAGGTATGGCATACCGCTTACATGCTAACAAACAGAAAAATGCGGAGGAAGTGGCCATTGTTGCCCAAAAGGAGGCGCAAGTAGCTGTACGTGCCGCTAAGGTGACACAGGAGAATGTATCCGACCTCTTCTCTGCCAATGGGACTTTCGTAGCAGCACAAGATCTAAATGTTTCCTCTGAAATGGGAGGGCAAATTGTACAGATCTATGTGAAAGAGGGAGATTTTGTGAAGGAAGGACAAGTACTTGCCCGCACCAAAGCTGACCGTACCAATGTACAGTTGGAGAATGCTAAGGCTGTATTGGAAAACGCTAAGGCTGACCTCAAGCGCTTTGAAAGTGCTTACCAAACAGGTGGGGTTACCGCTCAGCAATTGGAACAAGTACGCCTCCAAGTAACCAATGCCCAAGCCAACTATAACTCCGCAGCTATCGTCTCTGGAGATACGGCGGTAAAGAGTAAGATCAGCGGAATTGTAAGCAGCAAGCAGGTGGAAGAAGGCGCCATGGTAGGAGCTGGTCAAACGCTTTTCAACGTGGTGAATATAGATGACCTAAAGCTTAAAATCACTGTAGATGAAGCCCAAGTAAGCCGCCTACATGTAGGAGACAAGGTAACAGTAAAGCCTAGTACAGAGTCCGAGACGATAGAGGGAAAAATCGTATTTATCGCTCCTAAGTCTGACGGCGCCCTTAAGTTCCCAGTAGAGATATTGGTTTCCAATAAGGACAGAAAGCTCCGTGCAGGTATGTATGCTACGGCTCAGTTTGCTGGACAAAGCCAGTCAGCCACCGCTTTGGTAGTACCTCATAGTGCCTTTGTAGGGAGTGTAAGCCAAAACAAGATCTTTAAGATCGTAGCAGGCAAGAATGACAAAGGAGAGGATGTGCCTAAGGCGGAATTGGTTACCGTAAAGAGTGGTCGTAACTTTGGAGACAAGGTAGAGATTCTCAGCGGTCTTTCTGCAGGTGACCAGGTGATCACTAGCGGACAAATCAATGTAGATAACGGAACTCTTGTCAAAGTAGTGGAGTAACGACAGAGTAATAATAAAAAAAGAGGCTACCCTTTTCGGACAGCCTCTTTTTTGTTTTTCATATTATAGCTTAATAATTTGCTTTCCTGTAATACTATCAGCTTGTCGGATGCCGTTGACAGAAGCCTCTTTGAGCTCTGAGTAATCACCACAGTGGGTAGCTTCAACTGTCCCCAAAATTTCTAAAGTATAGGTCTTGGTCCTATTCTTTAAATAAAGTACTTCCTTGCGCCCCGTAAAGAAATCTCCTTCAAAATCAGTGGTTATAAAGAGGTCTTTATTTCTTAGGCTTGAGTTGCCCCACATATCTCCAAATTTGACAGAGATAGGATAAGGCTTATCCACATTTCCTGATTTAAACAAGCGAATAACTTCTTTATCTATAAGGCTATCTTTTAGGAATAATGAATATTCTGGAGAGCCCTTTTTCACCACAATGGTAAAATAGTAAGGTTCATGAGAACAATCCATACTGGTACAACTACCCATAACAATTGCCAATAGTATTGGGACTACTAATAAATAAAGCTGTTTTTTCATAACTGAGATTTTAAAAGGTTAAAAAAATAATGTTTTATAGTGTTGCAAAAGTAACACTTATTCTTGAATAAAACAAGATAAAAAAGACTACCTTCTTGAGGTAGTCTTTTGTACAGACGCAATTTATAGCGTCTTGGTAAGTTATATCATACGATTATTTCCTTCGTTCTCTCTCTTGAGCATCTACTACAGCGAAGGTAGTGAGATTCACCATTTCATCTACACTGGCGTTCATCAGGGTGATGTGTATAGGTTTGGAGAGACCTAAGATAATAGGCCCTATGGAGCTGAGTCCTTCGGACTCTTTCATGATCTTATAGGTGATATTGGCAGACTCCAAGTTAGGGAATATAAGCACGTTGGCAGCCCTTCCTTTAAGTTTGGAGAATGGGAAAGCAGCGGCCATTTTCTCTGGGTTCAGAGCTATGTCTACTTGTACCTCTCCATCTACAATAAGGTCTGGATAGTTTTTGTGTAGGTAGGCAACCGTCTTGGATAGCTTTTGGGTACTTTCCGAAGGAGCTGAACCGAAGTTGGAGTAAGAAAGTAGCGCAATAGCAGGATCTAAACCAAACATCTTAGCCTTCTCCGCTACCGCCAAGGTAATAGCAGTCAAGTCCTCTGAAGAAGGATTAGGGTTCATAGTAGTATCGGAAAGGAACAAGGGACCACGCTTGGTGATAAGGATACTAGTGGCAGCAATACGATTGAATCCTGGTTCTTTTTCTACTAAGTCCAAGATAGGACGAATGGTTTGCGGATAAGAACGGGAGTAACCTGTGATCATAGCATCGGCCTGACCTGTATTGACGAGCATGGAACCAAAGTAGTTGCGCTCACGCATAAGGCGGCGGGCATTGATTTGGGTAATTCCCTTGCGCTCGCGTTTTTTCCAATAGATATCGGCAAAGTTGTGACGGCGTTCTCTTTCTTCTTCGCTCTTAGGGTCAATGATTTGCAAGTCGGCCTCAAAGCCCAATTCTTCCATATAACCGCGGATGACCTCTTTGTTACCAAGCAGTACAGGGATAGCGATACCTTCTTGATATACGCGTTGGGCAGCCTTGAGTACTTCCAAAATGTCAGCTTCAGGGAATACTACACGCTTAGGATTTTGTCGGGCACGCTCCTGAAGGACACGTATTTCACGGTTGCTACCTCCGAGTCGGTCCATTAGCTGTTCACGGTAAGCATCCCAATCGGTGATAGGCTTCTGTGCAACCCCTGTTTCTATGGCCGCCTTAGCAATCGCTGGCGGTACTTCATAGATAAGGCGTGGGTCAAATGGCTTAGGGATAATGTATTCCTTACCAAAGGTGAGATTGACTCCATATACTAAGTTTACCTGATCAGGTACGGTCTTTTTAGCCAAGTCGGCCAAGGCATGTACCGCTGCCAACTTCATTTCTTCATTAATCTTGGTAGCTCGTACGTCCAAGGCGCCACGGAAGATAAAGGGGAATCCCAAGACATTATTCACCTGGTTAGGGGTGTCGGAGCGTCCTGTGGCCATAATGATATCCGAGCGCGTTTGAGTAGCTAGGTCGTAGGCAATCTCAGGGGTAGGGTTGGCCATGGCAAAAACGATAGGGTCTTTAGCCATGCTAAGGAGCATCTCAGGGCTTACCACATTTCCTTTGGAGAGTCCGATAAAGACATCGGAATCTTTCATCGCTTCCTCAAGGGTATGCAGGTCGCGGTCAGTGGCAAACTCGGCTTTGAGGTAGTCCAAGTTAGGATTATCCTTGCGGATGACCCCTTTGCTGTCGCACATAACGATATTCTTAGGATCAGCCCCTAAGGCAATATAAAGGCGGGTACAGGAAATAGCGGCTGCACCGGCTCCATTAACTACGATTTTTACCTTACGAATATCCTTGCCAACAATCTCCAAGGCGTTTTTGAGCGCTGCGGCGGAGATAATGGCAGTACCATGTTGGTCATCGTGCATCACAGGAATATCCAATTCTTCCTTGAGGCGGCGTTCTATTTCAAAAGCCTCAGGTGACTTGATATCTTCTAGGTTGATTCCTCCGAAAGTAGGAGCAATAGCCTTAACTGTATTGACAAAGGCATCCACATCAGTGGTATCAACCTCTATGTCAAAAACGTCAATGTCGGCAAAGATTTTGAAGAGCAAGCCCTTACCCTCCATTACAGGTTTAGCGGCATCGGCTCCGATATTACCCAAACCAAGGACAGCAGTACCGTTGGAGATTACTGCTACAAGGTTTCCTTTGTTGGTATATCGGTAAGCGTCGTTCTTATTTTGTTCAATAGCCAAACAAGGCTCAGCTACCCCAGGGGAATAAGCCAATGAGAGGTCATACTGTGAGGCGTGTTTTTTAGTAGGTACCACAGCTATCTTCCCAGGTTTCGGAAATTCGTGATAGTCAAGGGCATCCGTGTTTTTCTTATGATTATTATCTTTCATTTGAAAATATTTTTATCAAATTAGTTTCTATAGAACTGCAAAAGTACAAAATTAATGTGTAATGCTCAATGTTTAATGATTAATTTTTTTCACTTTTGGTTTTTATAGCTAAGTATAAAAATATTTGTAGTCTTTTTTTAAGTTTGATTTATGAGTATCTAAAAAAGAATATTTTTCATTTAAGTAGGGTGTAAATTTTATTGTTGATAACTTATTAAAATATTTCTTTAAAAAAGATTTGTTTTATTAGTTATTTTGTGTTATATTTGCAGGGTGTAAGTATAATTGTTTTTAACAATTTAAGTTGTACAAAATAACTAGCAAAATATATTAATTAGTATGAGTTCAATATAACGAAAGCTCATGTGCTGGCGCGAGTCACATACTCGCTTCCAAGTATTCAGCGACTTTAGCTCGTGCCTTACACAGACAGAGCTTGTAGCTCTTTTGTCTAAAGATAGAGGTTCTTTGTAATAGAAAATAAAAATCAAATCCGTTTTATTTAAAAAATCTTGTAACTAAATATATATCAAATATTTAAAATGATATTTTATCTTTTAATAGTCGTTTGTTTTCTTTTTACTTTTTGTAAGAAGGAAGAAAATAGAAAAGAAGACAAACGTCTTGCTCCTTCATATTATGTGGTTTTAGAATAACTCCTGAATACTTAATCTCATATATCTAATATATCTAAGAAAACCTTTGTAAGCCATTGGCTTGCAAAGGTTTTCGCCTTTAGAACAGCTTCTTTATTTTATCCCAAAGTCCTGTTTTCTTTCCCAGTAGGGCTTCTATTTCTCTTTTGCTCTCTAAGCAGAGACACATATAGTGCCCATCCAATTTTTGCATTTTATCCTCAGGAAGGCGCTCCAAGAAAGTCTGATAGTCCATCTCGCCTATGGTAGGGAACTGATCTTCACCAGAAAGACGTTCATCATAATCAGCAAAGTGTACCCGCCATTCCTTGATGTCTTCTTGAGAGAGGTTATATTTGGTAAGGTCTATAAACGGAGGATACTTATAAGGGAGTACGCTAGGTACAGTTTTCGTCAGCGCATAGATGCCGATAATCTCATCTTGGTGATTTTGTGCAAAAATGGGATTAGCTATATAGAGGTCTTCATACTGGCGCTGTGCCGCAATAAAGTCATCAAAAGCCTTTACCTTATCCTCCGCCGCGAGGATTCGGTCTATATCTTCATCTGAAAAGCAGATGGGACGCATAGCGCCAAAGATAAAGTAACCCTCATCGCCTTTCTCCATAGATGCGATACCAAAGGCTATGTCATGGCGAAAATCATAGGTGATATTGTTGCCCTCGTAGGTCTCTCCTTCCTCATCGGTCACCACAACACCAAAGGTAGTGGCCAATTTCTCTATAAAGGAGAGTGCCCCATGCCAGTCTGCTGAAGTACTAGGAGTAAATACACGTACATTATAGGTATGTTCTTCCTCTGAGTAACTACACTCAAAGCCTCGCCCACTGATACCTTTTTGACCTAGTAACATATAGCCAAAGTCACTCAGAGGCATTTGCATAATCTCATCAAGGTCTTCGTCATTATCTCTAACGGCAAATTGTCTGAAATTACCTCCTACGAGGTCTAATAGCTCCTGAGTGCTCATCACTTTAGGTGCCTCAGGATTTTTAATGTAAAAAGTACGACTCATAGAGTTTTGATTTAAGTTTTGAATTTTTAGTTAGCCACTAACCACTAACCACTAATCACTAATCACTAATCACTACTTACAGCCACTTCTTCCGTCTGAAATAGATGATCATTCCTATGGTAATCAGTAGCATCACCCCCCAGCAAGCGGGGTAAGCCCACTTGTAGTGTAGCTCTGGCATGTGCTCAAAATTCATGCCATACACCCCTACGATAAAGGTCAGCGGGATAAATATGGTAGAGATAAGGGTCAGTAGCCGCATGATGTTGTTCATTCGGTTACTCATAGATCCCATATAGGTGTCTGTAAGTCCCCAAAGGATATCCCTATAGGAGGCGAGCGTTTCGGCTATTTGTACGATATGGTCGTGCAAATCCCTGAAATAGGGCTTACAACTTCCCTGAATGAGGGAGTGGTTGTTCCGTTCTATACGGCTGATAACCTCACGGGCAGGTGTGATAGACTTCTGAAGGAAAGTTGCTTTTTTCTTCAGTAGCTGTATTTCCGATATCATATCCTCACGAGGATGCGCTATGATTTCATCCTCAATAGCTTCAATGGCATCGCTGACTCTATCCACTATAGCCAAGTAATTATCTACGATACTATCCAAGAGACCAAAAAGCAGATAGTCCGCCGAGGATCTCCTGAGCAAGCTCTCGGGTTCTTGTAGGAGTTTGCGTATAGGCTCGAATACATCACCTCCTTCCGATTCTTGAAAGGAGATAAGGTAGTTTTCCCCTAGTAGCAGTGCCAAGTGCTCGGTGATGAGTTCTCCATTTTGGTAATAGAGCATCTTGATAATCACTAGCAGATGATCCTCCAAAAGTTCTACCTTCGGGCGGTGTTGGGTATCGAGTACGTCTTCCAGAAGAAGGTTGTTCAGTTGGGTATAGCCTCCTATCTTGCGTATCTCCTCTATGTTATTCAGTCCATTGATATTGATCCAAGTGATTTGGTCGTCCTTAATCAGGGACAGAGCTTCTTGAGCAGTGCCTACTTTTTGGGAGTGGAAAGAACTATCGGAATAGGAAATCACATCAATATCCACAAGCTTTTCCTTTTCTCCGAAGTACACCAAGCTCCCAGGGGGCAACCCTATCTTCTTCGCTCTATTAGCCTTTCTTTTCTTACTCATTGTCGGTCATCAGTTATCAGTCATCAGTTGTCAGTTGTTAGTTATCAGTTATCAGTCATCAGTTGTCAGTTATCAGTTATCAGTTATCAGTCATCAGTCATCAGTCATCAGTCATCAGTCATCAGTTATCAGTTATCACTAGTCACTATTCACTATTCATTGGTCACTAACCACTAACCACTAATCACTAGCCACTAACCACTAACCACTAATCACTAACCATCGCTTCTTCAATCGCATTATCAAAGAGGTTTGCCAGAGTAATACCTGCCGCTTTGGCTTGTTGGGGTAGGATACTTGCTTTGGTAAGACCTGGGGTCGTGTTCATCTCCAACAGATGTGGCTGTCCATTCACTAAGATATATTCGCTACGACTGAAGCCTTTCATTTGTAGTAGGTTATATACTCTTAAGGCAATCTCTTCTACTCTTTTGCGTTCTTCCTCACTCAGGCGTGCAGGGGTAATCTCTTGCGATTTGCCTTCGTACTTAGCCTCATGGTCAAAGAAATCATTTTCGGATACAATTTCGGTGATAGGTAGCACACGCTTCTTACCACGGTAAGTGATGACCCCCACCGATACTTCGGTTCCTTTAAGGAACTCTTCGATAATTATTTCACTATCCACTTCAAAGGCCTTCTCTATAGCCTCATCAATATCCTTTTCGTTGTAAGCCTTGAAGACTCCAATGCTACTTCCCGAGCGATTGGCCTTGACAAAGCAGGGCAAGCCTACGGCCTTGATAATCTCTCGGGTGGAGAAGTGCTCGCCACGGTTTAGGTAGTAGGCTTTAGCTCGGGGAATCCCATAAGGCTTAAGCACAGAGAGCATATCCCGCTTGTTGAAGGTTAGGGCAGAGGCATACATACTACAACCAGTGATAGGTATCCCTACAAAAGAGAAATAGGCTTGTAGGTGACCATCCTCACCAGGGGTGCCATGAATGGCATTGAAAGCACACGCAAAGGTGATCTTCTCACCAGCGAGAGTAAGGGAAAAATCATTCTTGTCTATGGGAAACTCCTGTCCTTTGGGGTCGGTATATACCCATCTGTCCTTAGCGATAAGGATAGGGTAGGGGCGATATTTATTTTTGTCTAAGCACTCCACCACAGTGGCAGCACTCTTGAGGGAGACATCAGCTTCTGAGGAGTAGCCTCCCATAAGTATAGCTATATTTTTCATTTTTTTATTTTTATCTGATGATTTTAAAGAATCTTCCTTTTTGTGTAACGAAAAAGGCCTTATAATGTAGGATTAGGATACCTCCACGGAAGAGCATCCATGTCAGTAGTGCTACCCAGATTCCCATAAGACCCCAATGATAGACGTGTTCTACGAAAAAATATATAGGGAAAAACCCTAAAAAAGTGGCTATCAGAAAGCTATTGCGCACAGTTTGGGTAAAGCCCAATCCCTTGTAGAATCCGTCAAAGAGAAAAGCCATCGCATTGATCGGTTGCATGAGCACCACTATCCAAAATGTCTGATAGAAAAGATGGCGAATATCAGTGTCCTTAGTAAGCCATTCACCTATTTGGATATAGAACATAAAATACACTAAGGCAATTGCGCTACCTATTCCCACCACGATAAAGAACAAATCCCGAACCATATACCGAATCGAAACGAACTGTTCACTACTATATAACCTACCTGAAATCACCCCTCCTGCCGAACAGAAACCGTCAAAAAGAAATACAGAGAATAACCAAACTTGGTTGAGTACTGTATGAGTGGCAACGACAGTGCTCTCTTTCCCTCCTCCCAGCTTTGTGGCTGCATAGTACGAGAAATAGAGGGTGGCTTGCATCATGAGCGAACGCAAGAATAGGTCTATACTCATACGTGTATTCTGCATGAATTTCGGATGCAATCTCTTGGTACGCTCAAATCGAAAAGGGGTCTTCGTATATAATAGGTATACGGAAGCCGAGAACATAACAGCTTGTGCCGTAAGGCTTGCCCAAGCCAGCCCACTGATATTCCAGTTAAGTACAAAGACAAAAAAGTAATCCAAGAGCAAATTCGTAATACCTCCTAATATACCGGTATACATAGCCCAAGAGGTATTCTGTAAGCCCCTAAATATATTGTGTATCGTCAGGGTCAAAAATGTCAAAGGTAATCCCCATACACGAATACGGAAATAGATAAGCCCCTTTTCCAAAAGACCTCCTCTGGCTTTGTACAAATCTTCCAATACAAAATTGGTAAAGAAATAGGCAATAAGAGCACAACCTACTGATATTACTACAGATAAGGTGAGCACTTGGGCTACCAGTCCGCGCAATTGTTCTATACGATTCTGTCCGTATGCATACGAAATCTGTGCCGAAATAGCTTTACTTCCTTGAATAAATATCCATACTAAGGCAGTAATAAATGAGGAAACAATACCTACCGCTCCCAGTATATCCTTTGTATCCTCTAAGATATGTCCTGCCATTATTGTATCAGTAAGGGATATAACAGGCTCTATAATGCCAGAGACAAGGGCGGGAAAGGCCAAACGATTGATCTCTTTTATAGGTATTTGTTTCAAAATGAGCTAATTAGATTTACTGTGAAAATACCCACAAAAATACAAATTTTTTTTAGAATAAAAAAGAATTGTGACTAAACACTTGGCAGTACAGATCTTTTATAGAAGAAACTTAAATAGTGAAGAAAGAGGATGCCTCCCCTGAATACTATCCACACGAAAAAGGCAGCCCATATACCCGATAGTCCCCATTCTAATAAATTTTCGCAAACATAAAAGGCAGGCAAAAAGCCCAAGAGGGTAGCGATGATAAAGGCATCACGTAGCACCTGAGTAAAGCCCATACCTTTATAAACTCCCGAAAAAAGGAAGGTAATGGCTGTAATCGGTTGCATGAGTATCACTATCCAAAAATTCTCATAGAAAAGTAAAGAAATATCGGTATTCTCTGTCATGAAAGTGCCTATCTGATAATAAAGGAGAAAATAGATCAAAGAAATAGCAGAGCTTATTCCTAATACCACATAGAAGAGTTGTCTGACCAATTCTCTGATACTCTCGTATTGGCGTGTGCTATAAAGCCTTCCAGAGATGAGTCCACCTGCATTGCAATAACCGTCAAATAGGAAAGTGGAAAAGCCCCAAACTTGATTCAGGAGTGTATGAGTAGCCACGATAGTATGGTCTCCATCAGTGCCCAAGAGGGTTGCCTTTAAAAAAGAAAAATAGAGTACCCCCTGTAACATGGAGGAGCGAATGAGCAAATCCGCACTCATACGGAGGCTTTGTAAGAATTTGGGATGTATTCCTTTGACAATAAAAAACTTAAAAGGAGTTTTCTGGTACATGATAATGACAGAAACGACAAACATCGTTCCTTGCGCTAAAAGACTTGCCCAAGCCAGCCCCTTGATATCCCAATGGAAGATATATACAAAAATGTAATTGAATACCAGATTGATAACCCCTCCCAGAATACTGATATACATACTCCAAGAGGTGTTCTGAAAGCCTCGGAAAATGCTATGTATGGTAAGGGTCAGTAGGGTAAGAGGAAAGCCCCATACACGAATATGAAAATAATCCAAACAATACTCTAGAAGAGTTCCCTCTGCATCATAAAAACGCTCTAAGATAAATTGACTACAAACAAAGGAAAAGATAGAAGATAACAAGGAAATACCCAGCGATAATAGTAGAATCTGAGCAACTAAACCCTTGACCTGAGATAATTTCCCTTGTCCATAAGCATAGGCGACCTGGGAGGTGATGGCGCGACTGGACTGTATGAATATCCATAATAGGGCTGAGAGAAATGAGGAAACTACCCCTACTGCTCCAAGGACTTCCTTCGTATTAAGAGCAATATGCCCTGCCATTACCGTATCGGTAAGGGAAATGACAGGCTCTATCACTCCTGTTATCACAGCAGGAAGTGCTAAGCGGTTAATTTCTTTGGTAGTTATTCGTTTCAAACAATATAATTTTTTGCTTATTGTGAATAAGACTCGGCAAAATTACATTATTTTTTTAGAATATACAAAAGAATAGAGGTTATTTTTAAGAGTTAAATATTTACTTTTTTCACTTTTTAAGAATAGAGTCTTTTAATAAATAGAGTCTGCCCCAAAAGGGCAGCCTCCTAATATTATTCCTCACGTTCTTTCATGGTGTGGTACACATTCTGTACATCCTCGTCTTCTTCTATTTTTTCAAGGAGTTTTTCTACATCGGCTTGTTCTTCAGCAGATAGTTCCTTGGTTACCTGTGGAATACGCTCGAAACCAGAAGATAAGATTTCTATATTGCGCCCTTCCAATTCTTTTTGGATAGCCCCAAAGCTCTCAAAAGGGGCATAGATAAGGATGCCATCGTCATCTACGAATACTTCCTCCGCTCCGAAGTCTATCATCTCTAGCTCCAACTCCTCTGGATCTATACCCTCGGCATTGATACGGAAGTTACAAGTGTGGTCGAACATGAACTCCACCGAGCCAGAGGTGCCCAGTGTGCCATTACATTTGTTGAAGTAGCTACGGATATTGGCTACTGTACGGTTATTATTATCAGTGGCAGTTTCTATAAGAATCGCAATCCCGTGTGGTGCATAGCCTTCAAAGAGGATCTCCTTATAGTTGGCTGTATCCTTTTCGCTAGCACGCTTGATAGCTCGTTCTACGTTTTCTTTAGGCATGTTGGCCGCCTTTGCATTTTGCATAATAGCACGTAGGCGCGCATTGGTTTCAGGGTGAGGACCACCCTCCTTAACTGCCATTACGATATCCTTTCCTATACGAGTAAATGTTTTTGCCATTGCAGCCCAACGCTTGAATTTGCGGGCTTTTCTAAATTCAAATGCTCTTCCCATTTGGTTCTAAATTGTTTTGTTAAAAGTGTGTGCAAATATACAGCTTTTCCTTGAAAAATTTTACCTATAGGACTAAAAAATATTCCTTGAATGAGATGTATGCACTTTTAACTTTTTATTCTTAGCTTTTTTACGTATTTTTGCCCTCTTAGAAAAGTATTGTTTTCCAACTGATGATTTACAACGACGAACCTTCACATAATAAAATTGCTTATAACTACGGAAGTGTAAAGCTCTCCGTCTATGACTGGCTTTCCGATATTCCCCTGCCTGCAGGACAGGAGGCTTTTGACTGCGTGGAAGTACGCTTTAAGAACAGCCGTAAGGAGTTTTTCCGCAATGTACATAAGCTCCCTTTGCAAATAGGGGATATGGTAGCTACCGAAACCATTTCAGGGCATGACATAGGTACCGTTTCTCTCACAGGGGAGCTGGTACGTATCCAGATGAAAAAGAAAAAGGTAGATGACAAGTCACCTACGCTACCTAAAATCTACCGAAAGGCGACCGAGCGTGATATAGAGATATGGAAAGAACATCGGGCTAAGGAGGAGGCACTACAAAAGCGCTCACGTGAGCTAGCTATTGCCTTGGGCTTGGAAATGAAGATCTCCGATGTAGAGTATCAGGGCGACGGTTCCAAAGCTACTTTTTACTATACGGCGGAGGGCCGTGTGGATTTCCGCCAGCTGATCAAGGATATGGCTAAAGAGTTTTCCACCCGTATTGAGATGCGCCAGATAGGTTACCGCCAAGAGGCAGCACGCCTCGGAGGTATTGGCTCCAGTGGACGAGAGATTAGTTGTTCCACTTGGCTCACGGAGTTCCGCAGCGTAACCACAGCCGCAGCACGCTACCAGCAGCTCTCACTCAACCCTCAGAAATTGGCAGGGCAGTGCGGCAAACTTAAGTGTGATCTGAATTTCGAATTGGATTGTTATCTTGAGGCCTTGCGTGATTTCCCACGTACTGACACCAAACTATTGACCGAGAAGGGGATCGCTTCCTGTCAGAAAGTGGATATCTTCAAGCGCCTAATGTGGTTCACCTATGAGGGGGACTTTATCAATTGGCATAAGCTTACGGTAGATCAAGTAAAAGAGATCTTGGAACTAAATAAGCAAAAACAACCCGTGCCAAGTCTTGAGGAATACATACAGGAGGAAGATACGCCAGAGAATGCACTGACTTCGGAAAACGCTCAAGAAGGTAGCCTTACTCGCTTTGATGAAAAACCGAAAAAGCGTAAGAATAAAAAGAAACAGCCCTCTAAGAATGTGACCACAGCCGATAGCGCTATAACCGAAGTTGCAGAACAAACACCTAACAGTGAAAAAATAGAGAAAACTGCGAAAGACAAAGTAGTTCCCGACACAAGAGAAAAGAAAGGAACACCTGAAGGACGCAAACCTCGTCCCGAAAATAAGAAGCCGTTTAACAATGCACCACAAAAGGCTATAAATACCTCACAAAAGCAGGAAAAAGTAGCACCTCAGGTGACCAATCTTAAGAAAAGTACAAGGAAACCATTTAAGAAACCCAATAAAACAGCCCCTAAGTCCGATGAATAGAATTTTTCTTTTCTCAATGGCTTTCCTCCTTTTGGCTAGCTGTGGAGAAAATATACAGTATAGTGAGTATGAGACCCTCCCTCAGGGTTGGTCAGCTAATAAGCCCATTGCTTTTCGCTATCAGGCAACTGATACCCTACAAAAGCACAACCTCTTTATTATGTTGAGGAATAACAATGATTATCCTTACAGTAATATTTTTCTTATTACCAAAATGGAGTTTCCCAACAATCAAGTAGTAGTGGATACGTTGGAATACGAGATGGCCACCACCGAAGGGAAATGGTTAGGCGAAGGTGCCTCCATTAAGGATAGTAAGCTATGGTATAAGGAAGGGGTTACCTTCCCTACTAAGGGAACTTATACTTTCTCCATAGAGCAGGCGGATCGCAGCTTAGGAAAGGAAAAAGGGGTGGAGAACCTACAAGGCATCACCGAAGTAGGGTTCCAAATAGAGGGCAGTGGTCGGTAATAAGTCTCTAATAGTTAGTAGAGGCTATCATGTTCCCTAAAAAATTAGCTCTTGCGGAAGAACTCCTCAAGCATGCTATATTTCCAAAGGAATTGCAGGAAAAAATGAAAAAAGAATCAACTCTGAATTAGCACATTTGATAAGGAAAGAAGAGGGAGTATAGGGGAAAGATTCTTAAAAAATAGTCTAGGATAGTATTTGTTTTCCTATTTCAGTAAAAATTCTCCAGTAACAATGTAATGTTTAATTTTATGTCCTTCTATAGTTATAAATTCCTCTTCCACTTCAAGTGTAGGTTTACAGACCATTCTTATATTATAAGCCTCACGAGTTGTTGCTAACCATTTTTTCTTGTGATGTAAATTTGATTTATACATTTTGTCAGCAATAATACTATCATTTCTAAAATTATAGGTAATAGTTTCGTACCACTCACTATAAGGCACTCGTTCTTTGGTTAAAGTATATAGTTTATTGTCTTTCAACTCAAAATTTGCATACGACCATAACTCTATGGGTTCTTTTATCTTAACCAAAGTATCTCCAATGACATCAACAAAACGATGATTTATATTAAATTTGTTATGATACATTTGTCCATCATCTGAAAACAAAACCAAACAAATATCTCCATAATAATAATAATATACTTCATTGAGTTTTAAGTCTGATTTTTTTAATTGTATTTGTCTTTCTTGTTCTCTTTTATAAGCAAGAAATTTATCAAAATAATCATAATAAATAACCTGTCTTTTTGAATATTTCTGAAAAAAATCAGAGTGGTAAGTTTCTAAATAATTAGCATATTCTTTTTCTTCTTTTTCTTTTTCTTGCTTTTTCTGTGCTGTTTTACAAGAAATAAACAAAAACAATACTAACAATCCTATAATAAATTTACTATTATTTTTCATTTTCTTTAATATTTCCTCGTTGTTCAAAATAGATATCTTCTGCTTGTTTTGATATAAAAACAATACCTGTCCGGGAAGGGGTGCCTATCCCTTTAAAGTCTGATAAAATTAATGTGTTTTCATCTACAAAATAGAACTCTTCGAATTCTATATCATAAGAATCTATACCAAATTCTTCATAAATGTCTGTAATTGCAATCCATTTTATATCTTTCCTCATGGTGCTTGTACATTGACAAAATAGTATAAAAAGTAGTATGCCAATTCCATCTACAAGTGAAATTTTTTAGTTGATTCTGTCTCCAAAAGACCAATATCCATGTCTATGTTCAATAAGTTTTCCTGTATTACCATCTATAAAAAAAAGTTCGGAACTACCATTAGTTTTTTTCCATTCAATAAACCAAATAGTATTTTCTTTATATGACATTTTTAATATTGTTGTTGTGTTTTTGGGTAATGTGTAATTTATAGCTCCTTTTGGAATATTCCGAATCCCCTTTTTTTTGCAAAAAGTTAATATTTTATCAAATGTAAAAGGACATTCAATGTCATGATTTACAATTTTTTCGATTTCTCCATTTTCTTTAAAATAATAATCAGTATTAAATAAGTTATTTCTTGTATTAAGACTAATATACTTACGATAAATATTCCCATTATGATAGTATTCTTTTATTACTGTATAATATGAGTTTGAAGGTGTTCTATAACAAATATAATAAGGTTTCTCCTCAGTATTTTCACGCTCTTCTATTTCTATATAAGAACCATCAGGAAGAAAGTGTCCTTGTTCGTCTATATATGCCAATAAAGAGGTGTCAAGTCGTTCAAAAGAAGCATCTATTTTAGGATAGTTAGGTCTTCCACAATGACTGAATAATAATATAAAGAAAATAAAAAAAACAACTCTTTTCATAAATTAATTGGCTAATAAATTATAAACGTGTTTAAACTTTTTTGAGGAACTTGGAGATAAACCCTAATAGGAGCAT
>NZ_CALHGG010000070.1 GCF_938029845.1 uncultured Capnocytophaga sp.
ACCTCAGCAAGTCCTACGGCGATACCCACGCCGTGCAACACCTTTCCTTAGAAGTGAAGAAAGGCGAGCTTTTTGGGCTGATTGGTCCCGATGGCGCAGGCAAAACTACGGTTTTCCGTGTGCTCACCACCCTCCTGTTACCTGATGAGGGAAGCGCTACGGTAGAGGGACTTGATATTGTAAAGGATTATAAGCAAATCCGCAAGATCGTAGGCTATATGCCGGGGCGGTTCTCCCTCTACCAAGACCTTACAGTAGAGGAAAACCTTACCTTCTTTGCTACGGTATTTGGTACGACCATCGCCGAGAATTACGACCTTATCAAGGATATTTACGACCAGATAAAGCCGTTCAGCAACCGTCGCGCGGGCAAACTCTCAGGGGGAATGAAGCAGAAGCTAGCCCTCTGCTGTGCACTCATTCACAAGCCTAAAGTTCTTTTGTTAGATGAGCCTACCACAGGGGTAGATGTAGTCTCTCGCAAAGAGTTTTGGCAGATGCTCAATAGGCTTAAGGAACAGGATATATCTATCTTTGTTTCCACTCCTTATATGGACGAAGCTAGCCTTTGTGATCGTATTGCTCTGATACAGGAGGGCAAGATACTTTCCACCAGTACCCCTCGGCAGATTGTCAGTGATTTTGGTCAAACGCTTTATGCAGCAAGTACGCCCGATATATATCCTCTCTTGCAGCACCTTAGGGCACAAAGTGCTGTAGAGAGTTGTTACCCCTTTGGGGAGTTCCTACACCTAACCCTTAGAACAGGTACCGATGTGTCTCTATTCGAGCAAGAACTGAAAACCACCTTTCCACACCTTGAGTGGAAAATGATTACCCCCACCATTGAGGATAGTTTTATACGATTAATGAGTCAATTAGACAATTAGACAATTAGCCAATGAGTCAATGAGTTAATAGACAAATCGACAAATCGACAAATCGACAAATTGACAAATCGACAAATCGGCAAATCAGCAAATTAAAGAATTAGAAAATGAATGCAATAGAATGTAACCACTTAACAAAGCAATTCGGTGATTTCAAAGCCGTCAATGATATCTCCCTGTCAGTGAAGAAAGGCGAGATCTTCGGTTTTCTCGGTGCCAATGGAGCGGGGAAGACCACCGCCATACGTATCTTCTGTGGGCTTTCCTATCCTACTTCAGGAGAGGCGCGTGTAGCAGGTTTTGATGTATATCGAGAGCAAGAGCAGATCAAAAAGCACATTGGCTATATGAGCCAAAAGTTTTCTCTCTATGATAGCCTTACCGTTGCGGAAAATATTACCTTCTACGGAGGGGTATATGGACTGAGCCGCAAGCAGATCAAGCCCCGCCGAGAACAACTGATTGAGACCCTCGGTCTAGAGCAGGAAGCCAACAAACTCGTAGGGTCATTGCCGCTGGGATGGAAACAGAAATTGGCCTTCTCAGTAGCTATTTTTCACCGCCCCGAAATAGTCTTCTTGGACGAGCCTACCGGAGGGGTTGATCCCATAACACGCCGTCAGTTTTGGGATATGATATATGAGGCCTCCGCACAGGGCATCACCGTATTTGTGACCACCCACTATATGGACGAAGCCGAGTACTGCCACCGCATCAGTATCATGGTAGACGGTAGGGTAGAGGCGATGGACAGCCCTACCCAACTCAAAAAACAATTCAATACCCATTCCATGGACGAGGTATTTTATGCCCTCGCCCGCAATGCCAAACGTAGTGAATAACCCCTTGTAGGGGCGAATGGCAATTCGCCCTTTATAGAATGGCAATTTTGCCCTTTTAGAATATGAAACAGTTAATAGCCTTTATCCGTAAGGAATTTTATCATGTATTCCGTGACCGCCGTACGCTACTGATCCTCTTTGGGATTCCCATAGCGCAGATTGTTCTTTTCGGTCAAGCCCTCAGCAGTGAGGTGAAGAATATCGGTATTGCTGTGCTCGATGAGGCACACAATACCTATACCGATGCACTTACGCAACGCTTGCAGGCAAGTCCATACTTTAAAGTGAAAGATCCCCTACTGAGTTACAGAGAGGTAGAGGACGCATTCAAACGTGGAATTATAAAAGCCGCCCTTATCTTCCCTCCTGATTTCGGTCGTGATCTCTATACGCCCAAAGGGACTACCCTACAACTCATTACCGATGGTAGCGATCCCAATACTGCCAAAACGGTAGATAACTACCTCTCTGCCATGGTGGCCAACTACCAGCAAGAACTGAACCCTACCTTGCGACAACCTTACCAGATAACAGTAGAAAACCGTATGTTGTATAACGAGGAACAAAATGGCTCTATGAACTACGTCCCTGGGGTGATTGCGCTCGTTTTTATGATTGTCAGCACCGCCTTAACCTCTGTAGCGGTGGTACGCGAAAAGGAGTTAGGTACCATGGAAATCCTTTTGGTATCACCTTTCAATCCCTTGAAAATACTTGTAGCCAAAGCCATTCCTTACCTTATTCTCTCGCTTATCAACTTTACCGTGATTCTCCTGCTCTCGGTCTATATGCTTGATGTCCCAATACGGGGTAATCTGCTATTGCTTTATGCGGAAAGCACCTTGTTTATTATCATCTGTTTGTCCTTGGGGCTACTGATTTCCACCAGTACTTCCTCACAACAAACTGCCATGCTTATTGCCATGATGGGAATGATGTTGCCCACCGCCTTTTTCACAGGCTTTATGTTTCCCATAGAGAATATGCCTCTTGTTTTTCAGGGAGTTGCCAAGATCTTCCCCTCAAGTTATTACTATAATATTGTAAAGAAGGTAATGTTCAAGAGATTGGATTTCAGTTATATATGGAAAGAGACCTTAGTGCTCATCACTATGGCAGTGGTGTTCTTAAGCCTTGCCATGAAAAAGTTTAAAGTTCGTTTGGAATAGTAGGGGCGAATGGCAATTCGCCCTTTAATGAAAGGCAATTCGCCCACAACAGATAATCGACAAATTAATACGATGAAGACATTACTATTTATATTAGAAAAAGAATTCAAACAGATATTCCGAGATAAGACTATCTTGGCTATGATGTTTGTTGCCCCTATGATGCAGCTGATTATACTGCCTTTGGTAGCGAATTTTGATGTAAAGAATATCAATCTCGTCTATGTGGATCACGACCAAAGTCCTTATTCACAAAAGCTGATACAGAAGATTACCTCCTCGGGGTACTTCCGCCTTGTAGATGCTCCTTTCTCTTACAAAGAAGGTCTTGCCCTCATAGAAGATGGTAAGGCAGATGTCGTCTTGGAAGTACCTGATGGCTTTGAGCGTAACTTGGTACGCGAAGGAAAACAAGTACTTGGTTTGTCTATCGATGCCATCAATGGGAGTAAGTCTTCCTTAGGAGGGGCGTATTTACTCTCAGTAATACGTGATTTCAATGCTGAGCTGGATGTAAATATAAAAGCTCCCCAACGCATGGGTACTGTAGCCAAATTCAGTGTGGCAAGTACGCACTGGTATAATCCATATCAGCAATATACACGCTATATCGTCCCAGGTATTTTGGCGATCTTACTCACTATTATAGGGGGATTTCTCTCTGCGCTCAATGTCGTAAGAGAAAAGGAGATCGGTACCATTGAACAGATCAATGTAACCCCTATCAAGAAATGGCAGTTTATACTCGGTAAGCTCATCCCTTTTTTGGTCGTAGGTTTAATCCTCTTTACTCTGGGCCTTACAGTGATGTATGTGGTATATGGTATCTTTCCTGCAGGTAGTTTGCTTACCCTATATGCCTTTGCCGCTATGTATCTCATTGCGATTCTGGGCTTTGGACTTCTGGTCTCCACTTATGCCGATTCGCAGTTACAAGCCATGTTTATAGCCTACTTCTTTATCATGATCTTCCTTTTGATGAGCGGATTCCTCACCAGTGTAGATAGTATGCCCGCTTGGAGCCAGCAGGTAAGCAATGCCATTCCTGTAACCCATTTTGTCAATGCAGTTCGCTTGATTGTGCTCAAGGGCAGTACTTTTTTGCAGCTCAGTACAGAGTTTCTGTACCTTGTAGGCTTCGCTGTACTACTGAATAGCTGGGCTGTTTGGAATTATAGGAAAACAAGTTAATTAGCTGATTTGTCGATTTGCCAATTTGTCCAATTGCCTAATTAGCTAATTGACTCATTGTCTCATTAATACTCCTCTAATGCCATATCTCAGTCCTAAGTTCATATCCATTTTCTTAAAAGTCCCATCTTTGAATTTGTAGCCACCACTGAGATTCCCTCCAAGGATAAAGTGTCCATCACCTGATCCCTCTACAGTACGAAGTCCTACCCAAATACGCCCTTTGGGAAGTACCACCTGTAGCTCTTGAATGATTTTTTGCTTTTGATTATTCTGAGGGATACTAAGGTAAATAGGTTTCTCCACAAGTGGTGTGAGTGTGCCATTGTCTTCTATCTTAAGAATTTGCAAGCGCAGTACAAGGTTAGGCATGGTATTCTCCAATACGGGCAACTCAAACTCCTTCGCCAAATAGGTGTCTTTCAGCTCTATAATGTTACCCATTTCTACCTCACTGAGCACATTTTGACCAGCATAATACATCTCACCTACATAAGTGCCTTTACCTTTGATAGTTCGTAGCTTAGGCTTCTTCTGGCTTACTGTGAAGGACGGTAATTCAAAGACATGTTCTACAAGGATGACCTTTGTATCTCGCTGTAAGTCTTTGACAGCAAACGCCTTTCGGTAGTAGTTCAGATGAGAGAAGTAGATACTATCTTTGGGGGCAACTCCCGTAAGGTCTATTTGGTACTTTCCTTTGCTATCACTGACAGTGCCCTTTCCTTTGCCCACTACCCCTATATTTACATAAGGAACACTTAAGCCCAAGCTATCTGTTATCCGTCCAGAAAGCACCTCCTGTGCTCCAGCGATTAGGGGAAAACATAAAAGAAAAATAAGTTTTTTCATATAAAAATCAATTTTTTAAAATCTATAGGCAAAGATAGTAAAAAAAATCGTTGTTCATACTGATTTTTATTTCGTTTTCAGAAAAATTGTTTTGTGTATCAAAATATTTTTATACCTTTGTATTCAAAAACAACTTATGAGAGTCATTGCTAAGAAAGCTTTGGTTGATTTTTATACGCTCTATCCTGATGCAAAGTTATCTTTGGAGGATTGGTATAGGAAAACAATAGATGCTCAATGGACATGTTTTGCAGATATAAAAAAGAGCTTTAATAGTGTAGATGCTGTAGGAAACAAACGTTTTGTTTTCAATATTAAAGGGAATCATTTTAGAATAGTGGCTCTTATACTATTTACGCCTAAGATTCTGTATATCAGATTTGTAGGTACCCATAAGGAATATGATGATATAGAAAATATAGATAAAATATAAGATTATGATAAAAAATGAAACACAATACAACGCTATTATGAAGCGTATAGACCAACTTTTAGAAATGGTTGATGATAATACCCCTGAGGATAATCCAGAATATATAGAATTAATGCTTCTTACAGACCTTGTGGAAAGTTATGAAGACGAACATTATCCTATAGAAAAACCCCCTTTGGATAAAGTCGTTGAGCCTCATCTTGCATTAGCATAGAAGTCAGCATGAACCTAAAACTCATAACCCATAACTTAAAACGAATGATGTCCGCCATCGTTTGGGTATAGTTCACGGCCTTGGGGTTCTTCTTCTTATGCTTGGCAGGGGTCTATTGGCTGGATCCTACCATTTGGTCTCTTACTAAAGTAGAACCCTTTACAGCTCTTTCCAAGATAGTGAACCCGCCTTTACTTTCCTCCTTGGATGCGCTTATAGGTCATAGGTTTCACTATTCTGTTATTGCAGCCTTTGGGGTAGGGTATAGCTTCGTGGCCTCAGTAACTAAGGAAAAACATAAAAGAAAAATAAGTTTTTTAAGTTTCGCAAGTTGTTCTAAGCTGCTTCAGATAAGGGATTCAAATTAATCCATTTCATAAGTTGCTTATTTTCAGATATTATTTTCATTATTAACTGGTGTATTGTAAACAGGAAAAAAGCCTTTTCACTTATAGTAAAAAAGTTTTTTAGTTCTGATAAATTTTTCATATCTCTGTTCGGTAGCATATTAGTATGGATTCTGTTTTTTAGTGCCACAAAGCTACTGATTATCAGTAATGTTGCCAAATAATATACTACTTTTTTCTACCTTTTTCCACTAAATCAAGCTCTGAAAGAGCTTGCGAAACTTGAACATTTAATTTTAGAAGCCTATGAAAAAGAAAATATTCACATCTGCCAAGCTATTGCTGATGGGAGTTATACTATCATGCTCCCTTGTTCTTAGCGCCTGTTCAGCTCTCGCCCTTGAGTTTGAAGAGAAGGACTTGAGCATTACAAATCTTGATGGTAAGACCATTCCCATAAGGGTTGAGCTTGCTCGCTCCATACGAGAGCTATCAAAAGGCTATATGGGGCGTGAGCATATCCCCGAAGGGACGGGTATGCTTTTTATCTTTAAAAGAGACGAAAAGTTAAGTTTTTGGATGAAAAATACACCTACCCCTCTTTCAATTGCGTTCATTAACTCGAATGGCGAAATTCGCGAAATACGCAATATGACACCTTTCAGCCGAGAAAGCGTGAACTCATCGGAACCTGTACGTTATGCTCTTGAAGTGCCTCAAGGATGGTTCGAAAGGAACAACATAGGAACGGGCTGTATAATCAAACTACCATAACCGATGAAGCTGAACAATCTCCTATACGCAAAAAGCAACTTGTGAAACTTAAATTACTAATATCAAGTTATTTTTCTCAGGTAATAAACTAAAAATAAGTTGAGCTATCCATCTCATAGGTAGGACTACATCTGCAAGAAAACGTTGAATCCGTCTATAAT
>NZ_CALHGG010000071.1 GCF_938029845.1 uncultured Capnocytophaga sp.
TTATTTAATAATGAGATTAAAATTAATAAATGGAGTTAGTTATGAGTACTTTTGTCACTGGTGTTTATCAAAATTTGTTAAATATTAGTTTTAAACAGTTTGTATTCAATCAATTAAGATCGAAATCTCTTGTCTGAGATTTGAAAAAACAATATTTTTGCATTCAAAAATTAACACAATGAATACAAATAAATATGTTTTTTCACAAGTAACTTCGTTTTTACCCCAAAGATTTTTTAATAGATTAGTTTCTAAATATGATGATAGGACTAAAAATTGGAAATTTTCTCATTGGAACCAGATGTTAGCCCTAATTCTAGTACAACTTATGGGCTTAGCCTTAGAGAACTTGTTGGCACTATCAATTGATAGTTAGATAGGAGGCTGCTTCGGAAGGGCACGAGCTGCAAGAAACGCGCCAGCGAGGGGGATTAAAAACGTTTTCTAATATTGTATTTCCCCTATTTTGGGAAAGCGCTCTAAGAAGGTTTTGGTCTCTTTCATAGTCTTTAGCTTAATGGTGATATGCTCCAACAGAGGGAATGTTTCCGGAGAGAGCCAAGCCAAATCCGCTGACGAAAATGAATTAGTAGCGATACGCAACCTTTGTAATTGGTTTGCTTCTCTAATGTTAAGAATATCAGTAAGGAGCTTCATATTTATCAGTGAAAGGTATCTAAGTCCTTTCAAAGGGGCAAGATGGGGGAGCTTAGTGATCTTATTGGCTCCACAAAACGAAAGACTTTCCAAGTATTTTAAGCCTGATATAAAACTAACATCCTCCAACTTATTGCTATTGAGTATTAGTAAGTTTTTCAGATTAGGCATTTTCTTATCAAGGTCAGTACTTTGTAAGCCTTGTACTTCCAAGAATTCTATAGTAGGTATGGGTTGGAGCAAATCTGTTTGCAAGTCTCTTACATTCATTTTCTTTAAAGATTGTAAGAGGGACAGCTCTTGGTGTTGCTTTTTGGTGAGAGGAAGCTCTAGGCTTATCTTTTCTAATTGGGGGCAAGCCTGCAAGGGAGCGAGACTGATATTTTTATCATAACAAAGCATTAGATCCAATTCTTTCAGATTCTGGAAATGTTCGATACCTTTGAGCGAATCGAATCCCTTGTCTCTATTGCTGATAAATACTTGTTCTACTTGGCACACCGTTTTGAAATCCTCTATATTTATCCAAGACTCTTGGTTACTATCTCTTAAAAGTTGTAGTACAAATACAGACTTATGAGGTAGTGCTACTACTTCGGCTAATATTTGTAGCTTTTCAGGTCGGGGAGGTGCCTCAAAACGCAGTCTGATGGTATGATTCTCTATTTCTTTTAGCTGCCAGATAGTTTCATTAGTGGCATTATTTACCTCTAACAAAGCGAGCGCCTCTCCATTGTAATGTGAATAAAATTGAATTTCTTTGTGCATTATATTTTTGAGAATTTATCCTATGTCATTTTAAACTATTTTTAGCTTCTTCTAATAGTTCGATAAAGGTATTGTATTCTACCTTATGGGTTATTATTTCCTCATTGCTTCGATTCATGGTAGGCGTTTCTACGAAAAAATTATGATCTTCATCGTAGCTAACAAGCGCAATATATTTGTCATCAATGTAGATTTCAGCGACCAAATTGTCATAATTACTATCGCTACTTATGAGTATTTCTTTCTTCATCCGTTTTATTTTAGGCTATTGATCAGCTCTTTTTCTTTTTGGCTAAGATGTTCTACTTCAGGGATATAGCTAGGGTTAGGTTGGTACCAATCCTGTTTGTTATAGAAGGCTTGTAGTGTCTTGTCCTTGAAGATATAGCCGCGGCGGGCGAAGGGGAGGTTGCGTAGCAGGCGCTTTTCTTCTTCTGTTTTGGGTTCTGTTTCGTATTTGAAGTTGGGTAGGTCAATGGTGAAGGGGTAGTCAATAGGGAAGCCCGCACTCTGATGTACCCACAGAGCCCAATCACAGATACATAGCTCTCCCTTTGGGGTAAAGTTCTTCTTCTGGAAGAATAGTAGTCCCTGCTGTACATAGAAGTTGGTAGCATTTAGCCCAGTGCCGTCTCCTGGTCCTTTGTGGGCTGTTTCGGTGATTTTACCTACACCGCTGAGAAGCCATTCTTTGCCGCTTTTGAAAAAAGTATGCTCAATGGAGGCGGTTTGGAAATCCCCCATGTCTATGATGAGGGTAAAGTCGTCTATGCGCTTGTTCGCCCAGCGGTTGGCTGCGGTGAGAATATAGTCAAAAAAGTAGTTGTAGGCGATGCCGCCAGAGATGTTGTATTTGTAGGTATGTTTGAGGATATTCACGCCCTTTTTGAACTTGGCTTTGAAGTGATAGACATACCTGAAATCAATATAGTTGCCGTCTTTATTACCGTTGAAAGTATTGAGGTCTATGCTCTTTATCTTCCCCCCTTTGGCGTAGAGGGAATCGGTTACGTAGGCGATTTGGTAGGGGAGGAAGGCATTATTGAGATTTACTGTAAAATCAAACATATAAGGGTGGTGTCCGTTTTTCGGAGCCCCATCTACATCGCCGCTGGGGCTTTCCGCCTCAAAGCCTACGGTGATTTCCTTGTCCTCCTTGGGGTTGAAGAACTCGTAATAGACCGAGACTTCTATGTATTTATTCTGTATCTTTTTGAGATATAGAATCTCCTTTTGTACGGAAATATCGGTTTCCATGATAGGGACTAAGTGATTGCCCGAACCGAAGAAAGCCCCGTCATTGGCGTAAAGGGCAGTGCTTAATAAGAGTAAAAACCATTTCATAATTTGCTGATTTGTCAATTTGCCGATGTGTCGATGTGCTGATTTGTCGATGTGTCGATTTGTCGATGTGTTGATTGATGTGCTGATTTGTCAATTTGTCGATGTGTTGATTTGTTGATTTGTCGATGTGCTGATTTGTCGATTTGTCGATTTGTTGATTTGTCGATTTGTTGATTTGTCGATGTGTTGATGTGTTGATGTGTTGATGTGTTGATGTGTCGATGTGTCGATGTGTCGATGTGTTGAGTTTTAAGTTGGATAGGGACAAAGGTAAGAATAATTTGGCAAATAGTCAATTAACAATTAGCGATTGATTTGTATTAATAATGCAAATCAATAGTTAAAAAATATCTGTATAATTTAATTCGTTAAGACGCAATAAATTGCGTCTCTACGGATGACTACGCTAATCAGTAGTTGTCTTGGTCAGCGTCTGTGTAGAGACGCAATAAATTGCGTCTTAGAAAGTTGGCAAAGAGGATTTAACTATTGACTCGCATTAATAGCAGAGAATAAAAGACAAACAGTGAATGTTTCGGGTGTTAGTATAATATTTAACTTAAAACAAATATAAATAATTATTTAGATTAAATATAAACCACTAATTTTGCCCCGTTTTTAGTTATATAAAAGTGTTCTTTATGAAAAAGAAAACACAAATGATGGGTAAGTTGCTGCTAACAACAATGATAGCACTTACAATTCCTCAGGTGAAAGCTGCTGACTTAGCGGCTTCCTATGGTATAATAGAACAGGAACGAGAGATCCAAGTAGAAGGGCGCGTGGTAGATGCCCATGGGGCACCACTACTTGGGGTGAATGTTCTTGTAAAAGGCTCCCAACGAGGAGTTGCCACCGATAAGGACGGCTATTACACTATCCGTGTAGATGAGAATGATGTTCTCATATTCAAGTCCTTAGGCTATTACACTCAAGAGATAGGAGTACAAGGGCGTACTTTGCTCAATGTACAATTGAAGGTTTCCCAAGAGGAACTCTCTGAGGTAACTGTTACCTCTACCGGGATCAAGCGAAATATCAAGGATTTTGCAGGTACGGTAAATGTGATTTCGGCTGCGCAAATTAAGGAATTAGCGATTCCTGCCGTAGGAGATGCGGTACGCTTTATGCCTGGGGTCAATTATATAGATGAAGATGGACGAGGCTTGCGCCCAGGGATAGGACTCAGAGGGATAGACCCTGCTCGTAATAGCAACACTTTGGTTGTCATTGATGGGAAAATTCCTATCGGGCAGAGCTATTCCGATATGGGAGGATATTATATGATGCCTGTAGGAGCTATTGAGAGCGTAGAAGTAATTAAGGGTGCCTCTCCTGCCCTCTATGGAAGTGGTAGTATAGGAGGTGTAGTGAATATCATTACTAAAAAAGGAGCTGCTCAGCCTTATACGAATCTTAACTTGCAATATGGTAACCATAATGCGCTAAATATAGGGGTAGAAACTGTAGGTAATACCAATGAAGGTGCTATGAATTACTATGCTGGTTTTCATCGTCGTCAAGGAGACGGCTTTAGAAAATCGCGTAGTTACTATGCTGTGAATGACTTTACAGGCAATGTTACCACTAAGATAGGGGAGAAGAATGAATGGCGCTTCTTCGTTAATGGCTTTACCGAATACTCAGAAACCCCAGGAGGGCTTAGCCAAGCACAATGGGATGCTGATCCAGAACAATCAGTGAATCCTCACGATTTCTTTGAAGCGAGACGTTTTAGTACAGCTATCTCTTACAAGCGCCTTTTTGATGAGCAGAATTCGCTTACTACTTCCCTCTACGGAAGTTATCTCAAGCGTGATTGGTGGCTTGATAACCGCAATACAGACCCTGCTAAGCGCAAATTTACGTCAGCTTTACGAGATATTCCTTCGGTGGGACTCTTCTCCGATTATGAACGTACCAACACCCTTTTTGGTAAGGAAAATAAACTCTTGGCAGGGGTACGCTTACATACCGATATTACCCATGATGTATCTGTAGCAGGTGATAAAATAGGTGTGAAGGAAGGAAAAACCACTGCCAATTCAGCCAATACTGTTGCTGTGGTGGAAGGTTACGTGTTTGATGAGTTCCATATCACCGATAAGTTCAATATCAACCCTGGCTTACGCTATACCTTTGTGAATTACGACAAAGAGGATTACTTCCGCAATCAGTGGGATAACACCAATGAAGATGCCTTTATCTACTCTTTAGGGTTATTCTACAAGTTCTCTGAAGATTATCGTGCATACTTTAGTTATTCCAAAGGATATAAGATGCCACAGATTCGTGAGGCTTTTGTAACTAATGGTGATTTGGATGCAGAAACCTCCAATAACTATGAATTGGGCTTGCGTACTACTCCAGTTGATTGGTTGGAAGTGGAATTGGCTGCTTATATTTTGGATTTTGACCACAAAATATTCCGTGAAGGAGGTTTGCTCAATAACGGAGGTAAGGCACTACACCAAGGAATAGAAATGAGTGGTGCCATCTATCCTGTGGAAGGATTGAAACTCTATGGAAGTGGTGCTATCCAGAAAGCAACTATAGAATATGGTATGTACAAGGGTAACCGCATACCTTATGCCCCTCGCTATACAGCTACTGCAGGAGCAAAATACCAATTTGATTGTGGAGGCGGTGTTCTTACCCTCAATGGCTATGGAAACTTTGTAAGCTCTCAGTTCTCGGATCTTAAAAACACCTTCGAAGGTTCTGCTGATGGTAATGTAGGATTGATTCCTAAGTTCTTCTTGCTCAATGCTACAGCTAATTATAGTATCAAGCAATGGAATGTGAATCTTAATGCGCTAAACCTACTCAATCGCAAGTACTTTACTACTCGTCACAGAGCTTGGGGAGGTATTATGCCTGCGGCTACTATTAGTATATTAGCTGGAGTAGGCTACCGATTTTAATTAGCCGATTAGCTGATTTGTCAATGTGCTGATTTGCCGATTTGCTGATTAGTCAATGTGCTGATTTGCCGATTTGCTGATTAGTCAATTTTTTAATTTGCCAATGTGCTGATTTTTTAATTAGCATATTGGCAAATTTATTTGTTATAAAAAAATTCTTTTTTTTGGTGATATAAAAAATATTTTCTATCTTTGCGCTCTAATTACGAATAAAAAAATATAACTGTCTTTTATAACAGAATTTAATCATTGTAGAATAAATATATAAAGTATGACAACATTCAAACAATCTACCAATGCGCTCCATGCAGGGTATGAGCCATTGGCACACCAAGGTGCTCAAGCAGTACCTATCTATCAGACAACATCCTATGTATTTGAAAATGCAGATGATGCCGCAGGAAGATTTAATCTTTCGGTTCCTGGATACATCTATACCCGATTGAATAACCCTACCAATGATGTGTTGGAACAACGCTTGGCTGCCATAGAGGGAGGAGTAGGCGCTGTGGTAACCTCCTCTGGAGCAGCTGCGCTGACTACGGCTTTCCTTACCCTCTTGCGTACAGGGGATCATATTGTATCCTCCAATAGCTTATATGGAGGTACTTATAACCTGCTGAATGTAACCTTGCCACGCCTTGGGATTACCACTACCTTTGTAGATCCTAAGGAGGTTGCTCACTTTGACCAAGCTGTACAGGATAATACCCGTGCTATCTTTATAGAAACTTTGGGTAATCCTAAATTGGATGTGCTGGATATAGAGGCTATCGCAAAAGTAGCTCAAAAGCACAAAATTCCTTTGATTGTGGATAATACAGTGGCTACTCCTGTGCTTCTGAATCCGATCAAACATGGGGCTAATATAGTGGTACACTCTCTTACCAAATATATAGGAGGTAATGGAACCTCGCTAGGTGGGGCGATTATTGATGGGGGTAACTTTGATTGGAGTAGTGGTAAGTTTCCTGAATTTACCGAACCTTCTGCAGGTTATCACGGACTTATCCTACATGACGCCTTGGGTAATGCTGCCTATGTGGCTAAGCTACGTATAGAGGGCTTGCGCGACCTGGGAACAGCTCTTAGCCCATACAATGCTTTCCAGATATTACAGAGCCTAGAGACCCTTCCTATCCGTGTGAAGAAACACAGCGAAAATGCGTTGGCTCTTGCCAAATGGCTTAAGGCACAGCCTGAAGTGGCTTGGGTGAACTACCCTGGATTAGAAGACAGTCCCTACAAGGCTTTGGCAGATAAATACCTACAAGGAGGACAGAGTGGTTTGGTTACCTTTGGTCTTAAAGGAGGTTTTGAGGCTGCTAAAAAGATGGTTAATCATGTAAAGATTTTCTCCCTATTGGCTAACTTGGGTGATACTAAATCACTTATTATTCACCCTGCTAGCACTACCCATCAACAGCTTAGCGAAGAAGCGCAAGTACTCACAGGGGTTACCCCCGATCTTATCCGACTTTCAGTAGGATTGGAGGATATAGAGGACTTGCAGAACGATCTTAAACAAGCGTTTAAGTGAAAAGTGAAAAGCGAAGAGTGAAAAACGTTCTTCACTTTTCATTAAATAAGGGGTGCTCCTATGGAGTCACCCCTTATTCGTATTAAATTATGAAGAAAATTGATTTTCAGGTGTTTGTGGTATTGTAAGATGCGATAAATAGCCTCTCTCATAAGAGCTATAGACTTGCACCAGCTGTGGTGTCTGTGTTCTCCTCAGTAGGTTGGTTTTCTGTGTTTTCAGGTTGTTCT
The DNA here is from genome assembly GCF_938029845.1 of uncultured Capnocytophaga sp. Lineage (GTDB taxonomy): Bacteria > Bacteroidota > Bacteroidia > Flavobacteriales > Flavobacteriaceae > Capnocytophaga. Next base: position 7,464 of record NZ_CALHGG010000071.1, read on the forward strand.
ACGTTGTTTTTGAGGATGAAATCTACAATGATTTTGGTTAAGTGGATAGATTCGTTTCCTAATACGTTATGTTCCTGATTAGGATATAGGAAGGAGTGAATCACTTTGCCTTCGTTAATAGCCGCTTGTGAAATAGTGAGCATGTGTTGAGGGACTACGATAGGGTCTATATAGCCATGGATATAGAGGATATTGCCTTGCAAATTCTTGATATAGTTGGTTACAAGGTTGTCCTGATAGCCTTGAGGGTTTTCTTCAGGGGTATCCATATAGCGTTCGCCATACATAACTTCATAGAATTTCCAATCAATCACGGCGCCTCCTGCTATTGCAGTAGTGAAGGTGCCAGGGTGGCGGTACATGAGGGAGGAGGAGAGGAAACCTCCGAAGCTCCAACCATAAACAGCCATACGCTTGCTATCTATATAAGGAAGTGATTTTAGGTATTCTACCCCTTTCATTTGGTCTTTCATAGCATATTTAGCTAAGTCGCGGTGTATTACACTTTCAAAGGCAAAGCCGCGATTTTCGGATCCACGGTTGTCCAAAGTAAAGATGATATACTGCTCATTCTGAGCCATAGCGAGCATCCAAGGATAGGTAGCCCCATTCCACTGATTCACTACCAATTGGTCATGAGGGCCTCCGTATACATACACCAATACGGGGTATTTCTTTTTAGGGTCAAAGTCGCGTGGTTTTACCATTTTAGCATAGAGAGGGGTACCATTATCGGCTTTGATAGTTAGGAACTCTACGGTACCTACATCATAGTTTTCCATAGGGTTAGGTGCCTGATAGAAAGTCTTGGAAGAGCCTGCATTGACATCGACCAAGGAGACATTGTAAGGTGTCTTTAGGGCACTGTGGATATCCAATAGGTAGCGACCATTGCTGCTTAGGTAAGCGGTGTGATATCCCGCCTTGGGGGTGAGGCTTCTTACGGTACCTTTTCGGATATTTACACTATAAATATGTTGGTCACGAGGGTCTTCGCCTGTTCCTTGGATAAATACATTGTCTCCATTTTCGTCAAAGCCTAAAATCTCCTGTACTACCCACTTGAAGGCAGTGAGTTGGCGGAACTTAGTAGAGCGTGTATTGCCTACATAAAGGTTCATAAAGCCGTCTTTTTCACTCATCCAAATAAACTCATTGTCATGCTTAGGGATGAAGATAGCAGGCTTCTCAGGCTCTACCCACTTGGGGTTGCTTTCTTTCCAAAGGGTTTGTAGTTTTTCGCCAGTTTCTCGGCTATAGGCATTCAGGTCGTAGTGGTCTTGGCTACGTTTTACTTCTGCCAAAAGGATTTGTTTTTCGTCGGGTGTCCAAGCCAAGTTGGTTAAATAGTGTGCATCTTTGTTATCTACCTTGAGGTAATAGGTAGTTTGTAGTCTTACGTCAAATATTCCTATTTTGGCAATTTCGTTTTTGGAGCCCGCCATAGGATACTTGATGCTCTTGAGAGTTGCAGGGGTGGTATTGATATCCACTAACGGATAGTCCTGTACTTGGCTTACATCTTTCACGTAGAAAGCAATGTAATTACCCTTAGGAGACCAGAAGATACCTTCGTTGATACCGAACTCATTGCGGTGTATGAATTGGCCAGAGATGATATTTTCATCTTTGGACACAGCGATAGGGAAGCGGGGTTCCTTCTCCGTTGCTAAGAAAAGGTTGTTATCCATAGTATACGCCACAGCTCTTTGTTGGTGGTTATAGACTCTGTTTTCTGCCTTTTCAGGAACTGCGATAGAGAAAATAGGCCTTTCGATCAGGTAGTCATACACATAGAAATGATCAGAAGTTTCCACTACCACTTGGTTTCCGTCTATATAAGAGATGGTAGGGTAGCCGCTCTCTATATTATAAGTGTCGGATAGTTTTTGCAAATTGATAGCCCCTACTTGGGTTCCTTTGGTATCAAAGATAGCGAGGTTTCCTTCCTTGAAATAGGTGTAGGTGTCAGTTCCTTGTATCCACTGGAGGTAATACAAGCGTTTGGACCATAAGGCACCATCATAAGTAGCCTTGTCGGTTGCGATGGTTTGCTTCTGCGCAAGTCCTATAAAAGGCAAACATAAGGCCAATAAAAGAGTTATTTTTCTCATTTTTTTGTAATTTGGAGCACAAATATACGTTTTTTTAAACGAAAAAAAAAGCAATAAGTATCAAAACTTATTGCTTTTTTAGATTAATAAAAAGAAGTTATTCTTTTACAGTCCTATGCTTCTGCGAGTGGTTCAATAGAAACAAAGGATTTGTTGTTCTTTTTCTTTTGGAATCTTACAATTCCGCTTACAGCTGCATGCAATGTATGGTCTTTTCCCATATATACATTTTCTCCTGCAGCATGTACCGTACCTCTTTGGCGAACGATGATGTTACCAGCTACAGCAAGCTGACCTCCATAAATCTTTACACCAAGTCGTTTAGAGTGAGATTCTCTACCGTTCTTAGAACTACCGACACCTTTCTTGTGAGCCATGTTATCTGATTTAGTGCTTGATTATCAAGCGGTTATACAATTATTTTACAATACCTCCGTTAAGTTCGTCTTGCCACTTTTTGAGTTCGTCCCACTTACCATCAGCAGCGAGTTTAGCTTGTTGAGCCCAAGTTTGAGGGTCAAGGTGAGCTAAAGTTTTGCTTGCTTCCACCAGGATAGTGCGGATTTCTTCAACGGATTTCTTAGACAATTTTTCAAAAGTATCTACTCCAGCTTTTACAAGTGCTTCAGCTGCTTTAGGGCCGATACCTTCTACCTTAGTAAGGTCGTCTTTTTTAGCTTTTTTAGGTTTGCTTTCTTTAGCAGGGGCTTTTTTTCCACCAGAGGCGAGGATTTCTTCAATCTGAATTTCAGTAAAGAGTTGACGGTGTCCGTTTTTCACTTTGTAACCTTTACGTCTTTTCTTTTTGAAAACGATTACTTTGTCGCCTTTTACGTGGCGTAAAACTTTAGCTTGCACAGAAGCTCCATCTATGGTTGGGGCGCCGATAGTAATTGCTCCGTTTTGGTCTAAAAGAAGAACTCTGTCGAAGATAACTTCGCTTCCTTCAGCGTCTTCCAAGCGGTGAACAAATACTTTTTGGTCTTTGCTAACTTTGAATTGTTGCCCTGCCATCTCTACAATTGCATACATATTCGTTTGCTTTTTAATTAAACAATAATTGGGTGCAAAAGTAAGGCTTTTTTTGGAAAGCACAAAATTTTTCGAAGAAAAAAAATTAAGTGAATAGCGAATAGTGAGGAGATACTATTCACTTTCCCAGAGGAAGCGGCGTTCGGCAGTGGTTTCTCCTACCTTTACCTTATTAATATGAGTAAAACTTACTAAGGGGTCAGCCTCTACGAACTGAAGCGCTTTCTTGATACAATAGTCTATCTTGTAGGCGACGGCGATACATACACGGTGGTTGCCTACTAGTCCCATTGCCATATAGATATATTCGCCAAGGGTGAAATAATCTGTGTCAATGAGCTGGATTTCGTGGATGATTTCTTTGCTGTAATTCATATATTAAGTGATTAGAGAATAGTGAAAAGTGAAAAATGAAAAGTGATGAGTCACTCTTCATTTTTCACTATTCGCTTTTTATTTTTAGAATAGGTCGTTGGCAGTGATGCTCTTGTCGTGCTTGGTGTAAGCGGTGGGTCGCTTAGCGAAGAAGTCATCAAGTTCATTGACAAATACTTCTTCCTCAAACCACAACATAGGGGCTGCCTCCTGAGCGGTGATGCCGAAAGGCTTGCCTAAATCTAGTTGGGTTAAGGCATCATCAAGGCGGTAACGCATATAGTTGGCTAGATCCTTTTTGGTGAAGAAACTTAGTTCGCCCTCTTCAAAAATCCAGTCCAACATTTTGTCCTCCAATAGGATATATTCTCGGATAAACTGGGTAGCTTCTTCTCTGGCTTTGGCACGGAAGTCAGGGTTTTCCTCGAATATGGTTTTGAGGATGTAGATACCTGCATTGGCATGTACCTGCTCATCAATAGAAGTCCAAGCGATGATATTTGCCACATTCTTCATATACCCCTTGAAACGAGTGAAGGAGAGGATAGTGGCAAACTGGCTAAATAGAGAAGCATTTTCTATAATCAGGGTGAAGAAAAGGATGCGTTCCATGGCATTTTCCCTGTTTTTTGCCAGATATTCCTTGAGTATGGTATTTCTTTCCTTGAAGATAGGCACTTCCAAGAGTGTTTCGAACTCATTGTTGTAGCCTAATACCTCCAATAGGCGCGAATAAGCTTCAGAATGGCGGAACTCACACTCGGCAAAGGTAGCACCTAGCCCATTGAATTCAGGCTTAGGGAAGATGTCATAGAGGTCTCCCCAAAAGGTTTTTACCGCTACTTCCACTTGGGCAATTCCCAAGAGGGCGCGCTTCACGGCTTCTTTCTCTACCAAGCTGAGGTTGGACTTAAAGTCTTGTATATCAGCGGTAAATTCTACTTCAGAGTGCACCCAGAATGTTTGGTGCATCATATCCACGAATTTCATTACTTCTGGATATTCAAAGGGCTTGTAATTTTCCCTTTTGTCAAATATTCCCATTTTTTTTAATTGTTAATTGTCGATTATTAATTCTCAGACGAGTAGGCTAAATTAGTGATAGTGATGAGCGAATTGCCATTTGCCCCTACAAGCATTAATGACTAACTGCTAAATATATGATATAAGCTATAATGGCGGCGATGAAAACATAAAAAAACCATTTGAAAAAGTCAGAGGAACCTTTTTTGATAAATAGCGTATTTTCTTTATCACTGGTAGTTTGTTCTTTTCTATAGGGTGTTTGTCCTTTCTTGGTGGTTTGGGTACTTTTCTTAGGGGTGTAGCCTGCTTTGGCTTCCATTTCTAAAATAGCCTTGCGGAAGGGTTCGCGCGCTTCATTAAAGCCTTCTGGGGCATCTTCCCAAATGGAGAGGTAGTGATTTCTTACACGCTCCCATACAGGGTGACCTGGGGTTACTTCCTCCTTGTGATTGCCTTTCTGATAAAAGAAATGTACCTTACCATTTGCATCACTATTGGCGCTGATACTCTCATAATTTTCACTGTAACGGGTTTGTACCTGAGCCACCGCTGCCTGCAAGTCGGTTTGCTTACCCAAAAAAAAGTTATCAATGATATCTTTGGCTTCCTTCAGGCCTATATGAGCGGTATCCATTAAGAGTTTTATTGCTGCGAGCTTGTTGCCCTCATGGACAAGAGTCTCAATCTGGTTAATATCAGTTTGTGTCATAAGTGAAAAAATGTGTGCAAAAATAGCATATTCAGAAAGGTTTTGCAAGAGAAAAAAATAGAAAATTGCTAATCACTTATAAACAAAAGACTTATTTTTTCAACAGAAGAATGTTGATAACTTTAATAATGATTGATATTGGGTACGAGCTACAAGCTCGCGCCAGCGGAGGGAAAAGTGAAAAGTGAATAGTGAAAGGCGTTTTTCACTATTCACTATTCGTTATTCACTCTTTAGAATTGTAGTCCTAATTCTTGGACAAAGGTTTCGAGGAAAGGGTTTTGTTCCTTGAGGGCGTTGTATTTTTCCTCGAGGGTATAGGGGACATAGGTTGTTGAGGCTTCCTTGTTTAGGGTGACCTCCATGGTGATATGGTAGTTCTTGAGTTGCTTGTGGATATAGGTGAGTAGGCGTTGCTGATTCGACCGTATGTCTATATCGGCAATGTTGCTATTTGCCTTCACTTGGATGACATCTTTTTCAATGGTTGGGGTATTCTTGCCCAGATAACTAATAAGGAGATGCTCGCCCCGCTTGTCCAAGATAGCCAACATGTTCTGCCATACACGGGCAAAGTCCTCTTGGGTATATGCTTCGTTGGGTAGGTCTTGAGGGTTTAGGCTGTGCTCATCGCGCACCTTGGCTGCCTCTCGCTTGAGCTGTATGCTCTTAATCGAAGTAGCCGAAACGCTATTTGCAGGAGGAGTTGTTACAGGGGTGTTTTGCTCTGTTGAGGGGTTAACTTGTTGTGAATGAGATTCTTCTGTCTTGTTTTCCTTGGGCGAATTTTTATGAAATACGGAGGCAGGGATTATATATCCATCATTTTTTTTTTATCCCCTTCGTAGGTCAATGAGGCTAGTTGCATGAGTGCCAGCTCTACCAATAGGCGAGGGGTGCGGCTTGTCTTGTACTTGAGGTCGCAATCGGAAGCAATCTCCAAGGCACGAACAAGGAAAGGAAAGTCGCACTTGGCCGTTTGTTCGGCATACTTCTTTTGGGTTTCCTCACCCACTTCCATAAGGGAGATGGTCTTTCCATTCTTACATACCATAAGGTCGCGGAAATGTCCTGCCAAACCAGCTATAAAGTGTTGTCCGTCGAATCCATGAGCGAGGATACTATTGAACTCCACTAGTAGCTGAGGTATATTGTTGGATACGATTAGGTCGGTTATCTTGAAATAAGTATCGTAGTCTAGGACATTGAGGATCTCGGACACTGCCTGTCGGGTAATGGTTTTCCCACAGAAGCTCACCACACGGTCAAAGATAGAAAGAGCGTCGCGCATGGCGCCATCGGCTTTTTGGGCGATGATTTGTAGGGCTTCATCTTCGGCTTCTAGTCCTTGTTCCTTTGCGATATATTTGAGATACTCACGGGCATCACTGATGGTAATACGCTTGAAATCAAATATCTGACAACGAGAAAGAATCGTAGGAATTACCTTGTGCTTCTCGGTGGTGGCTAGGATGAATATGGCATGCGCGGGCGGTTCCTCCAGGGTCTTGAGGAAGGCATTGAAAGCGGCATTGGAGAGCATGTGTACCTCGTCAATGATATATACCTTATACTTACCTACTTGGGGAGGGATACGCACTTGTTCGATGAGCGAACGGATACCCTCAACACTATTGTTGGAAGCGGCATCGAGTTCAAAGATGTTGAAGGCGAAGTCGTTATCTCCGTCCGTAGGGGTGGTTTTCTCATTGATCTTCTTTGCCAAGATACGGGCACAAGTAGTCTTACCCACTCCACGAGGCCCTGTGAAGAGTAGTGCTTGCGCCAAGTGATCATTGGCGATGGCATTCTCCAAGGTGTCGGTGATGGCCTTTTGTCCTACCACATCCATAAAGGTTTGTGGACGATATTTGCGTGCGGATACGATGAAATTCATTCCTTCAGTTGTTAGTTATTAGTGGTTAGTTGTTAGTTATTAGTGGTTAGTTTCTGTACTAGCTACCAATCTCTAAAACTATTTTTTCCCATTCCTGCATGAGGGTGTCCAGCTGGGCTTTTTTGTGGCCGTACTGTTCCATGAGGGAGGGAGTTGGGTTATTTTGTATTTGGGTGTCCATTTGAGCGATCTCCTTTTCAAGGTCGCTTATTTGTCGTTCTACCTTGCTAAGCTGGTTGGTGAGCTTCTTACGCTCTTTTTGTTCTTCGTAGGAAAGGGTCTTTTCCTTTTCTACCACTACTTCTTTTTTGACCTCTTCACCCTTTTCTATCTCTCGGAAAGAGGACACGGCTCTTTGTTCCAAGTAGAAATCAATGTCACCGAGATATTCCTTAATCGTATGATTCTTGAACTCATATACCTTATCAGTAAGTCCGGTGAGGAAGTCACGGTCGTGGGATACGATAATAAGCGTTCCCTCAAAGCGCTGGAGAGCTTGCTTGAGGACATTCTTGGAGGCAATGTCTAGGTGGTTGGTAGGCTCGTCCATGACCAATACATTGAAGGAGGAGAGGAGCATTTTTGCCAAAGCCAAGCGATTGCGTTCGCCTCCTGAGAGCACCTTTACCTTTTTCTCTACTTCGTCACCGCGGAAGAGGAAAGCACCGAGGATATCGCGTACCTTGATTCGGTTGGAGTCATTGGCTGCCCCTAGCATAGTGTCCAAGAGGGTGAGTTCGCCGTCCAAGTAATGGGCTTGGTTTTGGGCGAAATAGCCTATCTCTACATTGTGCCCTAAGCGGATATTTCCTTCAAAGGGTATTTCCCCTATAATCATTTTGGCTAAAGTTGTTTTCCCCTGTCCGTTCTGTCCGACGAAAGCTATTTTGGAACCACGTTCTACCAATAGGCTTACATCCTTGAGAATCAATTTGTCATCATAACTCTTGCTGACATGGTCTATTTCCAAGACTACTTTGCCTGGTTGTTGGGAGAGGGGGAAACGCACGGACATGACTGCGGTTTCCTGCTCATCAACCTCGATACGCTCAATGCGGTCTAACTTCTTGATAAGGGATTGTGCCATAGATGCTTTGGAAGCTTTGGCACGGAACTTATCAATGAGCTTTTCCGTCTGTTGGATCATTTTTTCTTGGTTCTTCTGGGCGGCAAGCTGTTGGGTAATCATCTCCTTTCGCAGCTCCAAGAAAGCCGAATATGGTTTGGGATAGTCATAGATACGTCCTGCCACAATCTCAATGGTGCGGTTGGTTACATTGTCCAAGAACATTTTGTCGTGGGAGATAATCACCACGGCACCAGGGAAGGACTTGAGGAAGCCTTCAAACCATATAATAGATTCAATATCGAGGTGGTTGGTAGGCTCGTCCAACAGGAGAATGTCGTTCTTCTCCAAGAGGAGTTTTGCCAGCTCGATACGCATGCGCCATCCTCCTGAGAAACTATCGGTCAGGCGAGAGAAGTCCTCGCGAGAGAAGCCCAGTCCAGAGAGGATGCGCTCGGTGTCGCCCTTATAGGTATATCCTCCATGGATTTCGTATTCGTGAGTCACATCGTGCAGGCGGATAAGGAGGTCATTATAGCTCTCGCTTTCGTAATCGGTACGGGTTGCCATCTCATGATGGATGCTATCCAATTCCTCCTCAAGGCGCATCAGTGTGGTGAAGGCCTGATAAGCCTCCTCCAAGACAGTACGACCTGCAACGAAGTCAATATCTTGTTTTAAATAGCCTATCTTAGCATTCCGCTCTAAGGCAATAGTCCCTGTATCGGGAGCTAATTCCCCAGAGAGCATTTTGAGCAAGGTGGATTTTCCAGCACCATTTTTGCCAATAATCCCCACGCGATCACCGCCGACGAGCATAAAAGCCACATCGGAGAAGAGCGTTTCCCCTTGGAAGGAGATAGATAAGCCACTAACATTCAGCATAGTTGTATGATGTATAAGATAGGGGGCAAAAATACAAAAAATAAGTGAATAGTGAAAAGTGAATAGTGAAAAACTCTATTCGCTCTTCACTTTTCATTCTTCACTTTTCATTCTTCACTTTTCACTACTTCTGTTTTTCTTCGCTTAGGGGTGCGGTTGGGTTGGTTAGCATCCTCTGGATCGCGGTAGCCTATCGCCACGGCGAAAAGAGTGCGGTAACCATCCTTGGGCAAATGCTTGTCGTACTCTGAGGGGAGGAAACCCTCCATAGGGGTAGAGTCGATTCCCATGGCAGCACAGGCGGAGAGGAAGTAGCCTAAAGCTACATACACTTGGTGTCCCATCCATGCTTCCACATGAGCATCGCCTTGGCTTTTGATATACTTCTGGTAGAAAGCAAAGCCACTTTCTGAGATATAAGAGGGCGCTTCTTGTTCGAAACGAGCTACACTCTCTAACACTCTAAAGATGACAATATGGCTGGCCGCTTTCACTCGCTCCTCATTGATTAAGGAAAGAGGCGCAAAGAGATTATTCTTACGCTCCTCACCCACGAAAACAAATTGCCATGGTTGGCTATTGATAGAGGAGGGTGCCAAGCGGAGGATTTCTTTGAGTTGGTTAAGGGTATCTTCTGGGATACGCTTTCCGTTATACATCTTGGTAGTGTAGCGATTTTGTGCAAGGTTTAAGAAATTCATCAGATATAGTTTTTGGGCAAAAGTACAACTTTTAATTGTTAATTATCAATTGTCAATTGTTAATTCTGTACTGCGTAACTATAGACTGACATCTGACTGCTGATCACTGATTTCCGTGAAGAATGTTAAATAGTTGATAATTATAGATAATTAATTATTATTTTTGTACTTTTGCCCTTTAGAAAAATGGAATAAATTATTATGAAAAAAATTCTTCTTTCTTTATTAGGCTTGATAGCCTATGAAGGTATGGCACAACAGTCCTTTATAGGGCTTAGGACGAGTACTTATGGAGGAGCCCTCTCCACTATTTCCAATCCTGCACATGCATTATGGGCACGTCCTTGGGATGTAAACCTTGTGTCCATAGATGCTAACTTAGGTAATAATGAGATGGGAATGTCCTTGGATCTAGAGAAATCCTTCAAGAAATTCACGGATAACCTTGCTAACTCAAAAGTGATAAATGCAGGGATTAATGTCGATGTACTGGGACCATCCTTTATTGTACGTGTTAATAAAGAACATGCCTTGGGGCTTGTAAGCCGTATGCGTATTATGGGTAATACTACTGGTATTGACAGTAATGTATTGCAGGCACTTATTCAGGCTAAGAAAATGGATCTAGATCCTTCTCAGCTCTACCATGTACGTAATATCTCCGATATGAACATCTTGGCCAATGCCTTTAGAGAAATAGGGGCAGTATGGAGCTATACTGTAATGAACGATGGATATAATATTCTCCGATTAGGAGTAGGTGTGAAACTTGTACAGGGTACAGGTAGCTTCCGTATGGGCTTCGAAGGAGTGAATAGCAATAATGTAGAACTCCTTAAGGATGCTAATGGTGATGTGCTCTTAAGATTCAAAGATGGTAAAGCAGAAGTGAGAAGTGGAGGCTTAGATGTGCTTGGTTCCCCTGACTTTTTCGCTTCCTCCGCCTCTACCATAGGGGCAGACTTAGGACTTATTTACGAATATAGTGAAGACGGCTGTCCTAACTGTGATGGACATATTCCTTACCGTTTTAAAGTGGGTGTTGCCTTGCTTGACTTCGGAAAGCTCAAATATGAAACTAATAACAAGTCTTTCTACTACAATCTAACGAACAAAACCATTAACCTTAGTAATCTTGAAAGTATAGAGCAATTACCTCAAGCAGAAAGACTTGCAGGTAAGTCTTTCACTTCTTCCTTGCCAACTACCTTGAATATCAATTTGGATTACCGCTTTATAGATGGGCTCTACCTCAATCTATCCAGTCAATTGAATATGGTTTCTAAGAATGCATACAATGCGCGTTATGCTAATGACTTTGTGCTTACCCCACGCTATGAAACCCACTGGGGGAATGGTGTTTTCGGAGCCTTCTTACCTATCAGCTATAACGAAGTATCAGGCTTCAATACAGGGGCTGCTTTCCATGTAGGTCCGCTTGTATTCGGTTCTCGTAGTATCTTAGGTAACCTTATAGGAAGTTCTAAGGAACTCAATGCCTTTGTAGGTATCCGATTTGGAAATATCTATCAATAATGATCTTTGATCAGTAGTTAGTGATTAGAGATTAGTTATTAGTGGTTAGTTGTCAGAGGTTAATGCTGACAACTAACCACTAATTATTCATAGCAAACTCAAAATTAAAAACTCAAAAACGGAAAAATTATCGTATATTTGCACCTCAAATAAAACTCATGCAAGAAGAGATAGTAACCCCTGATAAACATTCAGATAAGGGGAAAAAAGAACAAGTACAAGAGATGTTTGACACCATCTCTCCTGCCTATGATGGGCTGAATCGTGTGATGACCCTGCGTATGGATATCTCTTGGCGTAAGCGTGTCAGGGAAAAGGTAGCACAGATTAAGGCTGGCACAATTCTTGATGTAGCTACGGGTACGGGTGATCTAGCCATAGAACTCTCTAAAATAGAGGGGGCACACATCACAGGAGTAGATATTTCCCAAGGGATGCTCTCGGTGGGGGAGAAGAAGATTAAGGAGCTGGGACTTTCTGAGCGCATTAGTATGCAACTGGCCGATAGTGAGAACCTACCCTTTGCTGATGGTAGTTTTGATGCAGTAACTGTTTCCTTCGGGGTACGTAACTTTGAGAACCTCCAAAAAGGGCTTTCTGAACTTAGGCGTGTGCTACGCCCAGGGGGTAGATTGGTCATCTTGGAGACTTCGGTACCTACGCGATTTCCCTACAAACAAGGCTATCGACTTTATACCCGTTTTGTAGTGCCTCTTATGGGCAAATTTTTGGCAAAGAACCAAAATGCCTATGCTTACCTCTCGGAATCGGCAGCCAAATTTCCTTTTGGGGAGAAATTGGCCAATATACTCAAGGGAGAAATTGGCTTCTCTTCGGTGAATTATTATCCCCAATTCTTAGGCGTAGCTACTATATATGTGGCTGATAAGTAAGAGATTATGAAAAGAATTATATTATTTATATTTTTATTACCCACACTGGTAAGTGCCCAGCCCATTATCAATTTGGAAGATTTTGATTATCAGAAATTCCAATGGGGCTATTACTTTGGACTCAATACCATGGACTTTCGCTTAGACTATGAGCGTTTTGACTATACCAATGCGAATCTTACAGATATACAAACCAAGAAATCCTATGGGTTCAATGTAGGACTCACAGGGGATTTACGCTTGATAGAGCACCTGAGTGCACGTTTTGAGCCAGGGCTCATCTACAACAAGAGAGAGCTAGATTTTCCAGGTTTTGCACAAGATCGTTCGCGCTATCGTGAGGTAGCCTCCACCTATATCTATATCCCTGTGCTCTTGAAGTATGGTTCCAAGCGCTGGGACAACTTCAAGCCCTATGTTACTGCGGGTGCTTCGATGACACTAAACTTGAGTGCTAACAACAAATCGAGAGAGGACAATGTAGAAGGAAAGTTCAGGGTGAACCCCACAGTATTCTTTTATGAACTTGGCTTTGGGATTGATCTATATACCCCTCATTTCCGCTTTACCCCCTCCATACGAGGGATGTTCTCTATCAATAACGAACTGATACCCGATAATGATCCTAACAGTCCTTGGACAGGTAACCTTAGGCGTATCTATACCCGGGCGGTGATGATCAACTTAACTTTTGAATAAATTCAAGATATGAAGAAAAATATTTTCACCATTCTTATAACCTTGTTCTGTGTAGCTTTCGCAAGTGCACAAATCAATTTTCAGCCGTCTTTTGGAGGCGGGCATGAGGAGGAAAACCCAGTGGTATGGACTTTTTCCCAAGAGAAACTCTCTGAGGGAGAATATCTGCTCACTTTCCATGGGAAAATTGCTCCTAAGTGGCATGTTTATTCCCAAAACAATCCTAAGGGAGGGGCACTCCCTATGGTAATTACCTATACCACGGAGGGGATAGAACTCGTAGGTGACTCCAAGGAGGAGGGACTCCAGAAGGCATTCAACGATATTTTTGGGGTAGATGAACTCTTTTTTGAAAAAGAAATAAAAATCACCCAAAAGGTAAAACTCACGGATCCCAATGTAAAACATATCAAAGGAAATATCTTCTGCCAAGCCTGTATAGATGTGTGTATCAACCTCAAAGAAGACTTCGTATTCTCCCTTGAC
>NZ_CALHGG010000072.1 GCF_938029845.1 uncultured Capnocytophaga sp.
ACCCACTGTAGACCCACTGTAGACCCACTGTAGACCCACTGTAGACCCACTGTAGGTTCGTTCTTCTTTCATTTATTATTCGGTGAAACTCTATGCTAAGTATGTTTGTATAATTGTTATCAATTTGTTCATCATAAAAGATAACCCAAAATATCTTTGTATATGATACTTTTTTCTGTATCTTTGTCGTTGGATTTTAGTAACCATAAAATGTACTAAAAAAATAAATGTAATATGCATCCACGTATCAAAAACATTCTTGAAAATTACACTTATCCTATTATCAAATCTATTACTTACCCTAATGGTGATATGTTTGTTTTAGAAGGACAATGGATTAAAGAGAAGTATCACCTAAGAATTTTGTGCCAATCTACCTTAGATAGTTATTTTTCTTATAACGAAGAGGATTATGTCTCTAATCTCTATCCGAAAATTATGGTAGAGAATGCCCAATATAAAATTTATGGAGGTGAATGTAGTTGGGAAGGAGATGGTTTTATTTACATTATCAATAAAGAAAAAGGGAAACTTTTATGGTTTTTGTTTTTGGATAATAGCGAGTATTTTAAGGAAGCCTATTTTGAGGATACAAACCATATAATCACTCATTCTGAACTTGGCTTACGACTAAGAATTCCTATTAATGAACCTGAAAAACTAAGTGTAATAAAATGACTTCAGAAGAAATAAAAGCAATTGTCTATTACATTCAAGGCTTACAAGCCCTTTGGAAAGAAGGCTATAATGCTAAAAAAGTAGGAGATTATACTTCCAATTTTATATGCAAAGACTTCAGAGACTATAATACCACAAATGAGCTGTGGGAGGTTATCAATGAGTTACGACTTATGGGAGAAGGAGAAGAATGGGAAAAAACCAAAGAAGAAGTAGAAGCTCTCATTCAAGAGAAATTAGGAATTAGTATTTGCGAACCTATCAGTATACTTTCTTACACAACTAACTTGTTTATAAAGCAACTTACCAACGATTTCTCAACCGATTCACTAGTTTTATCATTTATTGAACAGATAAAAGAGCTTATTACTTATCAAGAATATACTTTGGCATTGGAAAACTTACTGAAAAGCCTTTTGGAAAAATGTATTTTTATTCCAAGAGATACTTTAGCTATTTTAAATAACATAGAAGATACTCAAATTCAGCGATTACAACAAGCATTATGGGGAGTGTAAAACGAAAATTTTTCTAATTATTTTTGATGTTTTTTGTAAAATGCATAAATTATCTATATCTTTGCAGAAAACCATATTATTATGAACAAAAAAAGAAATATTAAGCAAAAAATTAACTTATTCATAGGTTCTATTGGAGCCTTTATAGGAGTAATGGTATTTATAGCCTATATTCCTCAAATTATAGCAAACTTAGAGGGGCATAAAGCGCAACCTTGGCAACCATTGTTTGCAGCAGGGTCTTGTCTTATCTGGGTGGTGTATGGCTGGACAAAAGAACCTAAGCCAGATTATATTCTCATTATTCCCAATTTTGTAGGAGTGGTTTTAGGATTTTTAACTTTTATTACTTCTCTTTAAATACATTGAGTTATAGGATATATTTCAATTAAAACAAAGAAAGTAAAATATAAATAAATCCATCAATAAAAAACTATCGTTTTTCTTTGGTGGATTATTCTTTTTTTATACCTTTGTCATTCGTTTGTTAAATAGCAAATAACTTTTTAAACTTACCAAAATATTATGTCTAAAGAATTAGAAAATGTAATGACCAATCACTTTGAAAAAAAACACCTTATCGCTTTGATATGTATAGTGATTGTAACTGCTGTAGTGTGGAATTTGCCTACTGAGGTGTTTCATATTAGCGGACTAACGGTGATACATCAGCGAATTATCGCTATTTTTGTGTTTGCCACTCTTATGTGGATTAGTGAGGCTATCCCTTCGTGGGCTACTTCGTTGGGTATCATCACCCTAATGTGTTTAACGGTTTCTAACCACAGTCTGTTCTTCTTTAAAGGAGAGGAGAACGAGATTTTCGGGAAACTACTCAGCAGTAAAGAGATTATGGCTACCTTTGCCAACCCTGTAATTATACTCTTTTTGGGTGGGTTTTTCTTGGCTATTGCCGCTACCAAATCGGGGTTAGACGTCTTGCTTGCCAAAAATTTGATACGTCCGTTCGGAAATAAAAGCGAGAATGTGCTATTGGGTTTCTTGCTCATTACGGGTATTTTCTCAATGTTTGTGAGTAATACTGCTACGGCAGCTATGATGCTCACTTTTCTTACTCCTGTTTTTGCAGCATTGCCTGCAAGTGGTAAAGGACGTACCGCGCTCACAATGAGTATCCCAATTGCCGCTAACTTAGGCGGTATGGCTACTCCTATTGGTACACCTCCTAACGCTATTGCTCTGCAAGCTCTTAACGA
>NZ_CALHGG010000073.1 GCF_938029845.1 uncultured Capnocytophaga sp.
CCACGATAAGCAAGGTACGCTCAAACTGACCTGTACCTGCCTGATTGATACGGAAGTAGGTAGAAAGCTCCATAGGACAACGTACCCCCTTAGGCACATAGCAGAAAGAACCATCGGTAAAAACAGCTGAGTTCAGTGCCGCATAGAAATTGTCTGTCTTGGGCACTACTGTACCTAAGTACTTGCGAACCAGATCAGGGTGTTTCTGTATAGCCTCTGAGATAGCACAGAAGATAATCCCCTTCTCTGCCAATGTCTTTTGGAAAGTAGTGGCTACTGATACGGAGTCCATAACCACATCCACTGCCACAGCAGGTTTATCCTCCACCCCTGCCAAGCGTTTTTGCTCCTCAAGGGAGATGCCTAGCTTTTGGAAAGTCTCTATCAGCTGCGGATCTACCTCGTCCAAGCTATTGAGTTTAGGCTTCTTCTTAGGAGCCGAATAGTAAGCGATATCTTGAAAATCAGGTGTTTCAAACTTCAAGTTTGCCCAATGTGGTGGCTCAGGCATAGACTGCCATATACGAAAAGCCTCCACGCGCCAGTCTGTCATCCATTGGGGTTCGTTTTTCTTCTTGGAGAGCGCAATAACCACCTCCTCACTCAATCCCTTGGGAAAGGTATCTGACTCTATATCTGTATAGAAACCATACTTGTACTCGCTGTTTTCTAATTCTTCTTTCAGTTCCTCTTCAGTGTATTTTGCCATTTTTATAAGGTTTTTAAAAGCTAAAATATTGAATAAAAGATAATTAAATCCTTTTCTATAATTATACAAGGACACTTCATTAGTAGAGGGCAAAAATACTATTTTTTCTACACTTTTTTCACAATAAAAAGTGAAAAAATAAGTAAAGTCATCTCAGTGGGTAATTGTATGAAATAGCAAAAACTAATCATTCAATGATTAACAACTAATCACTTTTTTTCGTACTTTTGTGCGCAGAAATACTAATCCATACGATATGTTACGCTTTACTGCCTTATCTGAAGTGCAAAAGAAGCAACCCGTTGAGGTATCCGATAAGGGACGTGCTTCGGAGCTATTTGCCTGCAATGTATTCCATGAGGAGGCCATGCGTCAGCGAATGACCCGTGAGGCCTTTGAGAGTGTGATGACCTCCATACGCAAGGGCTGCAAAATAGACCGACAAGTAGCTGACCAAGTGGCCATCGCTATGCGCGATTGGGCTATTAGCCGAGGAGCCACTCACTATACCCATTGGTTCCAACCGCTCACTGGAGGCACCGCCGAAAAGCACGATGCTTTCTTTGAGCCTATCGCAGGCAATCGCGCCATTGAACAATTTTCGGGCAACCAACTCGTACAACAGGAGTCTGATGCCTCAAGCTTCCCCAATGGGGGCATACGTAACACTTTTGAAGCACGTGGCTATACGGCTTGGGATCCTTCCTCTCCTCCCTTTGTATATGGGTCAGTACTCTGTATCCCAACGATTTTTATCGCCTATACAGGAGAGGCTCTGGACAATAAGACTCCCTTGCTAAAAGCCCTTACTGCTATTGACAAAGCCGCCACAGAGGTAGCGCGCTACTTCGACCCTGAAGTGGAGAGTGTAGCAAACACCTTAGGTTGCGAACAAGAATATTTCCTTATAGATAAAACCCTCGTAGCCACCCGTCCTGACCTACTTATCACAGGGCGTACCCTGCTAGGGCATGAAGCTGCCAAGGGACAACAACTGGAAGACCACTACTTAGGAGCTATTCCCTCCCGTGTATTGGCCTACATGCGCGATTTAGAACAGGAGTGCCTCATGGTAGGTATCCCTGTCAAGACCCGACATAATGAGGTAGCGCCTAATCAGTTCGAAGTAGCACCCATCTTCACCGAGGCCAACCTCGCCGTTGATCAGAATGCACTACTAATGCACCTGATGCGTAAGGTAGCCGAGCGACATGACTTCACGGTACTTTTCCATGAAAAACCTTTTGCAGGGGTCAATGGTTCTGGAAAGCACAACAACTGGTCTTTGGTAACCAATACAGGAGTCAATCTCCTCTCCCCAGGGAAAACACCCCTGAGCAACTTACAATTCCTTACCTTTTTCCTCTGTACGATCAAAGCTGTCCATAGGTACGAACCCCTCTTGAGAGCTTCTATTGCCTCAGCGACCAACGATTATCGCTTGGGTGCCAACGAAGCTCCCCCTGCCATTGTCTCTGTCTTCATAGGGGAATTGCTAACCAAAGTACTTGATGCTTTGCACAAGGCACAAGGCAAGGACTTTACTCCAAAAGGAAAAGACGAATTAACCCTTAGTGTAGTGAGCAAAATCCCGGATCTGTTCCTTGATACCACCGACCGCAACCGTACTTCGCCTTTTGCTTTTACAGGCAATAAGTTTGAATTCCGTGCTGTAGGTTCCAATGCCAACTGTGGCAAGCCCATGATGGTACTCAACACCATGGTGGCTAAGCAGCTCACTGACTTCAAACAAGAGGTCGATGCCCTACTGAAGGCAAATAACAAAAAAACTACCAAGAAGGAAGATGCTATTCTAAAGGTACTCCAGGGTTACGCTAAGAGTATCAAGCCTATCCTCTTCGAGGGAGATGGTTATAGTAAGGCGTGGGAGGAAGAAGCGCATGCCCGTGGCCTAAGCAATCACAAAACAACCCCGGAAGCTCTTAAGGAAAATATCAGCGAGAAAGCTATTGCCCTCTTTTCCGAGATGCAGGTACTTAGCCCTGTAGAGTTACACGCCCGCTATGATATTGCCCTTGAAGAATATATCAAGACCGTACAGATAGAAGCTCGTGTATTGGGAGATATTGCTCGTAATCATATTGTTCCTACTGCCGTACGCTATCAGAACATATTGATAGAAAATGTCAAAGGACTTAAGGAAATTTTTGGCGAACACTTCCATGAGGTAGCCTTCGAACAATTAGACCTTATTGAGCACATTTCCGAGCATATCAAGGGTATTTATAACAAGGTATCCCAAATGGTAGAAGCACGTAAACGCATCAATAAGATTACCGACCTAGCTGAGAAGGCGGAGGCCTATTGCCATGAGATCAGACCTTTCTTTGAACAAATCCGCCGCCATTGCGACAAACTCGAACTGATGGTTGATGACGAACTCTGGACCATGACTAAATATAGAGAACTGCTTTTTAATTAGCCGATTTGCTAATTTGCCAATTTGTCGATTTGTCAATTTGACAATTGTCTCATCGGCTAATTGTCTAATTAACTAATTGGCTCATCGTCTCATTGACTAATTAGCTAATTGGCTCATTGACTCATTAATTATGAAACTTGCATTATACTCACAAAAATACAAGGCAGCCTATCAGCCGTTATTGGCTGCTATCTTTGAAGAGCTATTGGCTCACAAAGACCAAATTGTTATAGAGGCCGACCTATGGCGTTGCTATAAAGGACAACTTACAGAGGAGGTAAGCGTACAGACTTTCCGCTCAGTGGCCGACCTACCGCCCGATACCGACCTTATGCTTACCATAGGGGGCGATGGTACCATCCTTTGGGCGATGACCTATATACAGCACCTGCAAATTCCTATTTTAGGTATTAATGCAGGGCGCTTGGGCTTTCTGGCAACTATATCCGAAGGAGAAATAGCAGATATGTTTGCCAAAATCCGTACAGGGCAATACACCGTTGAAAAACGTAGTGTTCTACAAATTACCGATAGCGATGGCACCCCCATCTCACCCCTGAACTTTGCGCTGAATGAGGTTACTGTTATCCGACAAAACTCCACAGCGATGATTACTGTAGAGGCCTATCTCAATGGAAAATACCTAACCTCCTATTGGGCAGATGGGCTGATTATCTCCACCCCTACGGGTTCCACAGGGTATTCGCTTAGCTGTGGTGGTCCTGTAATCATGCCTCATTCCAAGACCCTTGTACTCACTCCTATCGCCCCTCATAACCTCAATGCACGGCCGCTAGTAATCCCTGACGATACTGAAATCACCCTACAGGTATATAACCGAGAAGGGTGCTATCTGGCCACCTATGATGCCCGTTCCTGTATCTTACCCTGCAAGACAGCGGTAAAGATCAGCTTGGCTCCCTTTACGCTCTCCACCGTTGCCTTAGAAGATAACGACTTCTTCAAGACCCTTAGGCATAAACTACTGTGGGGAGAAGACAAGCGGAATTAGTGACTAGTGACTAATTATACGTCAAGTTTCTTACAACTTGTACTCTTTATAAGCAAAGTCAATTCGTTATTTAAAACACAATAAAATCCGTGTTTCTATAAGATTAATAAAAACCCTTAGCAGAGATAGAATTTTGCAAAAAAACAACAAATTACGCCTTAAAACTAGACTTCTAAATCAATTAGTAAATCAATTCATTGGCGAATTGTCCTATTGAAGAATTAACAAATAAAAAACTCCCACTCTTATGAGTTGGGAGTTTTTGTTATATTTACCTTTTGATTAGAAGTTCAAACCTAATTTGAAAGAAAGATCTACATTGTAATTAGGACCTCCTAAGAAGTTGAAATGGTGAGTATCGGCAGAGCGTGCACCTACACTTGGGCGAGACTTTGCAGTATATACGCCATAGGAGTAAGAGAGTGGATCCACTTGTACCCCTACAAATAATTTCTCAGGGATAAGGTAATAATCAGCACCTACTGCAGCTGCTACACGGAAACGGAAAGTTTGTGCTTCTGCAGGACCATAATTAAGTGCTTCATTCTTGTTATAGCCTTCATGTACGAAAGAGTACCCTAAGCGACCTCCTACAAACCATACAAGGTTAGGCAAGTATTCTGTATGAAAGAACCTATCACTTCCTAAAGTGACAGCAAGCCCCATAGAGTGTCTCTCTGGTATGGTAGTAAACTCTGGCACAGTAGCAGGAAGACCATTTATAGGAGAGTCTACTCCTTCTTTCTTGGTATATCCAGGGTTTTTAGAAAAGTTAAAACCTGTTGTAAGGTTTAACCTCCAAGAGTCAGATACATACCAACCTACTTCTAAGGCAAGGAAAGCGTCGTTTTTACCTTCTGCAAAAGGTGCAGTCACAGTTACTGAACTACTGCTAGGATCTATCAACTGAGTAGATAACTGATTGTTATATACACGTGTGGCAGCAATGCTTACCTTATTTTTAAGTGGAGAAGCTGCCTCTTTTTGATTTTCCTCTGTGGAAGTAGTTTGCTCCTGAGCTTGTGCATAATACCATAGAGAAGGAAGAAGGGCGATAGCTAAAAGTTTTGTTATTTTCATCTGTACTTTTTTTAAGTTAGACAACAACAGAAAGCGACTCCTGAAAGTGGTGAGGAAGCCAGCTTTCTGTCATTGAAGATTCTTTTAATTATTCCCCACTTTCTTATTTTACACCAAGGGCTGTAAGTTGAGCATTTACGTAGTTAAGTTCAGCTGTTTTAGCAGCAATAATAGCTTGACTTGCTGCGATTTCTGCATTCTTAGCTGTTGTTTCTCTTGTTTTTTCAGTGATATTTGTTTTCACTACATTTGCATGTGCTTCTTCTGCAGCTCTCTTAGCTTCCTTAAGGTCAGTGATAGCATTATTGATAGCTTTGATAAGTTCAGCTTTTGCTCCAGATATATCTCCATTGGTAGTACCACCTAAGGCAACAAGTGCATTGATTTCAGCATCCAACAAAGACACTTTATCTTGAAGTGTTAATAAAGCAGCTCTCTTCTGTGCTAATCCAGTAAGTGCACTATTGAAAGTAGTAATTACTCTATTTACAGCAGCAAGATTTCCATCGGCAGTAAGTGCTGTTTGTGCAGCTCTTAGTTTAGTAGCTGTTTTTAAGGCTGTTGCATAGTTTTCTTGAGCTGTGGTCTTAGCATTCTGTGCAGTTTGTAAAGCTCTTAAAGCAGCTTCATAAGCATTTCTGTTAGCTGTTGTAGGATCTGCATTATAAGTTGCACGTGCACTGGTTACATCAGCTTGTGCATTGGCAATAGCAGTATCAAGAGTTGTATAATCAGGTCTTTCTGGAGTTGCTGCTACAATACTTGCCTGTAGGTTATTTAAGTCTTGAAGAGCTATTTGTTTTTTAGCAATAAGGTCAGTAAAAGTATAACCTCCACTTGTAGGCTTAGTAGCGTCATTATCTGAATTTACAAGTGCTGTTGTTCTACTTGCTAAAGCAGTTGGAGTTATACCACTATAATCTAGATTACCCACATTTGCAAAGTTTTTCACATAAGCAAATACATCTGGATCGCTTATAGGTGAATAAGTTCCATCTCCATTGTTCTTATACAATGCTTTTACAAGATTAGTAGCTAACAAACCATCAGTAAACGCTTTTACTACAGCTGCCTTTGCATTTGTATAAGCTTGGCTTGCTACTTCTTGTTGCTGAGTTGCTACTTCTTTTGCAGTTTGTTTAGTCTTTATTTGATTGTTAAGCGCTACTACATCGGCTAAATTGGCTGCTGTTACAACTGTTTTTTCATGTTCTTTAGCAGCAATTTGACGATTGTAAGATTCCAAATTACGAGCCAATTTTTCAGCCGCTAAATCCACTTTGGATTGGAGAGTTGCCTTGCTTGCGGTTCTATCAGCATTTTCATTTTGAGCTGTTACAATATTAGCTTTTTCAGTAGCAATTTCTCCAAGAATTGCAGTTTTTCTTTCTACCAAAGAAGCAACTAAAGCTTTTTTAGTTTGTTCAAGCTCCATTGCTTTTTGAGTCTTGTCTTCAGCAAGCTTTTCTTTAGCGCGTTGTTCTTGTGCTGTACGCAGTGCTTTTGTGCTTTCTTCTTCTTCATTCTTTACACATGAAGTAAGAACCAATGCTCCTGATAGGAAGAGCAAACTTAACGAGGTAATTTTTTTTCTCATCTTTATTAAATTTAAATTATCAACTATTCAAATAAATTATTGCATACAATAAATAAAATTACACTTAAATTATGATTGTTTGTTATGTAATTTTACGGAGACAAATTTACAAAATTATTTCAAACAACCAAATAAAAAAAATAGATTTATATTCCAAAATATATTTATTTTGCAGTTTTATTTTCTAAAAATAAGAATGTTTTTTAGACTAAACAGAAAAACACTAATTTATCATTTTACCAATACAACAAGAAGAAGATTATTTTATCCATTTATTAAAAGATTGTTATCTACCGAAATGTATCTTACCAAATAATAGTTTTACATTATAAAGAAATGAGACAACAAACTAATTAGCTTGTTATAAAGATTTCTTTTTCTGTAAGAAGTGGTTCTCCTTTCATTCTTAGGAGAATTTGGGCAACAGTAAGAGTATCACGCTCGCAATACTTACGAATGCGTTCTATATCGTGCAGCTCATAATAAACATGCATCACTTCGCTGCCATCTATATCTTCCTTAGGAGAGGGAATGCCGAGGGTGTAAGCTAAGAGCTTGAGAGAGGTGTAGTGTTTATAGTCGCCAAACTTCCACAGCTCCAAGGTATCCAAGTGAGGCACCTCCCATGGTTTCTTACCATAATATTGTAGCATCTTAGGAATAGGTAATCCTTGTACCAAGAGACGACGAGCAATAAAGGGAAAGTCAAATTCCTTGCCATTATGAGCCGCCAGCAGGTGGTGCGGTCCGCTGAAGTGCTGTTCTAGTAGTTCAGAGAAAGCCTCGAGAATCTCTCGCTCCTCACCTGTAAAAGAACGCAAGCGAAACTGTCGCCTGCCATCGGCAAATCTCAGATAGCCTACCGAAATACAAACGATCTTGCCAAACTCCGCCCATATCCCTGCCCGAGGGTAGTAGTCCTCAGCCAGAGTCTCTCCGCGGATATAGCGTGTCTTCTCCTCCCATAATTCTTGTGCCTGAGGGGGTACTTCACTATAAGAAGAGTATAGGGGAACGGTTTCTATGTCTAAGAATAGGATATTGTTCAAGGGTTAGGGGTTAATAGTTAATGATTTAGGTTTCGTAGATTCTGTAACCCGCTGATGTTCATCCCCCTTACCTTCTCTCCAAAGAAGGAGGTTTTATCTACAAATAATAATCTATCTGTCACAAAGGTGATTGTCTATAAAAAGCAACTTACGAAACTTAAATTAATGGTTAATCATCATAATGACCATAACAGGTAAGCATCAATACTT
>NZ_CALHGG010000074.1 GCF_938029845.1 uncultured Capnocytophaga sp.
TACAACCTGTAATAAGCTATAATTTAGGTAAGAAAAATCATAAAAATCTAAAAGATATTCTAAAAATATCTATTATATTTTTAGGAGTTTTAGGAATTTTTTGTTCTTTCTTTATAAGTCTATTTTCAGAATATATTGGCAAAATATTTTTTAGAGAACAAGATATGATTTTGTATGTAAAAAGAGTTTTAAGAATATATAGTTTATCCTATGTAGTAGTTGGAATAAATATTTTTATTTCTGCATATTTTACTGCAATAAAAAAAGTTATTTATTCAGCACTTATAACATTTTCACCATATTTATTTTGGCTATTTTCTTCCTTTTTACAAGAAATACAATATATGACAGCTGTCAATAAAAGAACTATTTTTCTCATAATCGTTAATATTTATAAGATTTCTAAGAAGACAATCTTATTTTTATATTAATTCAACTTTTGCTAAAATTTAATTTTCATAAAAAATAACCGCCCGCCCATACTACGATCAATCATTCAACTTCAGTACTGCCATAAAAGCACTTTGTGGGATCTCCACATTCCCTACTTGGCGCATACGTTTTTTACCGGCTTTCTGTTTCTCTAAGAGCTTGCGTTTACGGGAGATATCCCCTCCGTAACACTTGGCCGTTACGTCCTTGCGGAGCGCTTTGATGGTCTCACGGGAGATGATTTTAGCGCCTATCGCGGCTTGGATAGGTATATCAAACTG
The DNA here is from genome assembly GCF_938029845.1 of uncultured Capnocytophaga sp. Lineage (GTDB taxonomy): Bacteria > Bacteroidota > Bacteroidia > Flavobacteriales > Flavobacteriaceae > Capnocytophaga. The sequence continues at coordinate 714 of NZ_CALHGG010000074.1, forward strand.
CTGGCGTGGGATCAGTTCGCGGAGCTTCTCACACATCTTCTTACCTATGTTGTAGGCATTATCAGCATGGATAAGGGCGGAAAGCGCATCTACCGATTGGGAGTTGATAAGGATATCCACTTTCACAAGGTTAGAAGCGCGCATACCTATAGGTGAATAGTCAAAGGAGGCATACCCCTTGCTGACAGTCTTTAGGCGGTCGTAGAAGTCAAACACGATTTCAGCCAAAGGCATATCAAAGTTCAGCTCTACACGCTCAGGGGTGAGGTAGTGCTGATTGGTGATGATCCCGCGTTTCTCTATACAGAGCGACATAACCTGACCGATAAAATCGGCCTTGGTGATGATACTCGCCTTGATATAAGGCTCTTCCACACGGTCTAATTTGGAAGGGTCTGGGAGGTCGGAAGGGTTATTGACAATGATAGGTTTTTCAGGTTCTTTCTTGGTGAAGGCATGGTAACTTACGTTGGGCACCGTGGTAATTACAGTCATACCAAACTCACGCTCCAAGCGTTCCTGAACAATCTCCAAGTGGAGCATACCCAAGAAACCACAGCGGAAACCAAAGCCCAAAGCGGCCGAGCTTTCAGGGGTAAACACCAACGATGCATCATTGAGCTGAAGTTTTTCCATGGAGGCACGTAGCTCCTCGTAATCTTCCGTATCTACAGGGTAAATACCTGCAAAGACCATTGGTTTTACGTTCTCAAAGCCGTCTATAGCCTCCTTACAGCCATCCACTGCCGAGGTAATCGTATCCCCTACTTTCACCTCGCGGGCATCCTTGATACCTGTGATAAGGTAGCCCACATCTCCGGTAGAGATCACGGGCTTAGGTACTTGGTTGAGCTTAAGTGTCCCCACCTCATCGGCATCATAAGTCTTGCCATTGGACATGAACTTGATTTTCTGTCCCTTGCGTATCTCTCCATTCATTACACGGAAGTAGGTTTCCACCCCACGGAAAGAGTTGTATACCGAGTCAAAAATCAATGCTTGCAGAGGTGCCTTAGGATCACCTTTCGGAGCGGGAATGCGCTCAATAATAGCCTCTAAAATAGCCTCTACCCCTAAGCCTGTCTTTCCACTAGCAGGGATAATATCATCAGGTGAGCAGCCCAATAGGTCTACGATGTCGTCCTTTACCTCTTCAGGGTTGGCACTCGGCAGGTCTATTTTGTTGAGGACAGGTATAATTTCCAAGTTATTCTCCAAGGCTAAGTATAGGTTGGAAATAGTCTGTGCCTGAATACTTTGGGCAGCATCTACAATCAGGAGTGCTCCCTCACAGGCGGCAATAGAGCGGGATACTTCGTAGGAGAAATCCACGTGACCTGGGGTATCAATAAGGTTGAGGATATATTTCTCGCCTTTGTACACATATTCCATTTGGATGGCGTGGCTCTTGATGGTAATCCCACGCTCACGTTCCAAGTCCATGTTATCAAGCAATTGGTCTTGCTTTTCGCGTTCAGTTACGGTTTGAGTAAAGTCGAGCAGACGGTCGGCTAAAGTACTTTTGCCGTGGTCAATATGTGCAATGATGCAGAAATTACGGATATTTTTCATTCGGTTTTCTTTAGTTTGTTCGTTATTAGTGATTAGTACTTAGTCTTCGATAACTAATCACTAATCACTAACAACTAATAACTGTTCAAGGGGCAAAGATACATATTTTTTTGGACTTTCCTATCAGATAACCCCCATTTTTTCCATAAGGAAAGTAGCGTTCTTGTTTTGGCAAATGCCTTCTTTCAGTGTATAGTCAAAATAGAGTTCTCCTGCTGTAATCTGGGACTCAAAACACTTATTTTGCAATGTATCAGGGTACTTATTACTAAGAGTACATACCTCCAAATCATGAGTAGCAATAACCCCTATGGCGTTGAGTGCTACCATTTTTTCTATAATTCGGAAAGTACCTGATTGCTTGTCCTCGGAGTTTGTACCTCGGAGCAATTCGTCTAGAAGGACAAAGCAAGGGGTTTTTTCCAACTGTTCTATGATGGTGCACAAGCGATTAATCTCTGCATAAAAGTAAGATTTCCCATCACTTAACGAGTCAGATAGGCGCATAGAAACTAAGAGCTTCATAGGGTGTATTGTGGCCTTTTGAGCACATACAGGAAGCCCCATTGTTGCCAATAGCATATTCACCCCAAGGGCTCTGAGAAAGGTACTCTTACCTGACATATTGGAACCTGTCAAGATAACAAAGCGATGTGAAGCAAAGGAAATAGTATTGCACACACGCCCCTTAGCGGGGATAAGTGGGTGACCAAGGGATTCAAAGGAAATCAGTTGTTGGTCATTCAGCGTGGGATAAGCAAAGCTAGGATTGTTATAGCTGAAATTAGCAAAACTGTGTAGTACTTCTACCTGTGCAATAACGGAGAGCCATGAAGCGATGTGCTTGGCATGCGCCTGCTTCCACCTTAGGAGCTTTTGGTAGGTGTGTAGGTGATAGAAAGTAAAGATATTCAAAGGGATAGAGACTAATATATTCCCTACATTATCCAAGTCGTCCAATAGGCGAGAAAGCTGAGAAATACTTCTGCTGGCACTCTCATCTCCCTCATGCAGTTTTTCTCGTAAAAGCTCAAACCGAGTCGATTTGAATTGATTAGCTTTCTCTATCAGGGCAATACTCTTCTTGAAGGTGTATAACAGGTGATAGGTATTTTCAAATCCTAGTTTGCTCTTTTGTATCTTTTCGATAAAGGTAAGAAACACTAACAAATTGATGGTTATCAATGTATTACCTACCACCTTAAATCCCTCATATCCCAATCCATAGCCTGCAATTAGGCTAACGATTACAAGCAGCGAAGCCCCCCATAGAAAGAATTTCAGCAAACGAGGAAAGGCTTTTTCTTCCCTTGCTGCCCATTGCTCCATTTGCTCATAGAACTCTTGGCTATCTCCTATTAGGGCAGTAGTGGCCATAAACTCCTGACGCCATCTAAGATGTTCTTCCTTTGAGAGTTCTTGAGTTACAGCTTGTAGGTGAGCTATCTCTTCAGCTTTAGGTGATAAAAAATGTGCTGCCAAGCTCTTACGTCCTAAAAAAGTATGAGTTCGGTTGATATATTGATACAAAGAATGTGCTCCAAAGATATCCAAATCATAAGAATAAGGATGGGTATCATCTTGAAATTCTTCTCCATTGGCTGAAAAAAACTGATTTTTCTCCAAAAAGGCGATTTCATTCTCATTGATAGTTATTTTCTGTTGGGCTATCTTTCGGAAAAGATTTGTTTTCTTATGAATCACTACCAAATAAAAGAAAAGTATAAGCAAAAGGAGTATTATTGCAGCTACTAACCATGATTTTTCCCTAAAAGCAAAGTAAATAGATACCAAGATGGCCAATGCTACTACAAGGCGCAAGGTGCCTATCACATGGGATTTTTGCGAGAGTTGCTTGAAAGAGTGTGTTGCTTCTTCTAAGAGCTGCTGATAAGTGGAAATCATTTATATTAGTTATTACGTTATCATTTATACGACAAAAGCTACCCCATAGGATAGCTCTCTGTCGCTTTGTAAAAATACGATTAAGCGGCTTTTTTTGCAGCGCAGCAAGATTTCTTGCCGTCTTTCTTGCAATCTTCTTTTTTGTCAGAAGCTACGCCGTTTTGGTCTTTTCCACAAGACTTACCATCTTTACCTTTGCCGTCTTTGCAGCAAGATTTTCCTTCTTTGCTGTCCTTGCAGCAAGCCTTACCATCTTTGCAGCAAGATTTTTCGTCTTTGCTGTCTTTGCAACAACTCTTACTGTCTTTGCAGCAATTTTTGTTGTTTTTATCGCAAGATGGCTTTTCATCTTTGTGACAAGCTACTTTTTCTTCTTTACCATCTTTATGGCATGTAGCTCCGTCTTTTTTGTCTTTGCTGCAGCAAGCTTTAGTAGTAGCTTTCTCTGGTTGTACCTGTTGGCCATTTTCTTGAGCACTCATAGCAAGTGGTGCCATAGCCATTACGAATAACATGAACAAACGTTTCATAGGATGTTGTATTAAATTCGCTGCAAAGGTATAAAAAAAGAATGATATAGGAGTGTTTTTTTAGAAAATTTGCACTATTTTTGCAATGGAAAAAATAGCTTATTCTATGGAAATCAAATTAAAACGTATTTATCAGTCTAAAGAAGATACCGATGGCTTCCGTATTTTGGTTGATAAAATCTATCCAAGAGGTATTAAAAAAGAGAACTTAGAGGTGGATCTGTGGGACAAGGAGATTGCTCCCTCGGACACATTGCGAAAGGCTTTCCATACAAGCAATGATTTTGAAACCTTTAGGGTCTCCTATCGAGAGGAACTCTCTCAAAATCCACATACTACAGACTTCTTACAACTACTTAAAGGGAAAGAGGTTGTTACGCTGCTTACGGCGAGCAAGGATGTAAATCACTGCCAACTTCCTATCCTTAAGGAATTTATTGAGGATTCTGAAAAAGAAAATATGTAAGTTTAAGAAAGAGGCATACCGGATATACCAGTAGCCTCTTTCCCAATTAATTATAAGAAATGATGATTAATTCTAGAATTTAGGAGCACCTTTAAGTACTTCTGAATCAGCTCCTGCTTCAAACTTCTTGAAGTTTTCTACAAAGGCTTCTGCCAATTCTCTAGATTTAGCTGCAAATTGTGCTTTGTCATCCCAAGTATTTTCAGGGTTGAGGATACTTTGGTCAGAGATAGTAGCACAAGATTGAGGCACTTGGAATCCGAAGATAGGAAGTTCCTTAAACTCTACCTTATTAAGAGCTCCTGTAAGAGCCGCTGTGATAAGTGCACGAGTATCTTTAAGGCTGCAACGTTTCATTTTTCCGTTGTACCCTGTATTGACAAGCCATACATTTACACCTGATTCTTTGATCTTGGCAGCCAACATTTTTCCGTATTCGGCTGGGTGCAATGGCATGAAAGCAGCACCAAAACAAGCAGAGAAAGTTTTTTGTGGGGTAGTGATACCTACTTCAGTACCTGCTACCTTAGAAGTATATCCAGAGATGAATTGGTAAGCAGCTTGGTTCGGTGTAAGTTTGGAGATTGGAGGCAATACTCCGTAGGCGTCAAAAGTAAGGAAGAAAATATTCTTTGGATTGTGTCCTATAGAGCCTGGTTGGATATTGGCAATGTGGTAGATAGGATAAGAAACACGAGTGTTTTCTGTGATATCAGTACGAGAGAAATCAACGACTCCCTTGTCATCCATAATCACGTTTTCAAGGATTGCTCCTTTCTTAATAGCTCCGAAGATTTCAGGTTCTTTTTCAGCTGTAAGGTCGATTACTTTAGCGTAGCAACCTCCTTCAAAGTTGAATACGGTATTCTCTGGAGTCCATCCGTGCTCGTCATCACCGATAAGGTGTCGGTTAGGGTCTGCTGAAAGGGTCGTTTTACCTGTACCAGAAAGACCAAAGAAGATCGCTGTATCGCCCTCTTTTCCTACGTTGGCAGAGCAGTGCATAGGCATAGTGTTGCGGAATACAGGTAGTTCAAAGTTCATCGCAGAGAAGATACCTTTCTTGATTTCCCCTGTGTATCCTGTACCTCCGATAAGTGCAATCTTACGGGTGAAGTTTAGGATTGCGAAGTTTCCTTGGCGAGTACCATCTACGGCAGGATCAGCAAGGAAGCTAGGAGCATTAATTACTAACCAATCTTCTTTGAAACCAGCCAATTCGCTATCTTCTATACGAAGGAACATATTGTTAGCGAAAAGGTTACTCCAAGGAAGCTCAGTAATAGTACGCACATTGGTACGGTATTTAGGGTCAGCACATACATAACCATCATGTACATACACTTCCTTATTGGAGAGGAAAGCTACTACTTTTTCATAAAGAGCATCGAACTTCTCAGGAGCGAATGGAATATTAATTTTTCCCCACCATACACGATCTTTAGTAATAGCATCTTCCACAATGAAACGGTCTTGAGGAGAACGTCCTGTGAACTTTCCTGTGTTAACAGCCAAAGCTCCAGAGGAGGCTTCTTTTCCTAATCCTTTTGCAAGGGTTTCTGCATGTAACTCATCTGCGGAGAGTTGATAACGCACATTAGCGCCTTTAATTCCATATTTATCTATGGAAAGAGTTTTTGTACTCATAGAAAAAATTTTTAATTATAAAATAATTCAGTAAAAAAGTAATCCATTTGTAGGATTTTGTGTTAGGACAAAGGTACAACTTTTTTCTGTAATATCAAACAATTCTTACTATTTTTTTTCGTCTTTCACAAGTTTTTTCTAGAACTTATATCCTACCCCTGTTTGTAAGAAAAAGTTTCGTACCTCTCCCCTTGTAGAAAGGTTTGCAAGGCCTATATTAAAATTAGTATCTACAAAGAAACCTGTCGAAAAATGATACTCCACCCCTACTCCTAAACCAAAATCAACATCGGTACGGCGATACTTAGTATCCATTTCAGTAGTCTTTCCATGACTCTTCTCCCTTACAGAGGCTAAATAGCCTACATAAGCCCCAACCTTAGGGCGCAAGCCTGCCACAGCATTATATTTTAGCCAGAAAGGTAAGTTCAATTGGGTAATATATACTTTATCTCTCTTATAGAAATCTTTACTCTCAAAATCATCTCCTTTTGCTTTGAAGAGCTTCACGTTTCTATATTCCGTTCCTAAAACGGTTAGATTCACCCCTGGTTCTATATAAAATCTTTTAGGGAGTTTTATCTCTGTAAAGCCTCCCACATAACCTGAATATATAAGGTCGGTTACATACTCCATTCTGCGATCGCTATTAAGTACATTGGCTGTATCAAAGCCTCGTCCTTCTATAATCAAATCAGCAACAGTAAAGCCTATACGTGCCCCAAATTTTACTCCCTGCCCATAAGATACAGAAGCTAAGAGTAGTAGTAATAAAGTTAATCTTTTCATTCTTTTAGTTTTTAGTGATTGGAGGTTAGTGATTATCTGTATAGACTAAAACAAACAACCCACCTACAATCCATTGATTAGGGAACAAAGTTACAATATTTTCGGCGTAAAGTCAAGAAAAATTTTAAGTTCTTAATTTTAAGCCACAACAGATTGAGCTCTGACTACTGTTAAATACTTAACATTATTTTTTATCGTATAAATTCTTACTTCTCACCTGCCTTTTCCTTGACTTCGCCCCTTGCATTGTTGTAATTTTGCATCCTGTTCAGTGGTCAGATGCCCACAACTGGTTTTGTAGGAGTTTTCATTATATCTAACCCATGTTAATGGACATAGTTCTCCGTAGAGACACAATTCATTGCGTCTTGTAAATTATTGTCCCCCACGCTGGCGCAAATACCCAACTAGGTATGTGTAAATTTTGATTATATCGAACTCATGTTAATGGAT
>NZ_CALHGG010000075.1 GCF_938029845.1 uncultured Capnocytophaga sp.
ACAGGCGCTACCGGAAAAGATTTAGTAACACAACTTTTAGCCGACGATACTTACAGTGAGGTACATTGCTTCGTTCGCAAACCCTTAGCCCTCTCCCACCCCAAGCTACACGCTCACGTGGTCAATTTCGATACCCCTGAAGCGTGGGCTGATTTGTTGCACGGCGATGTAGCTTTCTCTTGTTTGGGTACTACCTTAGCCGTGGCAGGCAGTAAAGATGCTCAATGGCGGGTGGATTATGACTATCAGTACGCTTTTGCTGAGCATTGCAAGAATAACGGAGTACCTACCTTCGTATTAGTATCGGCAGCTGGAGCTAAGGCGCAATCTAAAGTGTTCTACAACCGTATGAAAGGACAGTTGGAAGACGCTGTAAAAGCACTTGATTTCCCAAGCCTGCTTATCTTCCAACCTTCCGTACTTATTCGTTCTAATAACGATAGAGGCGCTGAAAACTTCTCAGTAAAAGCTATTCATTTCCTCAACAAAATAGGGCTCTTCAAACGTTACCGCCCTATGCCTACGACTGTCCTTGCTCAGAAAATGCGCAAAGAAGTAGCTACTGCTCGCAAGGGCATACATACTTTTACTCTTGATGAGATATTTCTTTAATTAACATAGCTGCAAATTGGCTTATTTTATCGGATAAATTCCGTTTTTGGTATAGAAAAGTTTGACTTTTTAACTAGGTGATTTGTTTTTGGCTACTTTTGCCCTATGATACAAAAACAATCTCTAGTGAAAAAAACTTTTTTCTTTATAATCCTACTTTTAGGAGTAGGGGCTTTTGCACAAATTAGCATAAATACGGAATATGTTGGTAACTCTAAGTTCTACGATGCCGCATCCGACAGCAATGTAGGTGATGGATCGGCTATGATTTATTCTCTGGGGGCTTTAGTACCCTTCTCTATGCAAGCCCCTAAAGAAGAGGATCCCTATCAGCGACCTACTGTATGGGGTGTATCACTTAATGGCTCTTTTCTAAAAGCAGATAACCATAATCTTCCTGCAAGAAAAAATTTCCCTTCCCAAATGATGAACCTCAATGCGAGTGTGATTCATTTACGTCCTCTGAAAACACATTGGTCTATGCTTATGGCACTGGGGGCGGGAAGTTACACTACTGAGAACCGCCTTTCCTCTATTCATATAGGCGAAAATGTAGATGCCAACGGCGCTTTTATGTTTGTATATCATTGGAAACCCAATGTATGGGAGTGGCATCCTACCTTTGAGATAGGGGCAGGGGCAGCACTGAACAATACTTTTGGTTATCCTATGATATTTCCCGCTCTTTATTTCAAATTCAGAGGTGGTATAGGTGACAAATTTACCATCGATATGGCTTCTTTCAATGGGGTTAAAGTGGCTTTTGGTTATAATTTCAGTGAGTACTTCAACCTAAAACTAGTGGGAAGCATAGGAGGATACTCGGCTTATGTAAGGCGTAATGGACAAAAAGAAATCTTCTCTCAACAGAATTTCATCGCTGGCTTACAACCTGAATTTACTATAGGAAAGCATGTGAGTATTCCCATCATAGTAGGATCTAACCTTCTGCGTACAGGAACTTACAAAGAGCGTAAACTCAGTGCTATATTCTCACAAGAGGTAGATGCGCGAGACGAACTAGGAAACCCTATAATAAGTAGATTTCGCCCTGCTTTTTACCTTTCAGCGGGAGTCACAATTAAGTAATTAACAATTGACAATGCCCCTTTTGCGGATTGTCCCCCTTCGGGGGAACGGGGGCTACTAAAAACTAAACTAATAAATATATAGAAAAATGAAAAAAATAATTTTAACACTATTGATAGCACTTGCTATTGTAGCTTGTAGCAAAGAAGAGATTAAGGAAATGGCAGGCAAAGTAGATGTAACCCTCTACTTAAAAGATGCCAATGGTAACGCTTTAAAAAATTGGACTGTATACGTTTACGACCAATGGGCTTGGGAATACAAAAGTAGTTCAAGACCTACTTTTTACGCTAAATCAATGGCAACTGACGACGAAGGGAAAGCTGTTTTTACCCTCAGTGTAGATAAATTTGATGAGCGTGAAGTATATCATTTTGTAGTTTATTACACTCAAGACAAGAAAAACCTTTCAGGCGATGAGGTGACCAAAAACACCCTAAAAACCACTAAAGCTGTTACCCTCAAATCAAAGAACAACGACCCTATTACATTGCAATTGTAGAGGATAGGGATTTAAGTAATACTTAATCATCAATGATTTTCGAATAAGTAACTCGGAGCCCCTTATAAAACTCCAAGCCCTCTGAGTTTTTCATCATTCTCTAACAAGTAACAACAAATAAACAATATGTTAAAAGATATTTTAGATTTTAGAAGGGCGGTGCGTTATTACGCTCCTACGCCTATTAGTGAAGAGAAGGTGCGGGAGTGCCTTAAATTGGCTACTCTGGCTCCTACCACGTATAATATGCAACTTTATGAAGTTTATCACATCACCGATAAGGAACTACTCAAAAAACTGGGACACGCTTGCCTTGACCAGCAAACGGCTACTACAGCACAGCAAATGGTAGTATTCGTTGCCCGACAAGACAAACACCGTCTGCACGCCAAGAAGGTTCTAGAGTTTGAACGCGGTAATATACAGCGCAATAGTCCGCCAGAGAAACAAGCCAAGCGCATCAAGGAACAAGAGAAGTTTTACAACCAGCTGATGCCTTTTCTCTTTAGCAGGTGTTTTGGTCTTTTAGGTCTTTTGCGCAAGACTTTTGGGGTAGTTAGCAGTTGGTTTCGCCCTATGATGCAACTCGTTTCTGAAAGTGATATGCGGGTGAATGTACACAAGAGTTGCGGATTGGTAGCGCAAACCTTTATGCTGGCAATGGCAGAAGCAGGCTATGACACCTGTCCTATAGAAGGCTTTGATAGCCGACGCGTAAGAAAGATATTACACCTGCCTTATGGAGCAGAAGTGAATATGCTCGTATCTTGCGGACTGCGTGAAGATCAAGGCGTTAGGGGAGAACGCTTTAGACTGCCTTTTGAAGAAATATACAAGAAGAAATAAGGACAATGATTAATGGTTAATGATTAGATTTTGATATAAACTTTGCCAAAGTTTATAATTGCTTGTCGTGCTACGACCTTTGGCAAAGTGTAGTGATACAATGTAAGGCGTTTTGCAAACAGCCACACCAATAAAACTTTTCAGACACCCTCTTCGGGGCTACTAAAAACTAACAACTAAATAAAATTTAACAACTAAAAATGAGAACCATCAAAAATCTATTCCTTCAGTCTTTCTTCCTTCTTTTGAGTTGTTGTAGACCTGTGATAGGAAACAAGAAAATTGTCTTCCAAGAGAGAACCATTCCCATTTATTCGCAAATTAAAGTGCTTGGCAATGCTGATATTGTTCTCACAGAAGGAAATATAGGACAAATTACAGTAGAAACTTCAGAAAATGTATTGCCTTATGTAGCCACTGAAGTCAAAGGAGAGACTTTAGTTGTCAAACTAAAGCATTATGGAGTCAATTACGTACCCAAACTAAAGATATATGTCCCTATAGATGAGAAATTTAATAAAATAACTATTGCAGGCAAAGGAGATGTTACCCTTGGTGAGCATTTTTCCATAGAGCTACAAACATTAGAAGTAACAATCAAGGGACAAGGAAATGTACAGCTACAAGGAAAGACCGAAGTACTGAAAGTGAGCGTCTTGGGCAGTGGTAACTTCCAAGGCAAAGAACTCCTCACTCGCAAAGGAACCCTTTCCATATCAGGAACAGCAAATATAGAGGCTAGTGTCAGTGAAGAAGTACAAGCAAAAATTACTGGCTATGGGCATATTATAATCTTTGGGAATCCCTCAAAAAAAGACACTGATATTAGAGGCAGTGGGAAGATCCAATTTCTATAATATGAGAATCGATGACAATAAGAGAACTATTACATGATGCTCTTACCCTTACGGAACAAGGCTTTGCTAAGGAGCAGCCCAAATACATCAAAAAACAAAAGAACAAAATACTCTTCCATATCTTGTTAAACATTCCATTTGCTAAAAAATGGTTTAGCTTGATACAATCAGAAAAGTATAGATGGGTACTTTTGCATCGTCCACGTTTCTATTTCAAACCTTTTAGGGTATATATGTCTACAAAGTGGGGTAAAGAAGAACGAATGAATGCTTTGCTGAGTTGTTATGATTTCATCAAGGAATGTCCTTTGCTAAAACGTATAGTTGAAACAGAAACTTCTATTAAATTGGCTGAGTTCACGATGAAGTATAATAACGAAAAAGGACAAATATACCTTGGGTACAATGACCGGTATCGCAAGGAGGGAGAGTTTGTTATCTCGTTACATTGTGATAGTTACCAAGAGGTCATCTGTGAAGCGTCTTTTATAATTGATGAAGAAAATGGAGAATGGATATGTCGTATAGGGTGCATACAAGGTAATAAGACCCTAAAAACCGAAAATGCTATCAAGGAACTACAAAAACAAATGTATGCTCTTCGTCCTAAAACCTTGATGATATTTATCATCCAAGAGCTTAGCAGGCAGTTAGGTTGTACCGCTTTGTATGGTGTAGGCAGTAAAATTCAAGCACATAATAAAAAACACTTCATTCATATAGAATGGTTGCATAAACTCAGTTTCTGTTATGATACATTATGGAAAGATGTTGATGGTACTCCTGATAAAGATGGATGGTTCAAGTTACCAATTGAAATGCAATACAAGTCAATGGAAGAAATCAAATCAAGCAAACGCTCTCTTTATCACAGTAGATATGAGATGTTGGATAAAATTGCAACAGAAATTCAAGAAACAATTAACCCATGTTCCAAAAGTCATCTCTCACATACCCAGTTGTAAGCATTCGCTAGCTATCCCCTCCAAGAGGAGAGCGTAAAATGGAAAATTTTGAAAACAATAAGTTATAGAACTTGTAAAATTTAAATATCTTAATTTTTAAACATATAACAAATGAAAAGAATTATTACCTTTGTAGCCTTGATAGTGTTCACGGCTACAGCTACAGCACAAGTGAAATTTGGAGTGCGTGGAGGCTATACTTTGAGCCCCGTGAGTAAAAGTATTCATACCGACCGTTATGAAAAGCAAGCTCATAGTGAATCAGCGAGTAGTTGTGGGTCGGCTTATGCAGGACTTACCGCTGAAGTGTCAGCCTCTGAAAAATGGTTCTTAGATATAGGACTTATCTATATCAATCAAGTAACCATAGGCGAAGGAAGCACGATGTTGCACAATATCAATTTGCCTATTGCAGTGAAATACGATATTTCGGGCTTCCGGCCTAAAGTAGGAATCTACGCCAGCTATATCCCTGGGGTTACTTCTTTTGAAGATGAGCATCGTTCACTTACTAAAAACGACCTTAAAAAATTCGACTGTGGGGCTACTTTTGGTTTGGAATACAACTTCTTTGATAGATTTTTTATAGAAGCCAATTTCAACTTAGGAATAGCCAATCTCCTTACCGAAGACCCTCGCCACAGTAGCGACTATTTGCGCACACGCTCTATCCTTATAGGAGTAGGATACAGATTCAATTAACAATGAATAATTAAATAATTAACAAAGTGTAGCAACAATAAGTACCCCCTTTGCAGATTGTCCCCCTTCGGGGTTGTCGGCAATTGCCGAGTAAGTGAGTCGGGGGCTACTAACAATTAACAATCGGAGATTCCCTGAAAGCCCTGAGCTTCTCAGAGTTTCTCACAACTCAAGAGTCATAATTAAACAATTAACAATGAATAATTAACAATCGGAGATTCCCTGAAAGCCCTGAGCTTCTCGGAGTTTCTCATCACTAATAAACACATATAAAAAATGAAAAAAATTATTACAATTATAGCCTTAATAGCACTCACCGCTACGGCTACAGCACAAGTAAAATTTGGCGTCCATGCGGGTGCTGGAATTGGATTGATGAGCAAAGATGTTCACGACGACCGATATGAAGGACAAAACAAAACGGACAAAGAGCCTTTTAGCACCTCTTCTTATGGTGGTTTCTTTGTTGAAATCCCTGCTTCTGAGAAATTATTGTTAGATCTTGGGGCAATATATACCAATTATTCCACTATAGGAAAGGGAAAAACAATGCTTCACAGAATTGATGTGCCTCTGGCTATCAAATACGATATCAGTGGGTTACGTCCTAAAGTAGGAGGCTATGTGAGTTATATACCTGGGGTTACTCCTTTTGAAAACAAATACCGTTCATTAACCAGAAAGGATATTGAAAAATTTGACTATGGGGCGCTCTTAGGTTTGGAATACAACTTCAACGAAAAATTCTTTATAGAAACCAATTTCTACTTAGGATTAGCCAATCTCCTTACCAAAGATCCTCGCCACAGTAGCGACTATTTGCACACACGCTCTATCTTTGTAGGACTAGGATACAGATTTTAATGGTTAACGACTAACAACGCCCTCTCACTAATGACTACCGAAAATCCATACATATTTTTGAAGAACAATCTCTTCTTGCAGTTCCTTATTGCCGATAGATTTCGTATCTATCGGCATATTGTGGCTTGTAGCTCATTATTGCTATTTTTCATACTGGGCAGACAATGGGGTGATTACGAAGGAATGATAGACTATTGGGATTGGATAGAGAAATGGTTGGGGATTACCGCTACTTTTTACTTGAATATGTACGTGCTTATTCCTCGTTTTTTCTTCAAAGGGAAGCTCGCTACTTATATCATCCTCCTTACGCTATGGGTACTTTTTATGTTGAGCTCTACCTATTATCTCAATTTTGTACTATGGAAAGACTATATGATTGGGAAAGAAATCAAAATAGCATCAGAAACTCCTGTTTCTGTAGCAATTTTTTCTAGTATGGTATATCTAGTACCCTTTATAATGACTTCTACGCTTATCAAAATCTTGCAAGTATGGGTAAAAGATAGCGAGAGGATGCAAGAATTGGAGCGACAAGCCACTGAAAGTGAACTGCAAGCCCTAAAAAGCCAAATACAACCGCACTTTTTGTTCAATATGCTCAACAGCATCAACACGTTGTTGTATATCGACCCCGAAAAAGCCTCTTATACCATTACAAAACTCTCCGATTTCTTGCGACATTTGCTGTATCAAACGCACGAAGAACAGGTGTTTCTCAGTTCGGAACTGCGTTTTTTAAACGATTATCTCTCTTTGGAAGCAATGCGCCGCGATGATTTTACTTATGAAATTACTTACAGCGAAAAAAAACTACAAGGCATACAAATTCCCCCTAATATTCTGCTTATCTTAGCTGAAAATGCCGTAAAACACAGTGTTGACACCCTCTCCCCTACTTATATTTATATGAAATGTGAGGAAAAAGAAGGGCTTCTACACTTTTCAGTACGCAATTCGGTACCTTTAGAGCCTCATCGCAAACACAAATGTAATGGAATAGGTTTACCTAACCTCAACCGGCGGTTGGAATTGCTCTATGGCGAGCGTTTTAGCTTGTCGCAAGAGCGTTTGCCACAAGAATATATAGTAACCTTAACTTTGCCCTTATGAATTGTTTGATTATAGACGACGAACCTTTGGCGCGTATCGGGATGGAGCGCCTCATCAGGCAATACAGCAACTTGAAGGTAGTAGGCACTTTCAAAAATGCGGTAGGCGTTACCGACTTCTTGAAAAAGAACGAAGTGCATTTGCTCTTCTTAGACATCGAGATGCCAGGAATCAACGGTTTGGAACTGGCTAAAATCCTACCCGAGCAAACACTCGTTATCTTCACCACAGCCTACAGTCAGTATGCTTTAGAGAGTTATGAGGTAGATGCCCTTGATTATTTGGTAAAGCCCATCACCCCTGAGCGTTTCAAAAAGGCTGTTGCCAAAGCCGAAAGTTATCACCAGTTGCTCTCTGAGCAAAAAACCGACTTAGAAGCGACCGATGCCCAATATATCAGCATTCGTGCCAACCGGCGCAACTATCGCATTGCACACAGCGATATCCTCTATATAGAAGCACTAAAAGATTATGTGATTATCCATACCTTTACTGAGCGTTACATCACGTGGATTAATCTGAAAAACATACATAGCCAGCTTCCTGAATCGGTATTTGTACGCGTCAATAAGAGTTATGTAGTGAATACACAACACATTACTTCCTACACCCACCAGTTTGTGTATATAGGGGAAATAGAAATTCCTATCGGCAGGGCATACGAGGTGATGAGCAAATTGTCAGTTATCAATTGTTAATCATCAATTGTTTTTGTATCTTTGCGGTCATAGTTTCATTCAGAAATTAACACCCCAACGCATTGACAAATTTTATATCTCTTTTGTATGAGGAAGCTCCCTTCTTCCTACATCTCACGGCCGAGCATCTGCTCATCTCGCTCTCAGCCATAGCCATAGCTACCCTTATAGGAGTGCTCTTGGGTATCTTTATTAGCGAGTACCGCAGGTTTGCCGCTTGGCTACTGGGGGCAGTAAATGTACTCTATACCATTCCCTCTATCGCCCTATTGGGCTTCTTTATCACCATTACAGGGGTAGGTAACCTCACGGCTCTTATCGCCCTGATACTCTACGCCTTGCTACCTATTATCCGCAGTACCTATACAGGCATTACCCACATCAACCCGCTTATTATCGAGGCAGCCGAGGCCATGGGTAGTACCCGCTGGCAACTGCTCTGGAAAATCAAACTCCCCTTAGCCCTCCCCGTATTAATGTCTGGTATTCGCAATATGGTTACTATGACCATTGCGCTGGCAGGTATCGCCTCGTTTGTTGGGGCGGGTGGCTTGGGCGTAGCTATCTATCGCGGTATCACTACCAACAATAGCGTAATGACTTTGGTAGGCAGTGTCCTGATTGCTCTCTTGGCTTTGGGTTTTGATTATCTCTTGGCAAAAGTAGAAAAGCGATTGGTAAATCGTGAAGTTACCCCCAAGCGCAACCCTCTAAAACTCGTAGGTATAGCCATATTGGCATTACTCATCACCTTGTTCTTTGTGCTTTCACCCAAAAAGGCAAAAGATATTCATATAGCTACCAAGCCGATGACCGAAAGCTATATACTGGGGCAAATGCTTGCCTTACTTATCGAGCAAGACACAGGGCTTTCAGTACGTCTCACCAATGGCGTAGGGGGTGGCACCTCCAACATTCACCCTGCAATGTTGCGCGGAGGCTTTGATATGTACCCCGAATACACTGGTACTTCATGGGAGGCTGTACTCAAGCATAAAGACCCTTACCAAGATGATAAGTTCACTATCTTAGAAAATGCCTACAAAAAACAATATGGCTTAGAATGGACAAACTTATACGGCTTCAATAATACCTATAGCTTAGCCGTCAGCAAAGAGATAGCCCAGCAATACCAGCTCAAAACCTTTACCGATTTGGCTAAAGTGAGCCAGCAGCTTATCTTTGGGGCTGAGTATGATTTCTTTGAACGTGAGGACGGCTACAAGCAACTCCAAAAAGTCTATGGTATGCACTTTGGTAAAGTGATAGATATGGACATCGGACTCAAATACCAAGCCATACGCGATAAGAAGATTGATGCTATGGTAGTATTCACTACCGATGGACAGCTTTCTGTAAGCGAGGTAGTAGTACTTCAGGACGACCGCAATCTCTACCCCTCTTATGAGGCAGGCACGGTGGTACGTACCGAGCTACTCACCACTTACCCCACCCTGCGCACTACCCTAAGAAAACTCAATAACCTTATTGATGACACCACTATGGCGCACCTCAACTTTTTGGTTGAAACCGAGAGGAAACAACCCGAAGAAGTAGCCAAAAACTACCTGCTACAAAAAGGACTCTTACACCCACAACCATGATAACATTCACCCATATATACAAAAGCTATAACGGCAAGGAAATCATCTCCGACTTCAACCTCTCCATTGAAAGTGGTACTTTCCTTACGATCATAGGCACTTCAGGCTCTGGCAAAACCACCTTACTAAAAATGATTAACGGATTGGTATTGCCCGACAAGGGTGAAATACATATTGACGGAAAGAATATTTTAGCCGAAGACCTCATTGCCCTACGTCGCAACATAGGTTATGTAATTCAAGGGAATATCCTCTTCCCACACCTTACCGTTGCGGAGAATATTGCCTATGTACTCCACTTAATGAAGTACTCCAAAACCGATATAACGCGCATTGTTACCGAAAAACTACAACAGGTAAACCTCTCCCCTGAACTCGCCAACCGCTTCCCCCACCAGCTTTCGGGCGGAGAGCAGCAGCGGGTAGGTATCGCTCGTGCCTTAGCTGCAAGCCCCTCCATCATCTTGATGGACGAGCCTTTTGGGGCGTTGGATAGCATCACCCGCCAGCAACTCCAGCGAGAACTCAAAGCGCTACATCAGCAAACAGGCGTTACCATAGTGTTCGTTACCCACGACATCACCGAAGCCTTAACTCTTGGCTCCAAAGTATTAGTGCTGGATAAGGGTATTATTCAGCAATGCGATACTCCCGAAATGATTAAGAACCACCCTGCCAATGAGTTTGTTCAGCAATTAGCAACTTGACACATCGGCAAATTATCACATCAGACAACCGTTGTATCGCTAATGGGCGAAATGGGCAGAGCTTTTGACGGTAGTTATGCCGAATACGCCCTCTTACCCAATGCGCAAGTATATCCTATAACCTCCTCTCTTAGTTGGAGCGACCTCGCTGCCGTACCCGAAACCTACTACACCGCTTTTGGTTCTATGCAAAATCTGCAAATCAAACCTACCGAT
Organism: uncultured Capnocytophaga sp.; assembly: GCF_938029845.1. GTDB lineage: Bacteria > Bacteroidota > Bacteroidia > Flavobacteriales > Flavobacteriaceae > Capnocytophaga. The sequence continues at coordinate 10,776 of NZ_CALHGG010000075.1, forward strand.
ACCGATAACACTTTAGCTACCGAGGAGTGTTTCGATAAAATATTAGAACTGGTAGGTCCTGCCAGCATCAAAGATTCTTTTGCCCATATAAAAGAATATGGTATTATCTGCTCTACCGGACTTTTAGGAGGCAAATAGTACTTAGAAGATTTTGACCCCACCCGCGACCTCCTGCACAACGCCTACCTTACCACTTTCTATTCAGGTGGCGTAAATGCCGAAAAAATAAATGCCTTATTTGCCTATATCGAGCAGTACCACGTACCCGTAGCCCCTGAACAAGTGTTCCGCTTAGAGGAAATTGTCTCTGCTCACCAATATGTAGAAAGCAGCGAGGGCTATGGCAAAGTAGTAGTACTAAATTAGCTAATTATTTACTATTTTTGCACCTGTATTCATCATTTAAACCATGTCTCGTACCACTTTACTACTCTGTAAAAGTAATAATGGTAGAATTTGCAGTGATTATTATTTTCTTTTCTTTGCTTAGAATGCTTTATAGCAGGAAAGCTAGCTTCTTTAGTGCTAGCGAACGACTCTTTTATCCTATCATTATAGGGATACTCCCTTGTCTGTTGATAGCCTTGTTTATAGGAAAACATATAACACTCAAACTTCAAAAACTCTATGAAAACATTTTCTCAGGGATTATTCTCATGTTCCTATTTTTTCTTACTGCTATACCATAACGGCGGTTACTATCTATTTCTTAAAGGAAGGCAGATGGATTGATTCACAAATTTTGTCAGAAATACTCTCCTTATCTTTCTATGGAGGAGGTATCCAAACCCTTGAGGTAAGTAGCTGGCTAGGGATCAAGTGCTGCTTTATCAACCAAATTTCTAAAAAGTAACTTATGAAAACATTCCTATTCTTAATCTTTATACTCAGCTATTCGCAAAGTATATTTAGCCAACCTGAGACAAGTATAGATACCCTATACCGACAAGATTTCAAAGATTTTACGTTACGATTGGTTAGGGATGACACCGATGAGGAAAAAGCAGAATTTCACTTATTTCTTCTATCTTAAGGACAATTCATCTGTAGAAATTCTAAGACATGATATGGAGAAAAGACAATGGTTTGTTGGGGATACAGTGCTTCCCCCTCTATAGATGATCATGAAATTAACTCTAATAACTCGCCTTTATAACACTTCTCTTATATAGATTTTCCTACCTCCTTAGCTACAAATCCTTTTCTTTTTACACTAGAGTTATTGTATTTCAATACATTACAAAAACTAACAAAAATCTAGGATATTTTCTAATTTTTTCTTAACTTTGCACTACAATTATTCTTAATTACTATTAATATGAAAAGATATATAATCCTTCTCAGTACAATGGTAGGTCTTTGGATAGCCTCCAGTTGTCAAAAAGAAACCGTAGTTGAGCGTGTTGAAGTACAAAAAGGTAATATTATCCATTCAGGTATGGGTGTCCCCGATGCCTCTTTGGGAAATATTGGCGACTATTATCTAGACCTTGCCTCCTCCAACCTCTATGGCAGCAAAACCGCTGAAGGTTGGGGGAATCCTATTAGCCTAAAAGGCATACAAGGAGAAAAAGGGATAAAGGGAGATAAAGGAGATAAGGGGGACAGAGGAGAAAAAGGAGAGAGAGGCGACCAAGGCCCTAAGGGTGATAAAGGGGACAAAGGTCTCAAGGGAGAACAGGGAGATAAGGGTGATCAAGGGGAACGAGGAGAACAAGGAATCCCTGGCAGTAAGGGCGACAAAGGAGACAAAGGGGATCGCGGACTCAAAGGAGAGCGAGGTAAACAAGGTTTCAAAGGCGAACGAGGTGCTAAAGGAGCAGATGGAAAAGACGGAGCACCAGGACCTAAAGGAGCAGACGGAAAGAATGGACGAGATGGCGCACCAGGTCCTAAGGGAGCCGATGGAAAGGACGGACTAGATGGCGCACCAGGCCCTAAAGGAGCTGATGGAAAAGACGGGCGAGACGGCGCACCAGGTCCTAAAGGAGCTGATGGAAAGAACGGACGAGATGGTGCACCAGGCCCTAAAGGAGCTGATGGAAAGGATGGACAAAATGGGGCGCCAGGCCCTAAAGGTGCCGATGGAAAGGAGGGAAAGCAAGGCCCTAAGGGTGCCGATGGAAGAGACGGACAAGCTGCACCTGCTGGCACGAAAAAGAACACCCTCTTCTCTGGCTCAGGTATTCCGAATAATAGCTTGGGAGATGAAGGTGATTTCTATATTGATATGCTCAACAAAAGGCTCTATGGTCCAAAAACAAATACAGGTTGGACAGATCGATTTATCGGATTAGGTGCTTCTGCGTCACAGAATTATGATTATGAGGTGGAATATGAGAAAAACGAAGGAGACCAGTTCGAGGGAGATGTACTTAAGAAATGGCTTACCAAACGAACCAAACATATCAATATGAATGAAGACGAAGATCTTAGAGGTGTAAAGAAAATATCCGCAAATGCTTTTAGAGATAGATACCGATTGGAATCCATTATCATAGGGGATAATGTAGAAATTATAGAAGGAGGTACTTTCGAGAACCTAATAAACTTAAAAATGGTGGTACTTAACCATAAGATAAAAACCATACAGTCAAATACCTTTTATTATACAGGACTAGTAAGCATCACTATTCCTGAGAATGTCAAAGAAATAAATAGGGGTGCTTTTGCTGATTGCAAGGACTTAGAAACCGTCATCATGGAATCTAAAATACCTCCTGTTATAGAAAAAAGTAAACCCTTCATTTTTGAAAATGATAGCAAGCTCAAGCACATCTATGTTCCTGCTGGCAGCAGAGGAGAATACAGAAGTACTCCTGGTTGGGATCGATATGAACACCTAATAGAAGAAAGGTAATCTTTTTAGTTTTGAATTCTGAGTTTTGAGTTCTTACCTATCTTACTTTTTATCTTTCTTCCAAAAAACCTATAAGTCCTGTAAAGGCTCGTTGTAAGGCAACAGAACCGTGCTCAATAAAGACATCGGCTATGGCTACGATTTTTATCGGGAGGCTATAGCCTTTTTCTTTGGCAAAAACCACGATACTCTCACCAAAACCTCCTGCTTTGCACCCCTCCTCTACGGTAATCACTGCCTCATACTTTCCTAGGACATGATGCAAAAGCGCCTCATCCAAAGGCTTGATCCATCGCATATCATAATGTGCGAAAGCACCTGCATCGGGATGCTGGTCTATCTCTTGGGCAACCTCATCGGCTATGGTACCTACCGAAAGTACCGCATAGCGCGTACCCTCTCTGAGTTGTACCCCCTTCTTTTCTATTTTCTCAAAAGGCAGCTGCCACTCAGTTAGCTGTCCATAACCACGAGGGTAGCGTATGGCCAGTGCCTTATCTTGCTCAGGAAGTTGGGCAGTATAGAGGATATTACGCAACTCCACCTCATTGCGAGGAGCAAAGATTTCTATATTAGGAATACAGCGCAGGTAGGCTATGTCAAACACCCCCTGATGGGTAGCACCGTCCTCCCCTACCAATCCAGCCCTATCTATACAGAAGATTACCTTGAGCTGCTGCAATGCTACATCATGTATAAGTTGGTCATAGCCCCTTTGCAGAAAAGTAGAATAAATCGCTAAGAAAGGTAGCAAACCCTGTGAGGCGAGACCTGCAGCAAAGGTTACCGCATGTTCTTCAGCTATGCCTACATCAAAAGTGCGAGAGGGAAATTGCTCCTGCATATAGTGGAGTGAGCTACCTGTAACCATGGCAGGAGTGATGCCCACAATAGCCTTGTTCTCGGCAGCCAACTCACAGAGGGTACGACCGAAAACATCTTGAAACTTCGTTTGTTGTTTTTGTTGAGGCAGGAGCATACCCGTAGCAGGGTCAAACTTGCCAGGGGCATGAAAAAGTGTTTGCCGTTCTTCGGCCTTTTGGTAGCCCTTGCCCTTGGTAGTACGGATATGCACCAATTGTACGCCAAAGAAATCTCTTGCCTCACTTAGTACAGGAATTAGCGCTTCAAAGGAATGCCCATCATAACTACCCAGATACTCTATTTGTAGGTCAGCAAAGAAACTCCCCTTATCGGTTCCCTTGGCCAAGCGTTCCAAGTAATAACGGAAAGCACCTGTGGAGGGGTCTATCCCTATTTGGTTATCATTGAGCACCACCAGCATATTGACCTTACTATCCCCCATTTGGTTAAGCGCCTCCAAAGCCATACCATTGACAAAAGAGGCATCCCCAATAACAGCCACATGCTTGCGTTGGAAATTCTCCTGAAGCACTGCCGCGGTAGCCATGCCCAATACTGCCGAAAGAGAAGTACCCGCATGGCCTGTGCCAAAGGGGTCGTATTCACTCTCTTGGCGCTTAGGGAAGCCCGAAAGTCCCCCCCATTGGCGGTTAGTAGCAAAGCGTTCGCGCCTGCCTGTGAGGAGCTTATGGGGATAGGCTTGGTGTCCTACATCAAAGACCAATATATCCTCAGGGGTATTGAACACATAGTGCAGGGCAATGGTTAGTTCTACCACACCCAAACCAGCCCCCAAATGACCTTCCTTGGTAGCTACTTCATTAATGATAAAATGGCGCAACTCCCCCGCCAGCTGCCTAAGCTCAGCAAGAGAGAAATGACGGATATCCGCAGGGGTGTATACTTGTTCGAGTAAAGTCATTTTCTTATGATAAAGAACTCAAATAATCTTGTAGGATAAGGGTCGCACTGATCCTATCCAAGAGCGCTTTGTCCTGTCTCTTTCTCTTTTTAGTACCGCTCTCCACGAGGATATGTGAGGCTATTTTGGAAGTAAAGCGCTCATCATAGCGAGAGACGGGAATCTCAGGGAGTTTCTCTTGGAGTTTGCCAATAAAAGGCGCTATGGCTGCTTCACTCTCAGAGAGTTCGCCAGAGACCTGCTTGGGTAGGCCTACAATAATACGTTCTACCTGTTCCGCTTGGCAGTACTTCTGTAAGAAATCCAGTAGCTCACTCGTTTCCACTGTTGCCAGTGCTGAAGCAATTAACTTAAGTTCATCGGTTACCGCGATACCACAACGCTTGATACCATAGTCTATTGCAAGAATACGCATTTGAGTTTTTAATTTTGAGTTTTGAGTTGTTCTAAGATTTTAAAATCGTATGGTTTTTATAGGTTTTAGCTTATAAAGACTAACTACTTATCCCTATTTTCACTAACAAGCCAATAAAATAGGGCATTACGCTGGCTATCTACCTCCATATAGGTAGCTATCCATTGACCATTATGGTAATGGAGTTCGTCTATATCAGTTATTAAAAAGTCTTCTCCTTCTTCCTGATAAGGTTCAAAACCCTTGAAAGTGATTTCCTCCTCTATAGTCATGGTGCTGAGGTCAAAGATATAATGCCTGTTACAATTTAGATCGGTTATGAGTATCTTTGTCCCTTCAAGTGGTTGTGCTACTACGCCCCAATCTTCAGAAAATTGATATTCTTTCCGTATTTTGAGCTGGGGATAACTCATTATATAGAGTTTAGCCTCATAGAAATCAACAAATATGGCTTCTTTTTCACTCATCATACAACAGAAGTCTATATCATCTGGTAATTTTTTGACCATTGTCAGCTTTTTATCTTCAAAAGACAATAGAGAACTCATAGCTCCATCTTGTCCACCATAGAAGGTGATAATAACCTTATTATTGGGCAATGCTTTTAGTTCTATATTAGCGTCTACGATTTCATCCTTCATAGGCAGAGAAGCTAGAGTATTTCCTTGCAGATCATACACCCATATAGTAATCTTTTGGGCGTTGTGGCGTTCAGCAAGCCAAATCTGCTGGTGTTCTATGAGTAATAGCACATCCCCTATGGGCTTATCTACCTCCCACAGCAGTTCCTTTTCAAAAGTATAGAGCGAGAAACCTGCTGCTTCATTGCTCACACCTATCTGCCGATGTATGTAGTCAATGGCAAAGATGTCTCTTCTCCTTAAGTACTGAAATGCCTCTGGTAACAGAGGATTCTTTGAATGCTTAGTGTAATTGGTAATTGTCAATGGTTAATTTTTAATTGTTAATCCCCTAACTCCTAAAGGGGGGAACGTTTCACTTGCTACACTCTTCCCCCCTTCAGAGGTTAGGGGGATTACCACCGTCCACACATATCCCTCCCAAAAGAAGCTCTGTGTCTCGTAAGACTTATCGCCTTCAGGATGGGTGATAAGAGCTTGTTGGCGAGGGGCGAGGGCTTGGAAATGAGGTATTTGCAAATCCTCATAGAAGCGAACTGAGGGTTGGTTACAGATCTTATAGAGCGCTTCCTTAATCGTCCATAGCTGAGTATAGGCTTGTATCTGAGCAGGCTCGTCCATATCAGGGGGGGCTTGCCAAGGGGTAAAGCGGGGGGCAAGACGAAGGATGCGAGGGGTACAGCGCTCTATATCTATCCCTATGGGGCGCGGGCTTAGGGCTATCATCACAAAGTCATGGCTGTGAGTGATCGAGATATATTGACCTTCAAGCAGTGGTTTGCCCTCTGGGGTATAGTAAAGAGCCGTGGTAGGCAGTTGTGCCTCTCGCAACAGATGGCGAATAGCCAAGAACTCCCGTTGTTTTTTCTCGCTGTGGAGCGTCATCAGTCGCTCTTCCTCCCCCTGGGAGAGGGTGAGGCCAGTCCTAAGCTGCACCACCGTCTCGGTGAGTTGCCATGTATAAACATGGGTATCGGCTATATGGAGTTGCTGGAAAAAAGGCATCTATTTCGTAATTAGGGCGGTGATAAACTGGTAATCGTCTTCATTATTTACAAAATCCATATAGGAGACGTCTATAAAAAGAGTATTCAACGAGGGATTACGCTGCAAAAAAGACAGATAACTCTGCTCAATACGTCCCAAATAGGTTTTAGAGATAGGAGTCTCAAAGCTTCGACCTCTCTTTTGTATATTCTTCAATAACATATCGGTATTTTGGTGGAGGTAAATATACAAATCGGGCTTTATCATTCGCTCAAAAAGCAAGTAGAACAACTCTTCATAGAGGGCATATTCCTTCTTAGGAAGCGTCTCTTGAGCAAATATAAGCGACTTAGAAAAGGCATAGTCCGCCACCAAAAGAGAGGATTCATTTTGGACAAGGGTATATTGGAGTTGCTTGTAGCGGTCTTTGAGAAAGCTCAGTTCAGTGGCCAAGGCATAGCGCTGTGGCTGCTTGTAAAAGTCCTCCAAAAACGGATTGGAGGCAAACTCCTCCAAGAGAAGACGACCCGATAGTTCCCCAGCCAAGCGAGTAGCCAAGGAAGTTTTCCCCGCACCTATATTCCCTTCTATGGTGATATAGCGATAGGCGGTATTTGCTTTATTCACAGGTAGGGCAAAGTCTTGTTTCACCATAGTAAGAGTGGAAGTATCAGGGCAGACTTGTAGGAGCTGGCTTATCGTTTTCCCTTTGATAGGATCTACAAAGTCGGGAGCTATATCAGCTAAGGGTTGTAAGACAAAGCGCCTTTGTGCGAGTTGTGGGTGAGGTATGCAGAGTGTATGGGTTTGTACGACCTTATCATCATAGTAGAGTATATCAATATCCAAAGTACGTGCTTTGTAACCCTCTGAGGGCTGAGAGGTACGCACACGACCCAAGCGGGCTTCTATGGCGTGGAGCTTAGGTAAGAGGGTTTCTAGAGGAAGGTCTGTATGTAGCTCTGCACAGATATTATAAAAAGGTTCCGAACTAAACCCCCAAGCAGGTGATTCATATAGGGGTGATACCCTTACCACCTGCCCTACCTCACGATGAAGAAGGAAGAGCGCATGCTGGAGATATTGGGCGCGGTTACCGAGATTACTACCTAATGAGAGAAACACCATAGTAAGTTTTGAGTTTTGAATTTTGAGTTGCCAAGGATTGTTAGGATTGTTATTTGTCAATTGTTATGACAAACTCTTGTATTTCTTTAAAAAAAGGAAGAAACTCGGCTTCAAAGAGAGTTTCTTCGGTTTGCAGAGAGGTAACCGCATACTGCATCTGGGAGCGGAACTCAGTTCGTCTATCCATTTGATAGAGGATTTGGGCAAGACCTGAATAAGTTTGGTAGGCTTTAAGCCAATTATCTCTCATCATATAGCCTGCTATAGCCTGCATTTGGGGGTTTAGTACCTCCTTTTTCTCCTGCAAAAGCGTATAAAAGCGCTCTATATAGCTATCCAAATCCTCCGAAGAGAAGGTATACCAATGCTTAGTCAAAAGATAATCATAGAAAATATCCGTTATCACTCCTGCATAATGCCCATAATGAGACACCAACCGCCTTTTGCTTTCTCGAAAAAGAGGATGGGCATCGGTGAAAGTATCTATCTGTCTATGTAGGAGAATGCCACGCTGTACTTCTTCTGGATAGTCCAAATACTGCTTACCACGTACGGTATCTCCCATGAAATTTCCCAGTTTTAGCAGGTCATCCCCCTCTCCTGACAAAAAAATATGTGCTAAAAAATTCATTTCAATGATTAATGATTAATAATTAACGAGTTATGAAATAATCATTATCAGCGTTAATTATTAATCATTACTATTTGTCTTTCACAATCACAAAACGGGCTTTGTAACCTGTAAGCAGCGCCCAAGTTTGATTGATAAGTGTTTGGTTTTGGTCGTCTATCACACGGAACTCAGCGGTGTTGGGACCGTAGAGTCCTTGGTTAAGAGCTTTGATTTCTATCTTATTAAAACCTATTTTTAAAGGAATATGCAAGCGCTGGAAGTCACCTCGTAAGTATACATTGCTTATCACCAATTCATCATTGAGGTATATATCCACTATATCCCCATCTACATCAGCATAGTCGCGGCAAAAGATACCCACCCCATCAGCAGTACTATTGAACTCACCATAGGACTTATCACCCCTAAGAGCAGAGAGGTCTTGCTCCTTTTCCAGTTTCAGGTCGGTCTGATACTTAGGGAGGGTAATCTCCTTTTGGGCATATTGCTTACGGTACTGACCTGTGAAATCCACTCCCTTGTCTTCTGAGGAAAAAGAGGGCGTAGGGTTCTGTTTTTGGTAGTTCTTAAGCCAAGAGGATACCTCGGAACTTTTCTCTTCAGCCCCTTTGGGCTGCAAGGGAGCCTCTGCCTTAGGCGTGAGTAGGAGCTTCCCTGAAGAGAATTTCTCAGGCTGACCATAGATACAAGCCGTTGCTAATAGAAATAGGGTAAGAAATAGCGTTTTCATACCCTAAGAAAAGCAAAAATCATACCAAAATAGTGACTAATGACTAACGACTAGTGACTAATCATTTGTTACTTGTCACTAGTTTTTCTGACAAGTTTTACTTTAGAGACTATTTTTTGCCCTTTGATTTCAGTAGCATCGGTAATGGTAAGTGTGTCTCCTTTGATAGCATAGTGGCTACGCTCTATACGCTTGAGTTCGTTGGTTACCTTGATACTATCGGGCGTTGCTGTATAAGGAAGTCTAGAGATATTTTCCTTACAATCCTCAAAAGGAACAAAGGTGTGGTACGTAATTGAATCCTTACCAAAGGAAAGATAAGTTTTCTTGGTACAATCATCCAAGGGTTGTGTTCTATCATTTACAATGATACTTACGATTTGCCAATCTCCCTGAAGAAGTGGCTTTTTAGAACAAGCACATAGTGCCAAAAGGGCGACGAAGCCTACAAGTTTTCTCATGAATGTAATTTTAAGTGCAAAAGTACGGTTTTTCTGTGAGCTGACCTAAAAAAATAAAACAAATCTTTTGAGGTGTCACAAAAATATAGTACTTTTGGCATTTGTTTGTTATCTATGAAGAAAGTAGTCCTTTTGGGTGGGGGCAATGTAGCCTATCACTTGGCCAAACAGCTTATGAGAAGTCAAAAGTATCAACTCATACAGTTGTATAATCGCAGCCCACTAAGCTCTCATTTTCAAGAAATTATAACAGAGAAAACGACTCACTTGGAAGCTTTGCTTCCCGCTGACATCTATATTCTTTCGGTCAAGGACGAGGCGATAGCAGCACTCTGTGAGCAGCTACCTTTCGAGGGACAATTGGTAGTGCATACCTCTGGTAGTGTACCTATGGAGGCACTAAGCCCACGCCAACGACGAGGGGTTTTCTATCCCCTGCAATCTTTTTCCAAAGCACAAGCAGTGGATTTTGCCAAAGTACCCTTCTGCTTGGAAACGGAAGAGGCTACCGACTATACTCTTTTGGAAGATTTGGCTAAGGAGTTTTCTCCAAAGAGCTATGCCATAGATAGTTTGCAGCGGCAATACCTACATGTGGCGGCTGTTTTCCTAAACAATTTCACCAACCACCTATGGTACCTTAGCGAGCAACTTTGTACACATGAGGGGATTCCTTTTGAGTTGCTCCGCCCCTTACTAGAGGAAACCTACCTCAAGGGGCAACAACTATCTTTCTTTGAAGGACAGACAGGTCCCGCCAAAAGGGGAGATCGCGCCGTGATAGAGAAACATTTAGCGCTGCTACAAGGCATAGAAAAAGACATTTACAAAGATATATCAACTTCTATTTTAAATACTTATGGAAAATAAAAATTACAAAGAACTCCTAAAGGATATCACTACTTTTATCTTTGATATAGACGGAGTACTTACCCAATGCCAAGTATTGGTAACCAACGAGGGCGACCTATTGCGTTCATTCAACGTAAAAGATGGGTATGCTATTAAGCAGGCTATCAATCAGGGTTACCGCATCGCCATTATTACGGGCGGAAATAACATAGGTACCCGCCTGAGATTCGAGCAATTGGGCGTTACTGATGTATATATGGCAAACCACTTGAAAATAGAACCTTTGAAAGAATACATGGACAAGTATCATCTTCGTCCAGAGGAGATTCTCTACATGGGTGATGATATTCCTGATGTGGCTCCTATGAAACTTGTAGGCCTACCCACCTGCCCTCAAGATGCTGTAGCAGAGGTGAAGACTGTTGCCCGATATATCTCCCACCTAGGTGGCGGACAAGGCTGCGTGAGGGAGGTCATAGAGCAAGTGATGAAAGTACAAGGTAAGTGGATTACCGAACTCACCCAAAAGCTATAGGAGAACCCGAAAATAATCCGTAACTTTGCCCCTTTATAAGTAATTGTGACTAAATGATAAACTATAACGGAGAAATACAACAAACTACCCCTGCCCTTTCTGCCAAAAATCGCGGTTTCCTCTACGGAGATGGCGTTTTTGACATCGTAAAATATGTGGAAGGTTCCCTCTTTTTCTGGGAAGAACACTATCTACGCCTTATGGCTACTATGCGTATTGCACGTATGGAGATTCCAGCCAACTTTACCATGGAATTCTTAGAGGCTGAAATCAAGAAAACCATACAAGCCAATGCCCTCTCTGCCAAGCCTGTACTAGTTCGTACAACTATTACGCGCCGAGAAGGTGGAGGCTATACCCCCCAGAGCCAAGAGGTGAATTATTGCATGGATATAGAGGGAATCACCAGTCCTTTCTATCAGAACCTCCGTATCCCTTATGAAGTGGAATTGTTCAAGGACTATTACACCCAATCCGACTTGCTTGCCTCGCTGAACACAACCAACCGTATGCTCCATATCATTGGGAGTGTATTTGCCCAAGAGAATGATTATCAGAATTGTATCCTTATGAATACAAACAAGAACGTAGTGAGCTTCCTCGACGGAAACCTCTTCTTGGTCTCTGGCTCTCAAGTGGTTACACCTCCCCTATCAGAAGGCGCCCCCAATGGAATTACACGTAAAAAACTCATAGAAGCTCTTGGCAAGACAGAAGATTTTTCAATAGAGGAACGCCCTATTTCGCCCTTTGAATTACAAAAGGCCGATGAACTGTTCCTTACCAATACCAAACAAGGCATACAATCCGTTAGCAAATATCGCAAAAAGGAATATGCTAACACGGTAGCTACCCAGCTACTAGGCAAACTCAATACGGCTGTACACTTGGGATAATTAGGACAAACTATTATGAAAAAAACATATCTTTATCTACTCGGTGGAGCACTGCTTCTCTTATGGGCGGCTTGTGCCCGTGTAGGCTCTCCTACGGGAGGAGAACAGGACAAAACCCCACCAAAAGTAGTGAAAACCATACCTCCTAACGAATCGGTAAACTTCACAGGGAACCGTATTCGCATCTACTTTGATGAGTTTGTTACCCTTAGGGATATACGCAAACAGCTCATCATCTCCCCTCCTTTGGCCTATTTTCCTGAAATCACCCCTTCGGGAAATGCCTCCAAGTATATCAATATCAAAATATTAGACACCTTAAGACCCAATACTACCTATACCTTTAACTTTGGAAAAAGTATACAGGACAACAATGAGGGGAACCCCTTGAGCTTCTATACCTATACTTTTTCCACAGGGAATACCATTGACTCTCTGACTCTCAAGGGAAGTATCAAAGATGCACTCCGCCCCAAAGCGGAGAACTTTGTCAATGTCATGCTCTATGAAATGGGCGAGAAATATTCCGATTCAGTAGTATATAAGCAACGTCCTATTTATGTCGTTAATACCTTGGACAGCCTTACCACCTTTGAGCTTTCGCACCTCAAGGCAGGAAAATATATGTTAGTGGGTATGAAGGATAAGGACAACAACTATCTTTTTGATCCTAAGACCGATAAAATAGGGTTTCACCCAACCCCAATTACCATACCTACCGATAGCTCTTACACCCTTTCCCTATTCAAAGAAGTTCCCAAGACACAAGCCTCTCGCCCCTTCCAGTCGGGCGAACAGCGTATTAGCATTGGTTATCAAGGAGAAAAAGATAGTATCCAAGTAACCCCTCTTCCTCCATTTCCTGCCGATTGGAAATGGGTCATAGAAAAAGAACCTACCAAGGACACCCTATGGCTGTGGTATCACCCAAAAATAGAGGACTCCCTCAAACTCATCGTAAAAAGCAACCGATCCGATACTATTAAGGTCAATCTACGTAAGATGAAACCCGAGAAATGGAAAATCACCCCTGAGTTCAAGGGGGTTTCCCCTACCGAGGAAGAGATTGTCCTTTCCTCCAATACACCTATCCGTGCTTTTAACAAAGAAGCTATTAAGCTCATGGTGGCTAAGGATAGCATCAAAGTAGAATTTGAACCCATTTTCACCCCCAATACCTCCCAAATCACTCTCAAAGTAAAGGTAAAAGAAGGAGAGAAATACCTCTTTAAGGCTTTTAATGCCTTTGAAAACTTCTTTGGGCAAAAGAGTGATACGCTACAAGAATCATTTTCAGCCAAGAAAGCGGAGGATTTTGGCTCCCTCAAGCTGACCCTCAAGGATAATGTATCCTTACCCTTTATCATTGAACTTACTGATAAGGATGCCAAAAAAGTACTCTATGAGCAATATGTGGAACAGGCCTCTCCTACCTATAATTTTCCCTTTGTGAAAGCAGGTAACTATCGCCTACGAGTAATAGAAGATCGCAACCGAAACAAAAAATGGGATACTGGAAATTTTCTTGGACGCCTACTACCTGAGCCTGTCCGCTATTTTGCCAAAGAGATAGAGCTACGTGCCAACTGGGAGGTAGAACAAGAGATCTCCTTTGCGGAACAAGCTGAGGAAAAACCTAAACAATCTAAAGAGAAATCTGTGAAAAAATGAAACAATATATCAACGAATTTCGTTATAATCTCCGCTTGGCTGCCCCTATTATTCTCTCCATGCTAGGACATACCCTAGTAGGTGTGATTGATACGGCCATGGTAGGAAAGGTAGGCACTTTGGAGCTGGCAGCGGCTTCCTTGGGCAACAGCTATGTTTTCCTGCTAATGTCCTTCGGCATCGGGTTTTCCACTGTGATTACTACCCTTACCGCCGAATCAGTGAAGAAGAAAAGTCCCGCTGAGACCAAATCCATACTCTCCCATGGCCTATTTACTCATATACTATTGGGCATCATCATCTTTGCAGGGCTTTTCCTCTCTGAACCTCTGATGCGCTATACTCATCAGAAGGAGGAGGTGATCGTCTTGGCGGTGCCTTATGTACATTTGGTAGCAGTTTCTATCATTCCCATGATGTTCTTTCAGGCACTCAAGCAATTCGCTGATGGCTTTTCCATTACACAATATTCACTATATGTAACTATTACAGCCAACCTGTTGAATATCTTCCTAAACTACCTCTTTATCTATGGTAGTTGGGGTTGCCCACGTATGGGAATATTGGGGGCAGCAGTAGGTACCTTGGCCTCCCGTATAGTGATGCCTATCTTGCTATGGCTTATCCTCTATAAGGACACCCGTATGACCCAGTACATGACAGGTCTTATGCCCAAGATAGATGGAGCAATGATCCGCAAATTCCTCCATATAGGGGTACCCTCAGGCTTACAAGTGGTCTTTGAGGCAGGTGTCTTTATCGCTGCCACTTGGATCAGTGGAGTTTTGGGAGAGATCTATCAAGCGGCCAACCAAATCGCCCTGAGTATAGCGACCTTAACCTTTATGATTGCCAATGGTATGAGCGTAGTGGCTATGATACGAGTGGGTAACTACAAGGGCTTGGAGGATTATATTTCCTTGCGCCGTGTGGCTATCTCCATATTCCTTTTTATCCTCTTGACTCAAGTCGCCTTAGGCGGACTTATGGGGCTGTTGCGCTACCAACTACCCGAACTATTCTTGGATACCGACAAGCTCAGTAGTGCGACCAACATAGGTTTAGTAATAGAGGAATCGGCTCACCTGCTGCTCATCGCCGCTCTCTTCCAAATCGTAGATGGAATCCAGACAGTTGCTTTAGGGGCACTACGTGGCCTGCAAGATGCCAAAGTACCTATGATACTCTCTTTTATATCCTATTGGATCATAGCTTTCCCTATTTGCTATTACTTAGGGCTACACACCCCTCTGAAGACCACAGGTATCTGGATAGGGCTCCTTATAGGGCTAGCTTTTTCAGCGTTGCTACAAACTGCCCGCTTTCTGCTCCTCTCTGGTAGACTTATAAAGAATCATCCAACTGAAAACTAAGAACTAAGAACTAAAAACTAATTATGGCATCATTCCCTAAATTTTTGCTTGGTGATAATACCGATTATCCCGACGCTATCTTCATCATTCATACGGAATTTCCTCGCTTTATCCTTAACCTTGCCGACGATGAAGTCGAATGGTTGGAGGAGTTCGACAAAGAGGACGAAGAAGAGTTAGCCGCCTCCGCCGAGGGGCTTATCCAAGAGGCTACCGCTTTCTATGACCGAGAAATAAGCCGTTATGAATAGTTTTATAGAAACACTAAATAGCCTTGACCAAGAGATGATCCTCTTTCTCAATGGCTTAGGTACGCCCCTATGGGACGGATTTTGGCTGGTGATAACTAACAAATGGACAGCTATTCCCCTCTATGCCTGGTTGTGTTGGTCTTGTTATAAGCAGTATTCGCTCAAGCAATTTCTCTGTATACTGCTGTGTGTAGGGGTAATGATTGCCTTGACTGACCAGCTCTCCAACCTCTTCAAGGTACAGTTCCACCGATTGCGCCCCTGTCATAATCCCTTGATCAATGGACAGTTGCGATTCACCCATTGTGGAGGACAATTCGGTTATTTCTCTGCCCATGCGGCCAATACCTTTGCCTTAGCTATGTTCTTAGGCCAAGTACTGAGGCCTCGCTATCCCAAACTGCTGTTATGGCTATTGTTATGGGCGGCAGTAGTCTCTTATAGCCGCATCTACTTAGGAGTACATTATCCCTTTGATGTGCTTACTGGCCTATGTATAGGACTCCTCTTTGGCTATGGCATGTATCTTTTATTTAAGAAACTAATTGTCAAACTCTAGAAACGCAAGGCGTACCCATTGCCATAGCGCTTCGCGAAGAGCCTTGGGGCGACCGCCATTTTGCCATTATAGACCCCAACGGCATCGGTATAGATATCGTAACCTATTCCGCACCTGAGTAAAAATGAAAATCCCCGCTGAAAGAAAAATCTATCAGTGGGGATTTTTTATTAGCTAATTATTCACTACTTTTGCGCTTGTATTTATAATTAAGCTTATGTCGCGCACCACATTACTACTCTGTAGGGCAATAGTAGTAGAATTTGCAGTGATTATTATTTCCTTTTCTCTGTTTGGAATGCTTTATTATGGAAAAGAAGGTTTCTTGACTGGTATAAGTCTCTTTTTTCCTATCATTATAGGGGTACTCCCTTGTCTGCTGATAGCCTTGTTTATAGGAAATCATATAAAGCCTAATCCTCAACAACTCTTTGAAAACATTTTCTTAGGGGTTATTCTCATGTTCCTATTTTTTCTTATTGCTGTCATCACAGCGGCGGTAGTGCTCTATTTCATAATGGAAGGCCGATGGATTCATTCACAAATTCTATCAGAAATACTCACCTTATCTTTCTATGGGGGCGGTATCCAGACGCTTGGAGTAGGGATCTGGTTAGGAGGCAAGTTCTGTCTTATTAAGCAATCCTCTGAAAAGTAACCTATGAAAGCACTGTTTTTAATCTTTATACTTAGCTATTCGCAAAGTATGCTTAGCCAAACTCAGGCAAGCATAGATACCCTATACCGACAAGATTTTAAGGATTTTACGCTGCGATTGGTAAGAGATGACACCGACGAGGAAAAATCCGAATTCCGAACGCTTTATATAGACAAAAAATCAGGGGAAGCAACCAAAATATTCGTTTCTACTTTAAAAAAAGATCCTTTTTGGCTCTATAGGAGGTCTATCGGAGAGGGCGGATATTATACTTATAATATCATCAAAGGATTTCATTTAGAAAATAAGCTACTTGTTTTTTATTCTTGTTGGGGAATTATAACCACCGTAAGTTTTGACCTAACTACTAAGACACACAAGACCTATTACATAGGATTATACCCTCATATAGGAGCTTTCGGATATCTCTCACATAGTATGGAAACCAAAGAATATAAAGGTATATTCTATTTTCATATAGAAGCAGGACAACAATACGGTAATAAAGCTAACATATTAGGCTACTTTAACCCTAAAACCAATGAAATGTATGATTACATTCCCTATAACACGCTTGGAAAACGTATTTCTGATATAAACAATTCTTTTGAAAGCCTAAAAGAAGACAAAGAAACTTCTCTCTTTATAAAAAAGCTACTCATAAGACTCAAATTAGCCCCTGATAATGTAGAAATTTCTTATCTATTTAGGTCTGAATATCAAAACTTCACTTATTTTTTCTATGTCAAGGACAATTCATCTGTAGAGATTCTAAGGCATGATATTGAGAAAAGACAATGGTTCGTAGGGGGCTATAGCGCCTCTCCTTCTGTAGATGATAATATGATAAAAAGAGAACGCAATACTCAAGAAAAAGAACTATCTACTCCTCCCGCCAATCAATAGGTATAGAAAATAGTATTTCTGAAGTGAGGGTAACTTATCTGTGGTTTTTTTACAATTTACAAATTAGCAAATTATTTCTATCTTTGCACTTCATCAATAGCAAACAACGTGTTATTACTTCGCCCCTATTATCACCCTATGCAATCGGTTATTCCTGCAGAAGAAAAAGAGGTTACCTACACCGATTTTCTTCCATGTGAAGCTTTACGTCCGTTTATCTATTGCTATTGGGAACTGAAATCACCTCCACGTAACACACCTTTTTGCTACCGAGTAGTTGCCGATGGTTGTATAGACCTATTTTTCGACTGCAACGCCCCGCAGATGAGTTCCCTTATGGGCTATTGCAATACGTATGTAGAGTTTCCCATAACGGGTGCCTTTCACTATGTAGGAGTGCGCTTTCTGCCCAGTGCCTTTCCGCTACTTTTTGGTCAGGATGCTTTTGAAATCAGTGCACAAGAAATTCCTTTGCGCGAGGTAGTTCCTGCTTTGGCTACTTTTATCGCTCAGTAGTTAGAATCTCCCCTTTCGTTAGCTACCATAGCACAGCATTTGGACAACTATTTTCTCCGTCACCTATCACAACGCCCTTTGCAGATGGACAACCGCTTTTTCTCAGCACTTTTGCAGATATTGCAAAGCAAAGGCAGTATACACATCAGTGAGTTGGATACCGGCATCAGTACCCGACAGTTGCGCCGCCTTTTCGACTACTACATAGGCGATAGTCCTAAGACTTTTAGCAACATTGTGCGTTTTCAGCATATACTAAGCGCAAAAGCCTATCACAACCATTCCTTTTTAGACACTTATTACGACCAAGCCCATTTTATCAAATCGTTTAAAACATTCTATGGCGATACCCCGAGCAAGGTGTTTGCAGAGTAATTAGTTAAAAAGATTGTGAAGTAAAGAAAATTTAATTAATTTTGCATATTCTTAATGGAAGTGAAAATGATTACAAAAATTACAAAAATAAATAACTTAGCAGTTTTTAAAAACTTTGAATGGGATAAAGTTATTCGAGATAAAGGAAATAATATTTCTAAATTTACTAAAGTAAATATTATTTATGGGAGGAACTATTCTGGAAAAACAACTCTTTCAAGAATTGTTCGCTCTTTAGAAACTAAAAAATTATCAGAAAAATATGAAGACCCTGATTTTGAAGTTGAGTTTGATTCTAACAATAAAATAACTCTACAGAATATAGAAGAACAAAAACAAATTATTCGTGTCTTCAACGAAGATTTTGTAAAGGAAAATTTGAGATTTATCTCTAATCCTGAAGAGAACATAACTTCTTTTGCCATATTAGGAGAAAATAATAGTATCGAAGAAGAGATAGAAGAATTAAAAGAAAAGTTAGGTAGAAACGAAGAAGGAAATAAAAGTGGGCTCTATTTAGAACTCGAAAAAAAAGAAGCTAATAAAAAATTATCTGAAGAAGAATATAATAATAGAAAAAAAAGTTTAGAGAGTAAAATACAAGAGAAAGCAATAAATAAGCAGACAGGTATTAAATATCACTCAAATATATTTGGAGATCAAAATTATAATTCTACTAAACTAAAAGAAGAAATAGAATTTGTATTAACAGAAAAAAACTTCTTAACAGAAAAAGAAAAAGCTGATAAATTAGCTCTTCTTAAAGAAACAATTAAAATACAAATCTCGCCTATTATTGCCCCTGAAATTGATTTACAAACTTTAAATAATAAAGTAAAGGAGGTAGTTACTAGACTTATTACACCTTCTAATAAAATAGAAGAGCTGGTTAAAATAGCTGTTTTAAACCGCTGGGTAAAAGAAGGACGAAAAATTCATAAAGAAAATGATTTAAAAGAATGTTCTTTTTGCGGTAATAAAATATCGGAAGAACGTTGGGAAGAATTAGATAAACATTTTGATGAAGAGTCTGAAAAATTAGAAAAAGAAATTGATTCAATGTTGCAAGAAGTAGACTCATATGTGACTAAAATTTCAGATGTACTACCAATAGATAAAAATCTTTTCTATACCAATTTTCAAAATGAATTAGAACAATTAATTGAGGAGAAAGACAATTGTATTAAAAAGATAGTTAAAGAACTTAATAGTCTAAAAAAAATATTAGAGTCAAGAAAACAAGATTTATTAAATATTCAGTCTTTTTCCGATATACAAGATTTTTCAAAAGAATTAAATGAATGTATAACAAAGTATAATCGTCTTGTTAAAGAATCAAATTCTTATTCCCAAAATTTATCTCAAAATCAGGAAAATGCAAAAAAAGTATTAAGATTAAAAGAAGTAGCTGATTTTGCAAGAGACATTCAATATTCAAAAGAAAAAGCAGAAATAGATAATCTAAAAATTAAGTGGGAAAATTCTTCAGATGAAGAAAAAGAAGTTAACGATAAAATCACAGAAGTATTAGATCTTATTTCCAATAAAGAAAGAGAAAGAAAAGATGAGGAAGCTGGAGCCAAAAAAGTAAATGAATATCTTAACAACTTTTTTGGTCATAGTTTTTTAACCTTACAAGCTTTAAAAGATAAGGATGAAGAAAAAAGTATTTATTTTGAAGTTGTTAGAAATGGGAAAAAAGCATATCATTTAAGTGAAGGAGAATGTAGTTTAATATCTTTTTGCTATTTTATGGCTAAACTTGAGGATATTGGTACTAAAGATATGAATCCTATTATTTGGATAGATGACCCTATTTCAAGTTTAGATGGGAATCACATATTTTTTGTTTATAGTTTGATAAGTTCAGAAATCATTCAACCAAAAAAAATTGAACAATTATTTATATCAACACATAATTTAGATTTTCTCAAATATCTGAAAAGATTTTCAAATTATTTTTCTAAAAAAGAGAGTCAGGAAAATATAATTTCATATTTTTTACTTGCTAGAGAAAGAGATGAAAGTAACTTAATCATAATGCCAAACTATTTAAAGAACTATGTAACAGAATTTAATTACCTATTTCATCAGATATATAAATGTTCTATTGCAGAAGAAAATGATATTGATGAACATAGCTTATTCTATAATTTTGCTAATAATACACGAAAATTTTTAGAAGCTTTCTTATTCTATAAATATCCTAATGCAGACATAAATGATAAAGATAAACTATTAAAATTTTTTGGAGGAGACAAACAAGCTGTAATATTGGTAGATAGGATTGATAATGAATATTCTCATTTAGAGGGCTTATTTGAAAGAAGTATGAAACCTGTTGATGTTCCAGAAATGAGAAAAATGGCTCAATATATTTTAAGAAAAATTGAAGAAAAGGATAAGGAACAATATGATTCTTTATTAAAAAGTATAGGAGAATGTAAGAAATAAAACTTTGTCCGTTTTTTACAATCGTATTCCCTGCGCTTGCGGTACTTTTGCCCCCGAATA
>NZ_CALHGG010000076.1 GCF_938029845.1 uncultured Capnocytophaga sp.
CCAAAAGTTGCTCGCTAAAAAAGCGTTGCCAAAGGTTCCCGATGTCTTGCATCGCTTGTCCGTTCTGATTGGTAGTGCGTACACTAATTCCTATGATTTTCATTTTCTTTTTATTTAAATAGTTTTTAATAAATTCTTTTTAACTTCTTACAAACTTGCCGATACTCTCTAAAAGTTGAGGTTTGTCCTCCAAAGTGCAATCCAAAGTGCAAAATTTGCACTTTGGAATGAACACTTTCTAAATTTATTCTTTAGCTAAGGCTTTGTCCTTTAGCTTTGCTTCACAAACAAATTGTCGTCCTTCTATGTTGTTTATTTTTACAGATGAAATAAAAGTAATGGGTTCTGTAAGAAAAGTGGCATTCTGTATAGTATGCCATTCCCCTTTAAACCAAATACTAATAGCAAACAACATATCTTTCTCAGCATCATAACTGGCTGAAGCTATCATTTTATCTTCATATCCTTGTACATATAAAGTGATAATAGGTTCTGCAAACGAATTGTCTATATTGTCTATACCAAGTACAGGCACTTGATAGTCTTCAGAATACTCTTCTTCCAAATTGGCTTCCCATACCCACAACCATATTTTATTTTCCATCACATCTTTACCTGTGATTTCATCTAAACTCTTTACTTTTCCTAATGTATACATAATTTATGATTTTAAAATGTTATGTTTCTAAATAACTTCCCTCTAACTCCTTACAAACTTACCGATACGCTCTAAAAGTTGGAGTTTGTCTTCCTTTTAATTAAAATGCCCTACCTCTCTTGTTTTATAAACACCCTTTACGATCTGCCAACAAACATCATAGCCCCCTGCTCCTGTACCATTTTGAGCCTCTATATAGATAATATCGTCTTCTTTGTCATAATAAACGGATGTTTCACTAAAGGCAGGTACATACATATCTCTATAAGCACTTTTAGGAATAGTCACTTGTTTGCCATTAATGCTTACCACAAAACTCTTATATTCCGTCTCAGGCTCAGAGCCATCAGTTCCTTCAAAAGGTTTTCCATCTATTTTGTATTCGTAATGGTCACCTTTGTTTTCTTTGGTAAAGACATGTTTTTTCTTATCGTATTTTTGAGCAGTCAGCTCCACACGAATTCCCATACCCGAAAAAGTAATGGCATTATCGCTTTCTTTTTCTTTCTTAATGGAAAGAAACGTATAAGTAGGTTTCAGTCTGCTGTTATGAATATACCCTTTATCTATGTAATGCCACTTACTTATATCTTCATCAGCATGAAATATATAAACAAGTTTATTATTAGGGAGTGTCCCCAGTATTTTACTTTTGACACTTTCCTTTTCACGAATGTTTACATAGCCATCTTTGTCCTTTACCACAAAGAACTGACCAAAAGCACACTGGGAAATTAACAAAAATAAGAATATAATTCGCTGCATAGTCTATTTTTTTTGATTGTTCAATTAAATAAAAAATCATCAATATTTATTTCATTAGAGATATACTCATTCCCATCTAAGTCCTCAACTATAGCTCTTAGAGTAGCCCCTTTACCTTTTAGTCTTGCTAATTCGTTTATTTTATCCCATAAATGGTAAGATATCGTATCCTCATCTTCTTCTATAAAGCTTACATCCCTGACATGTATAGAGTTTTTCAATTCAAATATTATTGTTTCAGCTAAAGGTTGAAGAATCTCAAAGATAGGTTCATGAAATTTGCTATACTTTTTATCTGTATCGCTTATAATAACATTTATTACCCAACTAGGGGTTTCATCTGGTGAAAATTCTTTAAAGCTTGTTAGAAATACTTTTGTCTTTCCCATAGTTTAATCAATAGTAATTTGCTTAAAACGAGGACTTATTCTTGAATTTTTCGAATGAAATAAATCTTGTTGCCATTTCTTAATAGTTAAACAAATAAAATCATTATATTTCTACTTTATATTGCGCCCTACGGACTTGATTTTGGGTTCTACTGAGTTGATATTGTATTCTACAGACTTTATTTTTTGTTTTACAAGATTAAAATTGTAATATTTAAATTCAATATATTTACTCAGTACTGTCCCGTTAAAGTATGCTAGTTGCTCCTTTAAATTACTGAAATAAAGTATTTTATATGCAGTATTAAGTCCGCGACGATTTGAATTTTTAATTTTGTAGTCTTTTAATATGATTACAAATGAATAAGGACAAATATGTATTCGCA
This sequence comes from uncultured Capnocytophaga sp., assembly GCF_938029845.1. Lineage (GTDB taxonomy): Bacteria > Bacteroidota > Bacteroidia > Flavobacteriales > Flavobacteriaceae > Capnocytophaga. The sequence continues at coordinate 2,199 of NZ_CALHGG010000076.1, forward strand.
CAATTGATAGAGTTTCTGGACAATAACAAGTTCCAAAGAACAATTAAACCCCCTCATTCTGGAGTTGTTTGATTAATATTTAACTCTTCTAAATTTTAACGGGACACTAATAATATTTACTTTAGAAAAAAAGGTAAATCTAAATTCTCATTTTCTTTCAAAGTAACTAAACTTAATGGTATATTAGATATGATATTAAAAAGTTCTCTTGGAGCAAATATAAGATTAGATAAAAAAAGTTCAAAATCCTTTTTGTATTTCTCTCCAAAAATATATCCTTGATCATATATAATATCTATAATATCTTTGTCTAATATCTTTATACTTTGAATTTCTTGATAATTTCTTTCTACACTTGAAGAATCTCTATCTTTTTTTAGTATAGCAGATATATTTATATCAATATTTTCTTCTTTTCCTACATTAGGTATATAAAAAAGTTCTTCTTTATATTGTTGTAGTATTTTATGGATAAATTCAAAAGACTTTGAATACATACTTTTTTTCCTCAAAGCAAAAATAATTTCTAAATAATATTTTTTAAATTTTCCTCTCCTAAATTCTCCAATACTATCAAAATACATTTCAAATAAAATACCATTTAAAAGGTGATTTTCATTATTTTCTGTAGAATATCGTTGAAGGTTTACATCTATATTTTCAATAAATTTTATTGAGTTTCTGGCATTACCTTCTGCAGATTGCAAAATATTTCTCCCTATAATAAATAAATCATCCTTATTAACATCATTAGGTGGTATTTTTAAGAATTTATCTAAAGCTGGATTTTGTACGTACCAATTATGTTCCCTTAAATTCATTATAATTTTAGATATTGAACTTTCATCCCCTATGTAATTAGCATCTTTAACAACTCTTTCATTATATGGAATTTCAATATCATATATTATTTGTCCCATATTAAAACGAAAATCACCTATCAAAGATGTATGTTCCCAAGTAACCTGTTTTCCTCCACTTAAATCATAAACTGTTTTTCGTACTTTTTTAAAAAGTTCTTCGACTGTTATGTAATCTTTTATAGATGCCAAGTGCTTTAGTAGTGCTCCAGTATAAATACTATGTTCTTTAAAACCATTATCATAAGCTCCTTTATTAGGAGATGTAGAAAAAGCTATTATGGTACCTTTAGGAACATTTATATTATTTGTTTCTATAGAAAATCCTCTCTCTTCGGTAGGTGTACGACAAGCATCTATTATTAAGATATTAATTCTATTTATTAATAATAGATCAAATATTTCACTTAAAGAGATACTATTATTTTTGATATGGTATTCATTAGAATTTTGTATCTGAGCATCTATTGAGGTTAAATAATTTTCTCCTTTTACTTGAAATCCGTGTCCTGCGTAATAGAATATAAATGCATCATATTCTGATATTATTTTTTTTATATTTTCTAATATTTCTTCGTAGTCTTGAGTCTTCTGATTAGTTCTAAGAATTACTTCGTAACCAAGCCTTTTAAATACATCTGCTATTTCCTTGGCATCATTAACTGCGTTTATTAGTTTTGCACTATCGTGATAATCATTGTTACCTAATACTAAGGCTAATGTTTTCATAAAAATACTTTTATCTTTTTGATAAGTGTTTCTTTTTATTAAATACTCCTATTAATTATATATTTTCCCAAAAAAAACTCTGGCAAAGCTCATCTAATCTCCTTTTATACAACGAACTTTGCCAAAGTGCTATTAGTCACTAGTCACTATCCTCGGTACATCTTTTCACGGAGTTCCTGAATATTTTTATCGTCCATATACTCATCAAAGGTCATATAGCGGTCGATAATGCCACTAGGGGTAAGCTCGATGATACGATTGGCGACGGTTTGTGAAAATTCGTGGTCGTGGGTGGTGAAAAGCACAGTGCCTTTGAAGTTTTTCAGGGAGTTGTTGAAGGCGGTGATGCTTTCCAAATCCAAATGGTTGGTAGGTTCGTTGAGCATTAGCACATTGGCACGCAACATCATCATACGGCTGAGCATACAGCGCACTTTCTCGCCTCCTGAGAGCACTTTACAGTTTTTAAGAGCTTCTTCGCCACTGAAAAGCATCTTACCCAAGAACCCGCGTACGTATACTTCTTCGCGCTCTTCCTCTGTTTTCGCCCATTGGCGCAACCAATCCACTAGGGAAAGGTCTTGAGTAAAGAAATCGGAGTTATCCACCGGCAGGTAAGACTGTGAAGTGGTGATGCCCCACGCAAAAGTACCCGCATCGGGCTTGAGGTTGTTGTTCAAGATCTCATAAAAGGCAGTGGTAGCACGTGAATCCTTAGAAATTACGGCTACTTTGTCGTCTTTGGCAAGGTTAATATCAACATTTTGGAACAATACCTGTCCGTCGATAGACGCAGCGAGGTTTTCCACGTGTAGGATTTGGTCGCCCGCCTCACGGTCACGGTCGAAAATGATAGCAGGGTAACGGCGAGAGGACGGTCTGATTTCCTCGATGTTGAGTTTCTCCAACATCTTCTTACGAGAGGTCGCCTGTTTTGATTTGGCCACGTTGGCACTAAAGCGTGCGATAAACTCCTGCAACTCTTTGGCTTTCTCTTCCGCCTTTTTGTTCTGTTGCGCACGCTGACGGGCTGCCAACTGACTACTTTCGTACCAGA
>NZ_CALHGG010000077.1 GCF_938029845.1 uncultured Capnocytophaga sp.
AAAAGCCTTTAAAGGGCAAGAGAATGAAGTTGGTAATTTGATCATAGAGGTAAATGATACAAAAACAGGAGCTAATATACGCTTAAGAGTAGGAGAAAGAGAAGTAGAGATTTGTAATGTAGATTTGCGAATTAATGAAATTGAAGAGTGGCAATAATAATTAACTCAAGTTTCGCAGGCTTAATAAAGAGTTTGTGAAACTTGAGTTGTTAATTATCTCTGTTATATTCTATTTCCCACATATAATTTCAACTATATCTCGGGTGGCGCGGGGACGGGCGAGCTTTCGGAAGTTTTCGGAAAGCTCTTTTCGCTTGTTCTCATCGGAGAGGAGGGCGGTGAAAAGAGGGGTAAAATGAGTGTTGATATCCGTTTCCTTAAGTAAGAGTGCTGCGTTCTGGTCAGCTATGGCTTGGGCATTTTTGGTTTGGTGGTCTTCGGCGACATTGGGGGAGGGGACGAAGATAACGGGTTTGCCTACCACTGCTAGTTCGCTGACGGAGCTAGCACCTGCACGGGAGATGATCACATCGGCGATGGAGAAGGCCGCTTTCATATTCTCCACAAAGGGGAGGATACGTACTGATTCGCTTTCTAAGTGCTTGTACTCAGGGAAGTAGTAAGCGCCACACTGCCAGAGGATTTGTACCTTTTTCTCCTTGAAGAGTGGTAAATGTTCCTTGACCAATTCATTAATCTTTCTTGCACCTAGACTACCCCCGATGACAAGCAGTGTAAAAGCTTGAGAATCCAGAGAAAACAGCTTATAAGCCTCAGGAGCTTTGTGCCTAATATTCATTAAGTCCTCACGGATAGGGTTGCCTGTAAGAAAGAGGGGTGTATGAGGGAAATAGCGCTTCATGTGCTCATAGGCTACAAAGATACCTTTGGCGCCTTTGGCTACCCACTTATTGGTCACGCCAGCATAAGAATTTTGTTCCTGAATAAAGTAAGGGATTCCCAATAGTTGTGCTGCCTTCAGGGTAGGAGCGGAGGCATAGCCCCCTGTGCCGATTACCAAATCGGGGCGGAAGTTCTTGATGATCTTGTAAGCCTTGTAGAGGCTATAAATGACCCTAAAAGGGAAGGCAAGGGTAGCGAGGCTTAGCTTGCGCTGAAGTCCACGGATAGGCAGTCCCACGATAGGGAAACCCGCCTTGGGGACGCGCTGCATCTCCATTTTGCCTTCGGCACCAACAAAGAGAAACTCAGCTGAAGGGAACTGCTTTTTCAGTTCGCCTGCAATGGCAAGGGCAGGAAAAATATGTCCGCCTGTACCGCCGCCAGAAAGGATAATACGCATAGATTTAATTGTCAATTATCAATTGTCAATGACATGTAAATAAAAAAACTACTTTTCCAAAGAGAGAAAAAGTAGTTTTGTAATGGTGGTGCCTCCAGGAATCGAACCAGGGACACAAGGATTTTCAGTCCTTTGCTCTACCAACTGAGCTAAGGCACCATTGGTTGATTAATTCGGGTGCAAAGGTACAACTTTTTTTCTAATCTGCAATAGTTTGTGGGGAAAATTTTGAAAAAAAATCATCTTCTTTTTTATGTTATTGTTTTTCAAGAATTTAAAGAAGAAAATTTTTTACTAAACAAAATTTTAACGAGGGGAGTTCATTTTTTTCTTGTATAAGAGCTAAAAAAGTTGGATATTTGCAAGCTGTAACAGTAGTGAACTTATGAGGTTACCAATAGTTTTAGCTTTGTTTTTAGTCACTTTTGCCTATGGACAGAAGGGGACTAATTCGCCGTTTTCCTATTATGGATTGGGAGAGAAGCGTTTTGGAGGGAATACAGAGAATGCCCTAATGGGAGGAATGAATGCCTATGTAGATTCTACACGGGTAGATGTACGCAATCCTGCTTCATTGGCCAAGCTCACCCGTACGACTTTTTCGCTAGCTACTTCCTATGATATAAGGAAGATGGAGACCCCAGCGAGCAGCTATAATGAGCGTACTTTTTTGTTGGATTACTTGAATCTTTCTTTTCCTGTATATAAAAACTTAGGAGTATCAGTAGGCTTGCGTCCTTATACATCGGTGGGTTATAGGCTTATAAGCAAGGAGACCCTTAATGGTAGGGAACAATATTACTCCTACGAAGGAAGTGGAGGCGTGAACCAAGCGTATTTGGCAGCAGGCTATGAGGTAGTGAAAGGTCTTAGATTCGGTGTTTCGGGAGGCTTTAACTTTGGGAAAAGCGAATGGCAAAACCTATATAGTTCTCCCTCGTTCTTATACATCTCTAGAGAAGATAGTCAATCCCTATACCGAGGCGTTAGTTATGCTTTGGGAGTGCAATATGAGCGTGATTTGACAAAAGACTTATCCCTTAGTGTAGGGCTTAACTATGTACCTGAAGCTAGTTTGCGTTCTATCAATAGCCTTACCTTATATTCGCTAAGACCAGCCAAGGAGAATTTCCTTATCAAGGATAGCCGCAATATCACAGATCCGAACTTAGCCAAGACGTATCTTACCCTTCCTTCTGTATGGGATTTCTCGGCAGGGGTAGGTAATTTCGACCAATGGTTTGTAGGGGCTACTGTAAGCTATTCGGATATGAGTGCGTTCTCCAATCCGTTTGTAACCTCGTCCTTTGTAAGTTATGAGAAGGCAAACAAATTTTCCTTGGGAGGATTTTATTTGCCACATAATTCAATCTATGCAAAATACTGGAAACGAGTTACTTATCGAGCAGGTCTCTATTATGAACATACAGGTATTGTGCTGAAAGATAAGTCTATCAATGACTTTGGCATAACTTTTGGAGCAAGCTTACCTATACAAGGGCTATCCAATGCGACCATTGGAGCTGCTTGGGGACAGAGAGGAGATGGCAGTGTGCTTAAAGAAAACTACCTAACCCTAAAAGTAGCCTTGACACTTAATGATAAGTGGTTCCAGAGAACAAAATACCATTAATAGTTTTTAGTTGTTAGTTTTTAGTTGTTAGTGATTAGTAGCTAAAACCTAAGACCTAACACCTGAGACCAAATACCTAAATATAAATTAACCCTGAAATAAATGAAAAAAAAATTCTTATTACCAGTGCTTTTTGTAGCAGGTGCCTTAAGTGCTTTTGCACAGAAAGAGGAGTGCCAATTGAAAGCCTCTGTATATGTAGAAGCTGCAAAACTTAAAAACTACAATGATGCTTATGAGCCATGGAAATATGTGTATGAACATTGTCCAGAGCTATATCAGTCTACTTTCCAGTATGGAGAGCGCATCCTATGGGATAAGATCGCTAAAGGTACTGACAAACAGAAATATGTGAAGGACTTACAGGAGCTTTATGACAAGTATTTCCAGTATTTCCCACAGAAATTCTCACAAGCAGATAAGAACATGCGTCAGGCTTTCCTTATGGTAGAACAGAACTTGGGTACTAAGGAACAACTTTTTGCCCTTTTGGACGATACCTATAAGCTCAACAAAGATGCTTTCAATGATGATAATCTTATCTATCAGTATTTTGCATCTGCTCTTGAACTCTACAAAGGAGGGAAGAAACAAGTGCAGGAGGTATTCGATATCTATGACAATGTATCGGAAATTATAGAAAATGAGAACGGAAAACTTTCGGTACGAATCAATGAACTATTGCCTAAAGAAGAAGCCAATAGCCTCAGTGACAAGGAGAAAACACAACTACAAGTAGCACGTACTCGTGTGGAAAACCTTAAGAATATCACCGAGAGTGTGGATACTGCTTTGGGACAATTGGCTGATTGTAATAACTTGATTCCTCTCTACCAAAAGGCTTATGAAGCCAATAAGGATGATGCAGTATGGCTTCGCAGAGCAGCGGCTAAGATGTCCGATAAGGAATGTACCTCTGATCCGCTTTTTGCTAAGCTCGTAGAACGTCTTTACCAGTTGGCTCCTTCGGCTTCCTCTGCTCTTTACTTGGGTATCATGAAAGAAAAGCAGAAGAATACCACAGAGGCTGTTAAATACTTTAACCAAGCGGTAGAATTGGAGAAAGACAACCTAAAGAAATCAATCTATTTGGTGAAAATAGCTAGCAAATATACAGGTAGTACTGCGGTGAGCTATGCACAGAAGGCGCTGTCCTACAATCCGTCCAATGCTACTGCCTATCAAATTATAGCACAAGCTTATGCAGGAGCTGCTAATGAGTGTGGTTCCACAGCCTTTGAGAAGCGTGCCGTTTATTGGCTTGCTGCGGCTACTGCTAGAAAAGGAGGTTTGGAGAAATTGGCGGCTCGTTATGATAATCTAGCTCCTTCAAGAGCTGATATATTTAACTCAGGGTTGGCAGGAAAGACTATTACACTTAAGTGCTGGATAGGCCAATCGGTTAAGGTACCGCAACTATAATGATAAGGACTTATATAAAAAAATTGTTTTTGGTTAGAAACATTGTAGGGCTTTTTGTCCTTACAATGTTTTTCTCGTGTGATGACGAGCCCCAAAAGAAGCAGTTACAGCAGGATAAAATCCCCAATGGGGAGACCTATGACTTTCGCTTGTTATACACGGATTCGGCTAAGGTACGAACCATATTGGAGAGTAGTCTGAACAAGGATTTTTCTAATCAGCGGTTTCCCTATACCGAGTTTCCCGAAGGCTTAGTACTTAGGCTCTATGATGATGCAGGGCATGAGAATATCATTCGTGCGAAGTATGCCATCTATTACCTACCTACTGAGGTGGTGGAATTGCGCGATAGTGTATCGCTATCCACTTACGAGGGAAAGTTGCTGAAGACCTCTCAGTTATTTTGGCAGGCTTCCAGTGATTGGGTGTTTACCGAGCGTCCTTTTGAGTTTGTCGATTCCCTACAAGGAACCGTTACCAAAGGGATAGGCATGGATTTTGACAAGCGCTTTACCCACTTGAAAGCCCATAAAATAACGGGGATCATACCTATAAGAGAATAGATAAAAAGTAAAAAGTAAAAGAGACATTGGTTGCTTTATTACCTATTATCTTTTGTTTTTTACCTTTTACTTTAAAATAAATAAATGTTATATTCACTGATATTCATAATCATACTATTGTTACTCTCTGCGTATTTCTCAGGGATGGAGATTGCCTATGTATCCTCGAACAAGGTACAATTGGAGATAGAAAAGAAACAGGGCGGGTTGATAGGCAATATCTTGGAAAAGCTGACTTGTAAGCCTTCCAAGTTTATCGCCACTATGCTAGTGGGTAACAATATCACTTTGGTTATCTACGGGATAGAGATGGGAAAACTAGTAGTGGCACAGTTGCCCCCTTATTTCCATAACGTATTGTGGCAGACGGTGATATCTACCTTGGTGATCGTAATTACAGGGGAGTTCCTGCCGAAGGTGTTTTTTCAGATCTACTCCAATACGCTGCTTAGAGCGCTGAGTCCTATTACCTACATCTTTTACTTAATTTTTTCGCCTATCTCTACCTTTGTTATCTGGTTGTCAGACAATATTTTGCACGTGTTTTTCAATACTCAAGGCGATGTAACCAGGCTGACATTCTCCAAGGAAGAGCTGGAAAACTACATTTCCGAGCAGATAGAGAACATGCCAGAGGACAAAGAGATGGATAGTGAGGTACAGATATTCCAAAATGCCCTAGGCTTCTCGCAGGTGAAGGCACGAGATATCATGAAACCTCGTACGGAGATTATCGCTATCAATATAGAGGAATCGGTAGAGGCGCTACGCGATCTTTTTGTGAGTTCAAACTATTCAAAAGTACTTGTATATCAAGAAAATATAGATGAAATTATAGGCTATGTGCATGCCTTTGACTTATTCAAACATCCCAAGACCATACGGGAATTTCTCAGACCAATTACCTTTGTGCCAGAGACTATTTACATCTCCAAACTATTGGATACACTCACCAAAAAGCACCAGAGTATGGCTATCGTTTTTGACGAATATGGAGGGACTTCGGGACTTATTACCCTAGAGGATATTGTAGAGGAGCTTTTCGGGGAGATAGAAGATGAACACGACCAGAATTTCAAGAAAGAATTACAAATTTCGGATAAAGAATATGTATTCTCGGCACGCCTAGAGGTGGATTATCTCAATGAGAAATACAAACTCTCACTTCCAGAGAGTGAGAACTATGAAACCTTAGGCGGCTTGGTAGTAGCTATCCATGAGTCTATCCCTAGTAAGAATGAGGAAGTAAGTATAGAAAACTATCGCTTTTTGGTAGAGGAAGTAGCTGATAATAAAGTAATTACAGTGAGAATCTTTGTAAGTGAAAAGTGAATAATCCCCCTAGCCCCCGAAGGGGGAACAAGCGAAAAGTGAAAAGTGAAGCCAGCGAATACTTGGAGCTGGGTATGTGGGTGAAGAGTGAAAAATGAAAAATGAAAAGTGAAAAGCGAAGAGAGAAAAGTGATTGTATATTCTAAATTGTCTCTTAGAGAGTTGGTGAATAGTATTTAAAGATAAACAATTGATAGTCAAAGAATTATTATTTTGTTAAAAAATAATAGTAGTAATTTTTTCTAAATTCGTAGAAAATTTGTAATTTCGCACCCCAAATGATTAAGTGAAAAGTGAATAGTGAAAAGTGATAGCACACATGACTGAAAAACAGATGTCTGAACACTGACTACTAGCCACTGACTACTAACAACTAAAAACTATAAAATGGCTGTTTTAGAAAAAATCAGAAAACGAACAGTATTCCTAATCCTTGTGATTGGATTAGCACTTTTTGCCTTTGTTATTTCAGGCATATTTAGCCGTACAACAACCCCTAACCAATTGGTTATAGGGAGTGTGAATGGTGATGATATTTCCTATGTGGATTTCTCTACGCAGGTGGAAAATACTATGCGCAATATGGGCGGTAGTATTGGTCAAGGATATATCGTAAATGCGTTGTGGCAACAAGCGGTACAGAGCCGTATCATAGACCAACAGTTTGAGAAATTGGGTATTACCATAGGGAAAGACCAAATCGTACGTATGATTGCTAGAGTACCAGACTATGGACAAAATCCTCAGTTCCAAGATGAAAAAGGAAACTTCTCCGAGGCTAAGTTTGCCCAGTTCATTTCTGAGCTTAAGACAATGAACCCTACTGTGTACAAACAATGGCAACAGGAAGAAAAGTCCTATATAGACAACGCTAAGCGTGAAGTATATTTGGGGCTTATCCGTGCAGGCTTGGGTGTTACCTTCAAGGATGGAGAAAAGGAATATCACAAGCAGTCCGACCAAGTAAATATCAAGTACGTTACTGTACCTTATAGCTCTATTTCTGATAGCCTTGTGAAGGTATCTGATAGTGAAATAGAAGATTATATCAAGAAAAATAAGAAACAATTCGAGCAAAAACAAATGCGTAACATACAGTTTGTTTTGGCTTCCAATACGGCTTCTGCTGCTGATATTAGTGCTATAGAGGAATCCCTCAAAGCACTTAATGCACCTAGAGTTGTGTATAATGCTACTACACAGTCCAATGACACCCTTCCAGGTTTTGCAGCTTTGCCAAAGAGTGAAGTGCCTGATTTTGTAAATGAAAAATCAGATGTGCCTTTCGATAGCCTCTATGTAAATCATGACAGACTTCCAGCGGAATATGCTGATGCCCTTTACAACCTACCTGTAGGAGAGCTTTATGGACCTTACAAGGATGGAGATACTTACAAATACAGCCGTATGCTCTCCAAAAAACCTAATGCAGAGGTGAGAGCTAGCCATATCCTTATCGCTTACAAGGGTTCTGTATCCGATGATACAGTGACCCGCAGCAAAGAAGAAGCTAAAGCGAAAGCAGAAGAAATCTTAGCTCAAGTGAAAGCAGGTGCTGATTTTGCTGCTTTAGCACAGGCTAATTCCGATGATAAGTCCAATGCTCCTAATGGGGGAGATCTTAACTTCTTCACTCCAGGGACTATGGTACCTGCTTTCAATGACTATGTATTCAAGGCTAAAGTAGGGGATATCGGTCTTGTGGAGACAAATTTTGGTTTCCATATCGTTAAGGTTACCGATCAGAAAGAGGGGGTACAGTTGGCCACTATCGTTCGTAAGATCGAGCCTTCAGCAGCTACAAATAATGAGGTGTATACCAAGATTACAGCTTTCAACGAAGCAGTACTTAAGAATCCTAAAGACTTTGCCGCTATTGCTGCTAAGGAAGGATATAGCGTATTGCCAGCTAATAACTTAGATGCACTTGCAGAAGATATCCCAGGGTTGGGTAGCAATCGTCCGCTTGTAAGATGGGCTTTTGAAGATGATACAAAGGTAGGAGATGTACGTCGTTTTGACCTAAAAGATGGCTATATCGTAGCACAACTTACCAAGAAAATAGAAGAAGGTCTTGCTAAACCAGCTGATGTAAGAGCGGCAGTAGAACCTATCCTTATCAAAGAAAAGAAAGTAAAACAGATTTCTGAAAAAATGAAAGGTAGTTCGCTTGAGCAAATAGCTGAGGCAACAGGACAACCTAATAATGTACAAGTGGCTGAGGCGCTTATGCAAAGTAACCCTAATCTTTCAGGACAAGGCAGTGAGCCAAATGTAGTGGGTGTAGCCTTTGTTTTGCCAGAGAATAAACTTAGCAAGCCTATAGCAGGTAATAACGGTGTGTATGTGATAGAGGTAACCCAAAAGAGCATTGCACCTGCTATCAGTAGTTATAGTGCTTATGCCAATAGCCTAAGAGCTCAAAAGCTAAACCGCGCTTCTCAAGATCTTTTCTCTGCCCTAGAAGGTACCGCTAAGATAAAAGACTATAGAGCGAAGTTTTATTAGTCAGTGGTCAGAAGTCAGTAGACAGTAGACAGAAGTCAGTGGTCAGAAGACAGAGGACAGTTCTTACTTACTAAGAAATAAAGAAATAAATAAAAGAAGAGGTTTTCTCCCTAGGGAGAAAACCTCTTTTTTAAGGTAAAAAGTAAAAGCCAGTTACAGTATATGTTTGAGTATGTGAATAAAAAAGTACAAGATCTGGCTTATTGAATTTATTCTTTCTTTTTTATAGGGAAGAGCTACAAGCTCTGTTTATAGGTGGGCACGAGCTGCAAGCTCGCGCCAGCAAACGTCTTTTATACTTGTCAATCTATTTTAGGACATGACACATGACACTGACTTCTGACTTCTGTCTACTGACAACTGACTACTGAAGACAGCCCTTTGGCGTCTGTTAATAAAAAAGTGGGAGAAAGTGGGAGAAAGTGGGAAAAAGTTTGTATCTTTGACCCGATTATAAAAGAGTCATGATACATTCTTCTGTAACATACGAATGCAAGGCGGACTCGAAGGGGCGAATTACAGTTCCTTCGGGGCTTAAGTGTGTGCTAGATAAGGAGTTACAGAATGGTTTTGTGCTCAAGCCTTCTGTGTTCAATCGCTGTATAGAGCTTTATCCACAGGGAGAATGGCAGGAGATTATGGAGAAGATGCGCGCGAAATTGAACCTCTTTTCTAAGCAACATTTGGACTATTTGCGAAAATTTACCGCAGGGGTCAAGGAAGTAGAGGTAGATGCGGCGGCACGATTTCTTATTCCAAAACCCTTGGTAGAATATGCCAAGATAGACAAGGAAGTGGTACTGGTTCCTCTGATCAATTTTATAGAGATATGGGACAAGGAACTATTTGAAGCGCAGAACAATAGCATAGATGAAGAAGCCTTTATGCAGCTAACCGAAAAAATAATGGGCAATGATGGAAGGGAATAGTTATCATGTGCCTGTACTGCTCAAGGAGAGTTTGGAAGGCTTGGCGATAGAGCCTACAGGGACATATGTAGATTTGACTTTCGGAGGAGGAGGACATTCACGGGCGATATTGGCTTGCTTGGGGTCTACAGGTCGTTTGTTTGCCTTTGATCAAGATCCTGAGGCACAGCAGAATGCAATAGATGATGAGCGGTTTATCCTTATTCCGCAGAATTTTAGACATATAAAGCGCTTTTTGCGATTCTATGGAGTAAAGCAAGTAGATGGTGTCTTGGCTGATTTTGGGGTATCCTCATACCAGTTTGACACTGCCGAGCGTGGTTTTTCCACTCGGTTTGAGGCAGCCTTGGATATGCGTATGAATCCCTCGTCACCACTTTCGGCTTATGAGGTAGTGAACACCTATGATGAGGAGGCACTCAGTACGCTCTTTTTCCGTTATGGAGAGCTTTCCCAGAGCAGGCAGATTGCTCGCACCATAGTTCAACAACGCAGTGAGCAACCCATAGCTACAACAAGAGAGCTGAAGCAAGCGGTACAACGCTTTTTGCCAAAGGGCAAGGAAAACAAGGTCTTGGCTCAGCTATATCAGGCCATACGTATAGAAGTCAATCATGAGTTGGCTGCCTTGGAGGAGATGTTGTTGCAATTGCCTGAAGTGGTAAGACCTAAGGGACGTATTGCCCTTATCAGTTATCATTCGTTAGAAGATAGATTGGTAAAGCGATTTATACGCGATGGGCAGTTTTCAGGGGAGCCACAGAAGGATTTCTATGGGAACCTACTGACTCCTTTTCAGAAGGTAGGTAAGGCGATTACCCCTACCCAAGAGGAGCTTGCACGTAATAACCGTGCGCGCAGTGCTGTGCTGAGAGTGGCAGAGCGGAAAAGTGAAGAATGAAAAGTGAACCGTAAGTCATGAAGAAGATAAAAGAGAGATTTGTTAAGTTATTCAGAGCTGAGTTTTTGGTAGGAGAGGATTCCTTACGGAACTGGGTTATGATATCGTTGATATTGTTCTTGGGTATCATCATGATTTATAGTGGGCACTTGATAGACCAGAAGATATATACTATAGCGAAATTGGAAACAGAGGTAAAGGAGTTGCGCAGCGAATTTGTAGATGTACGTTCGCGCCTGCAACAGGTCAAATTGGAGTCCTCCATACTGGGTGCTCTGAAGGATACCGGTCTTAAGCAATCACCTACCCCTCCCAACAAAATAAAGGTAATAGTCAAAGATGAGTAAAGAAATGCCCAAAGATAGAATCGTCAACCTACGCACCATATTGGTAGCGATAGGTTTGTTTGTCTTTGCCCTAGCGATTTCTTACAAACTTATCAGTCTGTATTTCAATGGAGAGAAGTACGAGGAGCTGATTGCGCAGAATACCATTAAGGAGTTTGTGATAGAGCCGAATCGTGGGAATTTGTACTCCGATGATGGGAGTCTTTTGGCTACCTCTATCACGCGTTATGATATACACTTTGATGCGATGACCCCCTCGCAGAAGAATTTCAAACAGCATTTGCCTGCCTTATGTGATTCTTTGGCTAAGTTCTTCGATCGTCCTGCGTCCTACTATCGTGAGGCGCTCACTAACGCTCGTAAGCGAAAGAACAAATACTTTTTGATAGCCAAGGGGATAGGGTATGATGAGTGTGCTCGTATTCGTAAGTTTCCCCTCTTTTCCCTAGGTGCTTACAAAGGAGGGATCGTAGTGGAAGGCAGGAGTTCAAGAGAGTACCCGCTGGGAGCTATAGCACACCGTATCGTAGGGTATGAACGTACCGATGGACAAGGAAACATTTTCAAAGTAGGATTGGAGGGTGCTTTTAGCAAATACCTCTCAGGGGTAGAAGGGCGACACCTCAAACAAAAAATAGCTCAAGGTCAATGGAAACCGATAGAGGATAGTAATGAGATAGATCCCAAGGATGGCTATGATGTGGTATCCACTATTAATATAAACATACAAGATATAGCCCATCATGCGCTCCTGAAGCAGTTGGAGACCTATCAGGCTGATCATGGTTGTGCGGTGGTAATGGAAGTAGCCACAGGTGAGATAAAGGCCATTTCCAACCTTGGACGTACCAAGGACGGCACCTATGCAGAGCGTTTTAATTATGCGCTGGGAGAGACCTACGAGCCAGGGTCCGTGTTCAAGACCGTATCCCTAGTGACTGCCTTGGAAGAAGCTAAAATAGATACTACCTATACCGTAGATACCAAAAAAGGAGTTATCTCTTTCTATGGGCGACAAGTATGGGATTCCAATCGCAAAGGATATGGAAAAATAAACCTTTCCAAGGCGATGCAAGTATCTTCCAACACAGCTATCGTACAGATGGTACATGATCTTTTTGGAAAGAATCCGAAGAAATTTGTAGATAAAATCAACAAAATGCACCTAAACCGCAAGTTGGGTATGCCCATTTCGGGAGAAGGAGAGCCTTTTGTACCTCAGCCTAATCAACGTGGATGGAGTGGGATAGCCCTCGAGTGGATGGCCTTTGGTTATGGTCTGGAGATGACCCCCTTGCAGGTGTTGACCTTTTACAATGCCATTGCTAACAATGGGGTGATGCTCAAGCCCCGCATGATACGCGAGGTGAAGCAGTGGAACAAGTCCATACAGAAGTTTGACCTTGAGATACTCAATAGTACCGTTTGTACTCAAGAGACAGCCACAATAGTAAAGAAAGTATTGGAGAATACTGTGAAATATGGAACTGGTAAGAGTCTTTATTCGCCTCATTTTTCCATGGCAGGAAAGACAGGTACCGCACAAAAAGACTATAAAGACAAGTCCAAGCTGGGGTATATCTCCTCTTTTGCAGGCTTTTTCCCCGCTGATAATCCTAAGTACTCTTGTATAGTGGTGATACACAATCCAGATAAGAAGATAGGGTACTATGGAGCCGATGTATCAGGACCTGTGTTCAAGAGTATTGCTCAAAAGATATATACCAACTCCCTGCTTATAGATACCATAGAGGATATAGAGACCTCAACAGCAGAGGTAAATAAAGAATATAAACGATACAATGAGGTTCTGAATAAATATAAGACCATCGTACCCAATGTGGTAGGGATGAATGCTATGGATGCTATTGCGATTATGGAAAACTTAGGCCTTACGGTGAAAGTAGTAGGAAGCGCTACCAAAGTATCGGCACAATCCATAGCAGGAGGAGAGTATATAGGAGGTAGAAAGACTATAAAATTGGATTTTAATTAGATCATGAAACTAAAAGAGCTATTAAAGGGTGTAGAAATAGTACAAATAATAGGAAATGAGCAGGTTGAAATAACAAATATTACACAAGACTCACGGAAAATTATTGAAAATACTTTATTTTTTGCCGTAAAAGGGGCAAAAATAGATGGGCATTCTTTTATAGAACAAGTAATAAAAGAAAAAGTAAAGGTCGTGGTTTGTGAAAAGCTGCCAGAAGTTTGTCCTAAAGAGGTGACCTTTGTACAAGTAGCTGATACAACTATAACCATGGGGTATATAGCAGCGAATTACTACGGAAGACCTTCGGATAAGCTGAAATTGGTAGGAGTTACAGGCACTAATGGAAAGACTACTATTGCTACTCTTTTGTATCAGCTCTTTGCACATATGGGTTATAAGGTAGGACTTATCTCGACCATAGCTAATTATATAAATGGGGAGCGTATAGAGACTAAGAATACCACGCCTGATGTGCTTACCCTTAATGAGACTATGTACCGCATGGTAGAGGCAGGAGTAACTCACTGTTTTATGGAAGTGAGTTCGCATGGAGTGGCGATGCATCGTATAGAAGGGTTGCACTTTGTAGGAGGCGTCTTTACTAACCTAACACAAGATCATTTGGATTTCCATAAGACACTGGCGGACTATCGCGATACGAAGAAAAAGTTCTTTGATACTTTAGATAAAACAGCTTTTGCACTGACCAATGTAGATGATAAGAATGGAGGCTATATGTTGCAGAATACATTGGCACGCAAATGTACTTATTCGCTAAAGACGATGGCCGATTTCAGAGCCACAGTTCTTGAAAATACCTTTTCAGGAATGCTCTTGCGAATCAATGAAAAGGAAGTATGGGTGTCACTCATAGGGAAGTTTAATGCCTATAATCTCTTGGCTATCTATGCTACTGCGATACTATTGGGTGAGGATTCCGACCAAGTGCTTATTGCCCTGAGCCAACTTACTCCTGTAGCAGGACGTTTTCAGTACTTTGTAGCTGCTGATAAGCGAACCTTAATAGTGGATTACGCTCATACACCCGATGCCTTGGAGAATGTACTAGAGACCATCAGAAGTATAAAGCAGGGTGGCCAGCAGCTTATCACCGTAGTGGGCTGTGGGGGTAACCGAGACAAAGGCAAGCGCCCCATAATGGCACATATTGCCACTATGCTGAGCGACAAGGTGGTACTGACCTCCGACAATCCACGTGATGAAGACCCCGAGACAATCCTCCGAGAAATGGAAGCAGGGATAAGAGCAGAGTACCAAGCTAAGTATATGACCGTTACTGACCGCCGACAAGCTATCAAAGTAGCTTGTCACCTAGCCAAAGCGGGAGATATTATTCTTCTAGCAGGCAAAGGTCATGAAACCTATCAGGAAGTTAAGGGAGAGAGAAGTCATTTTGACGACATGGAGGAAGGAAAAAAATCATTAACCATTGACAATTAACAATTAGCAGTTGTGTTATACTATTTATTTGATTATTTACATAGGGCTTATAATGTGCCAGGAGCGGGGATGTTTCAGTATATATCCTTTAGGGCGGGATTGGCAGCGATTCTCTCGCTACTGATCGCTGCCATTACAGGAAAACAGATTATCGCTATGCTTTATAGACGACAGGTAGGAGAGTCGGTTCGGGACTTGGGCCTGGCTGGACAGAAAGAAAAGGCAGGAACACCTACCATGGGTGGGATTATCATTATCTTGGCCTTGCTAGTGCCTGCTGTTCTTTTGACTAAATTGGATAATATATATATCATCTTACTGCTGATTACTACCGTATGGATGGGTATGATTGGTTTTGTAGATGATTATATCAAGGTCTTTAGGAAGAATAAAGATGGTCTGAAGGGACGATTCAAGGTATTGGGGCAGGTGTCATTAGGAATTATCGTGGGAGCTACCCTATACTTCCACCCTGAAGTTACTGTAAAGAATGAAAATGCTCAGGCCTCACGTATCACACAGGTAGAGCAGCGACGCCCTCTCTCGGAAATGGCTGAGGTGAAATCCACTAAGACGACCATTCCCTTTATGAAGAATAACGAGTTTGACTATGCCTCCCTGATTAAGTGGGTAGGAAAGGATTACAAGCACTGGGTATGGCTGATTTTTATTCCGATAGTCATTTTTATCATCACTGCCGTATCCAATGGAGCTAACCTTACCGATGGTATAGATGGGTTGGCGGCAGGTACCTCGGCGATTATTGTCTTTACCTTGGGGATATTTGCTTGGATATCGGGTAATAGTATTTTCTCGGAATATCTGAATATTATGTATATTCCTCATGTGGGAGAGGTTACCATATTCATTGCTGCTATGGTAGGAGCGCTTATTGGTTTTCTCTGGTACAACACTTATCCTGCACAGGTATTCATGGGAGATACGGGGAGCCTTACCATAGGGGGAATTATAGCTGTATTGGCTATTATGGTTAGAAAAGAATTGCTCATACCTGTACTCTGTGGGGTGTTTTTGATAGAAAACCTATCGGTGATCCTGCAAGTGGGGTATTTCAAATATACAAAGAAGAAATTTGGTGAAGGACGTAGAATATTGCTTATGTCGCCCCTACACCATCATTATCAGAAAAAAGGCTACCATGAGAGTAAAATTGTGATGCGCTTTTTGATTGTAGGGATTATTTTGGCGTTAGTATCGTTTATTACACTGAAGATAAGGTAGTGGTTAGTTGTTAGTGGTTAGTTGTTAGGCTAAGATTTCTATAGATCTATAACCCTTAGACTCAAAACTTAAAATTCAAAACTCAAAACTTACAGAGATGAATGCAACAGCAGTTATTAGTGCGGAAATACAAGTATCAGATATTCCAATTTTTGAAGCTTTATTCAAAAGGATGAAAGCTAAAAAGATTATTATAAAATCAAAAGAAGATGATACAGAAATGACACAAGAGGCTTTTTTTGATAAGATAGATAAGGCTAGTAAGCAGAAAGGGAAACAAATCACAGCAAAGGAATTTGAAGCAAAATATTTGTAATGCTTTATGGAAAAGGAACTGTATGTTTTAGAAGAAAAACCTATTTTCTCTGAAGATATTCAAAAGCATAAAGAAGCAGGACAAAAGAAAATAATTAAAAAGATAGCTTCTTTCCTTAGTGAATTGGAAGAAAACCCCACACAAGGTACAGGACAAGTAGAACGACTTAAACATTATGGGGAACGTTCTGTATGGTCACGACGAATTGATCAAAAACATAGATTGGTTTATGAAGTGTTCGAGGAAGAAAAGCGTGTAGAATTGCTATCTGCTTATGGACATTACAATGATGATTAGTTGTTAGTGGTTAGTTGTTAGTGGCTAGTGATTAGTTGTTACGCTAAGATTCCTATAAATCTATAACCCTTAGAACTCAAAACTTAGAATTCAAAACTCAAAACTTATAGAGATGAAATTAGTCATATTAGGAGGAGGAGAGAGTGGTACAGGTGCCGCTATTCTTGGAAAACAAAAAGGCTGGGAGGTGTTTCTCTCAGATAAGTCACCTCTGAAGGACATTTACAAAGAAGAACTTATGGCGGCGGGGATACGCTGGGAAGAAGGTCAACATACAGAAAGTGAGATTCTCTCAGCAGACTGTATTATCAAAAGCCCAGGCATACCACACAAGGTGCCCATTATCCAGCACGCCAAAGAGAAAGGGATAGAGATTATCTCCGAGATAGAATTTGCTTCCCGCTATACCAATGCAAAAATCATTGCTATCACAGGGAGCAACGGAAAAACAACTACCACAAGCCTGCTGTATCACCTTTTGCAACAAGCGGGTCTCTCGGTAGGGGTAGGAGGGAATATAGGTCATAGCTTTGCCCGTATGGTAGCTGAAGAGCCAAAGGAATATTATGTGTTGGAAATCAGTAGTTTCCAGTTGGATGATATCACCTCCTTCCGCCCACATATTGCCTTGTTACTGAATATCACTCCTGACCACTTGGACAGGTATAACTATGAGTTTCAGAACTATATAGATGCGAAATTTCGTATCACCGCCTTTCAAGAGGCTAGCGATTATCTCCTCTATGATGCAGACGATCCTGTATTGCAAGAGGAATTGACAAAGAGAAAGGATATAAAAGCACAATTGTTGCCTTTCTCCTTAGAAAAAGAAAACACACAAGGGGCTTATTGCCTTGATGAAAAAAATATCCATATAAACTTTAACCAAAACCTATTAGAAATGTCCACAAAAGATTTGACAATCAAAGGTAAGCATAACTTGAAGAACGCTATGGGCGCCACTATGGTTGCCAAAATGCTTAACATTCGCAACGAGAACATTCGCAACAGTCTGATGACCTTTCAGGGGGTACCACACCGCTTGGAGTTTGTTCGCGAGGTAGAAGGCGTGAGGTATATCAATGACTCCAAGGCTACCAACGTTAATTCCGTATATTACGCCCTAGACTCCATGGAGGACAACCTTGTATGGATCGTAGGGGGTCAGGATAAGGGGAATGACTATAACCCACTGATACCTTATGTAAGCAAGAAAGTAAAGGCGATAGTATGCTTAGGTCTTGATAATCAGAAAATCATACAAACATTCCAAAGCATTATTCCTACTATCATAGAGACCCACTCTATGGAAGATGCCGTACAAGTAGGGCGCGGTTTGGCGCAAGAGGGAGATACCGTATTGCTCTCTCCTGCCTGTGCGAGCTTTGACCTTTTCCAGAGCTATGAGGACAGAGGTAATCAGTTCAAGCATTATGTAAATATGCTCTAAACCGAGTAGCTATGGAACGATTTAGGCAATATCTCAGGGGGGACATTTCCCTTTGGGGTGTGATACTATTCTTTGCCTTGCTCTCCTTTTTGCCTGTATATAGCTCGAGTAGTAATCTAGTTTATTTAGAGCGAACAGGGATAAGCACTTGGGGTTACTTGCTACGTCACTTGGTACTGATGTCGGTAGGGGTACTGATTATCTACGTGATACATATTTTTCCATATCGTTATTTCAGACCCTTGGCACGGTTGGGGCTTTTGGTGGCATGGGTGCTACTGTTTTTTGCCTTGCTCAAAGGAAGTACCATAGAAGGAGCCAATGCGAGCCGCTGGATATACCTTTTTGGGGTAATATCTTTTCAGCCATCGGCTTTTGCTATGATTATCTTGTTGATGTATGTAGCCTCCTACTTGGCCGAAGTGTATGGTACTAAGGTGAGTTTTGTCGATAGCATACTCCCCTTATGGCTTCCCGTAGGGATTACGGTGGGGCTGGTAACGCTGCCGAACTTCTCCACAGGAGCCATCATGTACACTATGGTGCTTATGTTGCTGTTCATAGGGCGTTATCCTATCAGGCATATCCTATTGAGCTTTTTATTTGCGATTATGCTCTCTGGGCTTTTCTTTCTTTTTATCAAGGCCTTTCCTGATGCCTTTCCGCACCGTGCCGATACATGGAAAAGCCGTATAGAGGCCTTTTTTAGCAAAGACAAGGAGGAGAATTACCAATCGGAGCGGGCGAAAATGGCTATTGTCTCAGGAGGTTTTTGGGGTAAAGGAGCTGGTAAGAGTGTGATGAAGAACCTACTTCCACAGGGTTCGTCGGATTTTATTTTTGCCATAGTAGTGGAAGAATATGGCTTATGGGGTGGAGTCAGCCTGATTCTGCTCTTTATCATCATGCTAGTGCGGTTTGTGGTCATCTCACTGAAGGCAACCTCCATTTTTGGGAAGCTGTTAGTGCTGGGTGTAGGGATACCGATTGTCTTTCAAGGATTTATCAACATGGGGGTTTCCGTGGGGTTACTGCCTGTAACAGGACAAAACTTGCCGTTCTTCACCACTGGGGGTACTTCTATCTGGATGACTTGTATAGCGTTGGGGATTGTGCTGTCGGTCAGCTCCAAAGGAGTGAAAAGTGAAGAGTTAAAAGCGATTGACCACTGATGAAAGAAATAATATTAGAAGAAGGAAAGAAGCTATATTTTGCTTCAGATAATCATTTGGGGGCGCCGACTTATAAAGAAAGTCGGGAGCGTGAGGTGCGCTTTGTACATTGGCTAGATACGATCAAGGCTGATGCGGGGGCGCTCTTTCTTTTGGGTGACCTTTTTGATTTTTGGTTTGAGTACAAGACGGTGGTGCCTCGTGGTTTTGTACGTGTATTGGGCAAGCTTGCCGAGCTAAAAGATAGTGGCTTGCCTATCTTCTTTTTTGTGGGAAACCATGACCTATGGATGAGTGATTACTTCGAGCAGGAGTTGGGTATCCCTGTATATCATCGTCCGCAAGAATTTCTTTGCCATGGCAAGCGTTTTCTTATAGGTCACGGTGATGGGTTAGGCCCAGGGGATAAGGGGTATAAGCGTATGAAAAAGGTCTTTACCAATCCTTTCTGTAAGTGGCTTTTCCGTTGGCTACACCCTGATATTGGGGTACGCTTGGCGCAATACCTCTCGGTGAAAAATAAACTCATTTCAGGGGATGAAGATGTACATTTCTTAGGTGAAGACAAGGAATGGTTGGTGAAGTACTGCCGCCGCAAATTGGAGGGGCAACATTATGACTATTTTCTTTTTGGTCATCGTCACCTACCTATGACCATAGACCTAGGGGGAGGAGCTACCTATATCAATACAGGAGACTGGATACACTATTATACTTACGCTGTCTTTGATGGGGAGGTTTGCCAATTAGTTGTTAGTGATTAGTAATAAGACTTCCATTGGTTGGTACTATAATGGGAGCGTTTTTTATTGGTTATCTATTGTTTTATTCATCTCATTTAGAATTATTCTTTGAAGTTCTTCTTGAGGGAGTAATTGGTAGACAGCAACACCTATAGGTTTGTGTATATCCTGCAATGCTACTTCCACTTCTAGATGGTCTTTTTCAGCACAGAGAATAATTCCTATAGAAGGGTTTTCATCGGTACTTTTCTCCAAACGGTCTAATAAGGTAAGGTAGAAGTTCATTTTTCCTACATATTCAGGTTTGAAGCCTCCTACTTTTAGTTCAATAGCTACTAATGAACGTAATTTGCGATGAAAAAAAAGCATATCTACAAAATATTCTTTGTTATTAAACTCTAAGCAATATTGATTTCCGATAAAAGAGAAGCCTTTGCCGAGTTCCAAAATGAATTGTTTTATACGTTCTACTAATCGTCTTTCTAAATTCATTTCGATCATAGGGTCTACCACTCCTAAAAAGCCGAGGTTGTAACTATTTCTGAATACCTCATTAGCGAATTTAGAATGTGGTTTAGGTAATATTTCCTCAAAGTTATTGCTTTTTAGTTGTTGTTGGAAAGCAAAGGTATCCATTTTTATGGCATTTAAAAGCATTTCCTGACTCCAGCCTTTTTCAATAACTTCATTACTATAAAAAATAACTTTTTCATCGGAGACTTGTTTGTCTAATAGAAGGACATTATGTCTCCATGGTAAAACTGCAACGCTACGTTGCAGTTTTGTATCTGCTTGATAATAACGTTCGTAGAAGCGTTTCATATACCAAAGATTACGAGGTGAGAGTCCCATATCAGGAAATTCTCTCTTTAGGTCAACAGAGAGTTGTTTTACAACTCCGCTACCATACCCTTCTTCTAAATGCCGATCAAAAAGGAGCTTCCCTATATTCCAATACACAGAACTGATAGTAGAACTTATTTGTTTGGCGAGATAATTACGTCCGCCTCGGATATGATTAATGGCTTGTAAAAGCATCTCTTCATAATCAAAATTAGGAGTTAATGTACTCATTGTGTTGATTTTTTACTTTACAAAAAAGATAGATACATTTATTTTTTAATCCCCTCGAATTCGAGGGGATAGGAAAGTACAAAGTTAAAGAAAATTCATTAATTATCCTTATCTCTGTCGTAATAAAAGAACAATTAGTTATGAGCTTGGAAACTATCATCTAAGGACAGACCTTAGTAGTACGAGATACTACATGACAATGAAGAGGATGATTGGTCTGGGGGTAAATCAATTATTAGAGATCTAAAAGTGTTCCTTCATCATAATATACTACTTTATCACCTATAATACGAGCGGGGGTGGTGTAGCTGTGGGGTTCCTCCTTATCTATAGCCATGATATGCTCCACTTCCCAGCCTTTGGCTTTTAGATAATCTGAGATCATGGATCTATGACAACGCCACCAGAGGGCTTCGGCACACATATAAGCGGTGGTTTCTTCCTCCGCAATAGCGATGAGTTGGGCTATTCCTTTCTCGAAATCATCTGTTTCCATATAATCGGCATAAGCACGGAAAGATTCATTATGCCAACGCGTATTCTTGGAGTCCTTATGTACCTTACGCCTGCCCCCTAATAAGGGAAGATGGGTATAAGCGATGCCAACTTCAGGTAGGACAACCTCTAAATTCTCTTTGTTGAATTGTGGATATTTGTTAGACCCTGGTAGTCCCCTGACGTCTACTAAATGCTGTATCTCAAAGGATTGCAACATTTCTGTAAACTCTTCCAAAGTATGAGTAGAATGTCCTATGGTGTATATTTTCTTCATAAGTACAAAGATAAGCTATATAACACTCGTAAGTGGTTCTTAGGTGACTATTTTGATTTGTAAATATATAATAATCAATTTATTGTAAAAAACCTCCCCGTAATCCCACCTGCTGGTGCGAGCATTCTGCTCGTGGAGGCGAGTCGGGTCGCCCCTGACAATTCCTGACAATTATTATTAGCAGAAAAACGCCCGTGTGGCTTCACACCTCGCGCTAGCGGAGGACATTTGTTAATTAGTCACATCTTGGTTCAACAGCTATAAAGCCTTTATGTATTTTCACCTTTCTAAGGCGTTTGAGTTTCTTTTCTTTTACAAAATCGTATAGATAGTTATAACCATTAAAAGATACTATAGCAATATTTCCATTTACGTATTCTATACTATTATATTTAGGTTCAGCTATTATTTCTCCTTTCAGATTGATAAGACCTGCACCTCTATCAGTATAGTATTCAGCCCCCCCATTTTTAAAGAAGCCTACCTCCTTATTAGTAAACTCAATCGGAATCACTATCTCATTTTTTGGATTGATATACCCCCATTTACCATCTTTGCGTACCGAAGCCAAACCTTCGCTAAAATTATTAACTTCTTCATATTCAAAGGGGACTATTACCTTGCCATAGCCATCTATATAGCCCCATTTACCCCCTTTTTTAACCCCAAAAATAGCATTACCACTCCAATTGTTTATAAAACCATCATAGGTGTCTAATAAATTACCATTCAAATCATAGACCATATACTTACATTCCTTACGCACACCTACTATGTAAGTGTTGTCAGAAGGTTCAATCACATAATTTTGAATCACATAATTATCAAAATCTTGAATAACAGGTTCTCCTTTAAGGTTGATATACATATAATTTCTACCTTTTTTTACTCTAGCTACACCTTGTCGAAAAGCAAATGCATATTGATAAGTAGGAGGTATCACCCATTCATTTTTAGTATTGATATATCCTGCGTTGTTGTCGTTCAATTCTGCTACAATAGGAATATTGTCATCTATCTTATCCGTGTAAATCCAGTGATAGCTTATAGGGATAATTTCTTTTCCTTCAGAGTTAAAAAGACCTGCTTTTTCATTAAGTTTTACGGTATAGCCATTTTTATTAGAGTTTATGTTGCTGTATTTTAAGGGCAAGATTACGGCACCTTTTTCAGAAACCACCCCATACTTTCCATTCTTCTTGACAATAAATTGACCTTCACAGCCAAGTTCTATAGAGTTATAACCCCCTTTAAGAACGAGTTGTAAATTTTCGTTATATACCGAACAGCCTTTTGTTTTACTACAAGCAATGAAGTATGGTTGTTTTTCTTCTATAGAATTAAAAGTAGGGGCTAACACTGTTTTCCCCTGCAAATCTACTAATCCTAACTTACCTTTTTCTTCAAAGATAAAGTATTTAGGTTGTGCCAACCCCGTAAAGCTACACAACAGCAAGGTTAGTTTTAATAAAAAAAGAATTTTTTTCATTGTGTTTTTTAATTTACTGATTTATTAATTTGTTTGGCACGAGCTACAAGCTCACGCCAGTGGGGGTAAAAAAGGCTTCTCTTCTAATGTTTCTAAATTGAGTGTGCTAAGGTTGTAATTTCTATCTATCAACAGCAATGAATTGTTGAGAAACTCACTAAACCCTACTCTTCTTCCTAATTTGTACTTTTTATATGAAAAATCATTGCGATTGATGATGAATAACCACTCGCCATCTATCAAATAAACCCCTATGTAATCAGGATGATCAGAAAGACATATTGAAAAAAGTGTTTTGCCATTAAGCTTTTCCTTTTCTTTAAAATTGATACGCCAAACTTCCTCGTCCTCATTGTTCATATACACTAAGATATTACTGCCTAAATAGTAGTAACCTTTGTTGTCGCAAGCTACTTTACAATCAAATATACGTATTTTTTTATCAGTAGGTACAGCTGAAAACGTAAGTGTATCAAAGTTGAATTTGTACAGATTAGGCTGTTTGAAAGCACTAAAATAGACCGAATTGGTCTCAGGATGATAAGCAGTGTTACCCCATTGTGTTTTTTCGTTGAGAGTAGCTATTACTTTACCCGTTTGGGCATCTACACAAAAAGGGTTTCCATAAATATTCTTATAAATATCGCTTTTAGTTACTGAAAATACTTTGCTACCTTCTCTATCAAGACAAGGATAGATAAAAGTATGATTAGAAATGGTATTTATTACAGTTCTCTTGTCAACATCAACTATAAGTAATGGTTCATTAGTTCTAATATCACGAGAAACAGCTATCGTTTTCCCATTATCAGCTACTGCCCTAACCAAATAATCCTTGTATAAAGAGTCTTTTAGCACACAAAATGCTTTTTCTTTATCAAAATCCTGACACCAAATACCCTCTTTTCCAAAGTAGTATCCACGCCAAAAATACATTCGTCTGTTAGTAAAATCTGTAATTATACTCATTGTGTTGATTTTTTACTTTACAAAAAAGACAGATACATTTATTTTTTAATCCCCTCGAATTCGAGGGGATAGGAAAGTACAAAGTTAAAGAAAATTCATTAATTATCCTTATCTTTGCAGCAAAAAATAACTTATGAAACCCTATAAAATTACAGATTTTACACAGCGCACTGATGACCCTACTTCTTATGAAGGGGCGGTTGTTCTCAACGGAGAAGAATTAGGTGTGAGCATCATCCTTGAAGATGAAAGCGAAACTGAAAAGATAGAACAGCTGATGAATACCCTTTTCGGTGGGATTGACACGCTATTACCCAAAGCCAAAGAATGTATTGCTGAGGAATTTTTAGAACTCTACAATGACAATTGGCGCTTTGGCGATGATGATGAAAATGATCCCGACAAACCTGAGCTTACTAAAGAGGAATTTATGGAAGCCCTTACCTTGCAGAGCTTTTTGTTTTACAGCGAGGATGTAGAAGTCTTCTTTGATGACAACGATATGTTCTTGGGGCACTCTCTTATCGCATCGGAATTTGACGGAGAAAATTTCAATGATGCCCAAATGTTTGGATAAAATAATTGATTGAAAATGAACTTAGAAACGATCATTACCCATTACAGAAATTGCTTAGTTGCATCACCCGATGCCATACTCATAGGTGAAATACCAGAAGGGGCTAGGAATATTCCTCAAGAGGTATTGGATTGGGGTACTCCTGCTTATAGTGCTTTTCTGAGACTTTGTAATGGTGGGTCTTTTGGAGATATCATTCTCTGGAGTGTGGAGGAGCTGTTGGATAACCAATATCGTGTTCCTTCTGAACAACCTTCGTGGTGTGAGATTGGGCAGCTGTTATATGAGCCTCTTTTCCTAGATAAAGATACCCAACACGTACTTTTTCCTGCCGATAGCTATGAAGGTATTGAGGAGATTGATGTTGATTTTGATACTTTTGTAAGGGAATATATCTTTGGTCATAAATACAAAGAGAAAATTATAGGCTATGATAATACCGATGATGATTGGTCAGGATTTTTAAAAGAAAGTAAATAGCTGATAAACAGACATGAACTTTTAGAAAAAGCTCCTATTGCTACGGTGTTTTTGAAATATGCTTTGCCGAGTATTATTACCATGTGTTTCTTTGGCTTACAGAACTTGGTAGATGGTTATGTAGTGGGCAATTACGTAAGCGAAAAAGCTTTGGGTGGGGTGAATATCATCATGCCACTTTTCGGTAGGGGCTACATATTTTCTCCTATGCTTTTTTGATAAACGGATTTAATATCTTAGTTACCAGCTTTTTTACCTCTATCGGCAATGCCTTAGGCTCTATTGTGATTGCTGTTTTGCGAGGAGTGGTATTTATCGGTATAGGAATGCTTATCTTACCTACTTTTTTGGGTGAACGAGGTATCTGGCTTACTCTAGTGCTTTCGGAGGTGCTTACTTTGGTGGTAAGTGTGTTTCTTGCTCGAAGGTCGGTAGTGTTTAGAAATTAGGTGATTTGCCAATTTGTCGATTTGGTGATTTGTTGGTTTTTAATGGATTAAGAAATGTAAACAATGATACATCCTTTATTTGAGAATATTTATAAACATCCTATGATAGGAGGGCAAGAACTGCAACAAATACAAAAAGCCCATCAGCCTATTGCTTTTCGTAAAGGCGATTTTATCTTGCGTAAGGATGAAATAGCTCGTGGTTATCTGATCTTGCAGAGGGGAGTTGTTCGCGCCTTTGTGTATGACTATGAGGGGAATGATATCACAACAGATTTCTTTTGTGAAGGTGAGATTATCGTGCAGGAACTCTCTCTTTTTAAGCATTTGCCTTCTGCTGAGAATATCCAAGCCCTTACTGATGGTGAGGGGTGGTATATAGATTATGATAGTTTTCAAGAACTCTATCACAGTTTGAAAGGATATTCCGAATGGGGGCGACTCTTTATGACAGAGAAATTGTTTGAGGCAAAAAAGCGATCGCTTGAAATGATTACACTTCCTGCTAAAGAGCGCTATATACAGTTTATTAAGGAAAAACCCAGTGCTATAAAGCACGCTCCCTTAAAACATATAGCTACTTATT
>NZ_CALHGG010000078.1 GCF_938029845.1 uncultured Capnocytophaga sp.
AATTTATTGCGTCTTAAAAAGTTAGCAAATAATATTTTAACTATTGATTCGAATTTGTAATGAATATTAATAACTTATTTATAAAAAAACTATGAAAGAAAAATTGTTTATATGGTTTATGACTACAACACGCTGGAGAGCAGGGGTGCCCCAGTTCTTTTACAATGCTGAGTTATCGGATTTGGAAAATCCTACTAATTCTGATTGGAAATATATGAAAAACATTCCTTCTCAGATGCTTCTTACCTATAAAAACAAAGAAAATGTTAGGTTTGACTGGGTTTCCTATAGAAATAGAATAATGGTTGTCTCAGAAGATTTTTTATCTTTTCTATCAGCGTATTGGGAGGAAAATCGTTATGTAGTATCTCCTTGTTTGGTGCAAAACTCGAAAGGAGTATCTTGCTCGGATAAGTCCTACTTTGTTCTTTTCCTTTTAGAGGTGGATAATTCTTCTTTTATCGTAGAAGAAGAAGGGAAAAAACGTATGGCGGGTAATCGTTTTGAATATCTATACCCCAATATAACTATAAAAGAGCAGAAAAAAGGCGTGTTCTATTACGATAGGATAGCTTACAAACAAGGTTTATTATTCACGGAAGAGACAAAAGATATTGTTTTAAGTTCATTCTATAAGCCTGAGATTTATTTGATAGAAGATTTTCCTACAGCTTATAACAATATGAATAAAAAAGAAGAATTTTTACCTAAATGTATTATGAAGTAGGGGAGAGAACCCTATCAATAGCAGATTCATCAAACTAATGTTATAATGGGTCATGAAATTTTCATGCAAACTATCTAATTCTTTTAGTTTGCTTATAAAAAAACAGACACAGTAAAACAGATTAAAACATGTATTATAGACTTTCACAATTTTACAAACGAGATGTTAGTTTTGCTTATAGTGAAGCGCAAAATCCTATAAGTTGGTTAGATTTCTTTTCGGGAGAGAAATTGAGTATTGAAGCACCTTTAGTCTTTAGCGTAGACAGATTGGATACTTACCTTCATACATATGATATATTATCTACCATTGGGGCACCTTTGGTAAGTAGTAGGTTCAGGAACTTATTTTCGCATTTAGTTGATAAAGAGGAAATAGAATTTTTTCCTGCTCATATAGTAGATAAGAAGGGAAACAATGATGATACTTTTTTTGCATTGAATATTTTGCAGTTAATTCCTTGTCTGGACAAAGAAAAATCTATTTTTGAAATAGACGAAGATAACTATTATTCGATAAAGAAATGGTTTATAGATGCCCAAAAAATGGAATCTTATTCTATTGTACGAATGAAAGAACATAGCTCTTACATAATAGTATCTGAGGAGTTCAAGAATATTTGTGAAAGAGAAAAATTAAAAGGCTTTAATTTTACCGAAGAGGGTTATTCTATCTGGTGTTAAGTGCCCATGTGTCTAATATTGATAAGAGAACAATATCCTTATTCAGATGGAAAAGGGAGTATAGGAACATAGAAGAAATGTTTTTTAACCTTCTAAAAGCAAAAACCCCAAGCTGTAAGGCTCGGGGCTTTTTTATGTTAATCCGTTGGCAGTTTAACCACTAGCTATTAATAGAAACAAAAAGTGTTTCCCCCTCTTTGCTGACAGCCGCTACTTTCTTAGCGGTAAGTCCCTTGATGGCCTTGTCCCATTTCTTATTGGAAAATTCGGCCTTAGCTTTGAGGTCTTCCAAAGGTAATTTGTTATCCTTTTTAAGTAGGTCAAGGATTAGTTTTTCGTCCTCGGAGAGCTCTACTTCCTTGCGTTCAGGGCGCATCTGTGGGAAGAAGAGTACTTCCTGTATGGTCTCATTGTTGGTTAGGAACATAATAAGCCTATCCATACCGATACCCAATCCTGAAGTAGGTGGCATACCATACTCTAAGGCGCGGAGGAAGTCTTGGTCTATGAACATCGCCTCGTCATCACCACGTTCAGAGAGCGCCATTTGTGCCTCAAAGCGTTCACGCTGATCGATAGGGTCGTTTAGCTCCGAATAAGCATTGGCGATTTCTTTACCACATACCATAAGTTCAAAGCGTTCGGTGAGGTTCTTGTCATTGCGGTGTTCCTTGGTAAGCGGAGACATCTCTTTAGGATAGTCAGTGATAAAGGTAGGCTGGATAAAGTTGCCTTCGCATTTTTCTCCAAATATCTCATCAATGAGCTTGCCTTTGCCCATGGTGTCATCTACTGCTATGCCAATGGATTGGGCAAAAGCTCTAAGTTCGTCCTCGCTCTTTCCTGTGATGTCAAAGCCTGTAAAGCGTTTGATAGCTTCGGTCATCGTAACACGTGGATAAGGCGCCTTGAAATCCACTTCGTGCTTGCCAAAGGTTGTTTTGGTGGTGCCATTCACCGCCTTAGCACAGTACTCCAAGAGGTTTTCAGTGAATTCCATCATCCAGTTGTAGTCCTTGTAAGCCACATATATTTCCATTCCTGTAAATTCAGGATTGTGGGTTCTGTCCATTCCCTCGTTGCGGAAGTTCTTGGCAAACTCATATACCCCATCAAAGCCCCCTACGATGAGGCGCTTGAGGTAGAGTTCGTTGGCTATACGCATATAGAGCGGAATATCCAAAGCATTGTGGTGTGTAATAAAAGGACGCGCAGAAGCACCCCCTGGGATTGCCTGAAGGATAGGAGTCTCTACTTCTATATATCCGTGATTGTTGAAGTACTCACGCATCGCATTGAATAGGCGGTTACGCTTAAGGAATACTTCTTTCACCTGAGGATTCACTACCAAATCCACATAACGCATACGGTAACGTTGTTCTACATCATTGAACTCATCGTGTACCTTTCCTTGGGCATCTACCTTAGGGAGTGGTAGGGGGCGTAGGGTCTTACACAATACTTTGAACTGCTTTACCTCAATGGATTTTTCGCCCATATTGGTTGTGAAGAGGGTACCTTCCACTCCGATAAAGTCGCCTAAGTCGAGGAGCTTTTTGAATACCTCATTATAGAGGGTCTTGTCCTCCCCTGGGCAGAGGTCATCGCGCTTAAAGTAGAGTTGTACGCGACCAGAGCTGTCTTGTAAGGTAGCGAAAGAGGCTTTCCCCTGAATACGGAAGGACATGAGGCGACCTGCTACGACCACGTCCTTACCTTCTTCGTATTGGGTTTCTATGTCTTTGGCGAGGAAGTTCACAGGGAACAGCTCAGCAGGATATGGGTTGATGCCTAATTCCCTGAGCTTTGCGAGCTTCTCTCGACGGATGAGTTCTTGTTCGGTCATTTTATATAGATTTATGAGGGCAAAAGTACAAAATAATGATTAATGAACAATGATGAATGATTAATTATTAACAATATTTTTATTATGGTAAATATCCTTTTCTAAAAGTAGGTTTCCCCGAGGATTGCATAGCTTTTACTTTTCTAAAATAAAGGTTTCTGTCGGTTACTCCTAAAATCAATGATCCAAATAACATTTTCCTCTTCATCTATTTGATAAAATAAGGAAAATTTTCCTTTGAAGAAGGATTTTCTATGTAAGTCCAGTGTTTCACTATACTGACTTGAACTATAAGGTTTTTCAATAATACTCTTTTCTATTTTTAGTACCTCCAATGCTATTTTTTTAGAATAATCAAAAGATTTATTATGTTTGTACCAATACTCAAGAGTGTCATTATAATGCTCTTCTGCATTATCTGTCCAACGTAATTCCATATTTCTCCTCTATTTTTCTATGTATTTCTGAGGAACTTTTGTATGCCCCTTCGGCTATCTGTTGTCTAGATAATTCTATACTTTCTATCTCTTGAGGCGTGAGTTCATAATAGAAGTCGTCATCTTCGCCTATAGAATCATCTACTTCTATTCCCATTTTTTCTAATACTTTCATGAGTTTTAAGTATTGATGAAAATCTAATTTTTTCTTTAGAGGTATTGCATTCGTATTCATAAGTTATATTTTTTCATTATTCACTTTTCTATCAAAATAAGGTCGGTTGTCCGTCATGGAAGCGTACTTTTCCTAAGTGCTTATAGGCTAAGTCGGTAACTTCTCTTCCACGAGGGGTACGAATGATAAACCCTTGTTGGATTAAGAAGGGTTCATATACCTCTTCCAGTGTCTCGGCATTCTCAGAAACAGCAGTGGCAAGGGTAGTGATACCCACAGGGCCGCCCTTGAACTTATCAATGATAGTAAGGAGTATCTTGTTGTCCATCTCGTCTAAGCCATGGGCATCTACATTGAGGGCTTTGAGGGCAAAGCGAGTAATCTCTATGTCTATCTTACCATTGCCTTTTATTTGGGCAAAGTCGCGTACACGCCTTAGCAGTGCATTGGCAATACGCGGGGTACCTCGGCTACGCCCTGCTAGCTCTATGGCAGCCTCTTCGGAGATAGGTGTTCCCAAGATATAGGCACTGCGCTGGAGGATAGTGGCTAGCAGCTCGGTGGTATAGTACTGCAACCGGCTTTGAATACCAAAACGTGCTCGCATAGGTGCAGTAAGCAAACCTGAACGGGTGGTAGCCCCTATAAGGGTAAAGGGGTTGAGGTTAATCTGTACCGTACGAGCATTGGGGCCGGACTCTATCATGATGTCTATCTTATAATCCTCCATAGCCGAATAGAGGTATTCTTCTACGATGGGGCTAAGGCGGTGAATTTCGTCAATAAAGAGTACATCACGTGGCTCCAAATTGGTCAGAAGTCCTGCCAAATCCCCAGGTTTGTCCAACACCGGGCCTGAGGTGATTTTGATACCTACGCCTAGCTCATTGGCCAAGATATTGGCAAGGGTTGTTTTCCCCAGTCCAGGAGGGCCATGGAAGAGGGTATGATCGAGGGCTTCTCCACGGAGATTAGCCGCCTTGACGAATATTTTAAGGTTTTCCAAAATAGCCTCCTGCCCTGTAAAGTCATCAAAAGAAAGTGGTCGCAAGGCACGTTCTATATCCAACTCTTGGGGAGAAAGGTTACTCTTTTCTGGATTCAGGTTTGCGTTCATGAAGATTTTCTATCTACTATTGTGGATTATGAAAGCCCCTTGTTCTTTATAGAGAGGAAATTTATCATCACAAGAAATAAGAAGCATTTTCTCTCCAATAGCATGAGCTATAATAGCAAGATCATTAGGATCATTGTGATTTTTAACAAAAGACAAACGACTAGCTATCAAGGCATGTTTTTCTTCAAAAGGAAGGATCTTTAAGATGGGAAGTTCATTGAGAATATAACTTATGAATTTATCCCCTGTATTAAATTCTTCACTTTCATAATTTATATTATTAATTCTTTTTTTTCTGTATAGTTGAGCCATTTCTAATATAGAAATAGTACTTGCATAGAAAGAATTATTATCATTAGTGAGGATATCCTTTACTTTATTCTTTATTTCATTATCTCGCCCTTCAAAAAGTATGATAATAATATTAGTATCTAGAAAATAATCCATTATTTTTCCTCTTTAGGTTCATCTTCTTGTAAAAGTTTTGTCCACATGTTGGAACCAAAAACTAAATCTTCATCTAATACCTTTATTAAGGGTTTTTCTTTGAATTTCAGCATATAATCCCACATACTCATTTTTTTTTCAGAGGTATTGTTTTGCTTTTTATTCTTAGTTTTTTTCTTTGGTTCAGGCATGGTAATGGTACTCATAATTATATTTTTTATAAGATTAAACACGCCACAAAAGTACAATAAAATTCCTTAGAAAGCAAGTCTATAAGACGCTTTTGAGGACTTCCCAAGACTGAGGTGTCTTGAAGGCAGGTAGGTGCCAGCGGTAATAGTTCAACAGTTGTTCCAAGAGGTCATTGCGCTCTTCTCGGCTCATTTTCAGTTGGCTTACCTCCTCCATGGAGTGGGTGAGGAAGAATTTCAAAAGAAGGCTCTCCGCCTCACTCATCAGGAAATGACCATTGTGCATGGCGACAAATACCCCTGCTTCCAAATCAAAATAGGGGAGTCCCATAGCACTTGTGTTGGGTAACACTCCTAAGTAGAAAGTAAGGTCAGTGAGGAATTTTAGATGGAAGTTGGCAAAGTGCTCTGCCCTGTCATACCACTGTAGGTTCTCCTCCCAAAAGGAGAAAAGGGCAGCATTAGGTACTTCCTCCTGCAATACGTTATTACCTATCTCGGCCAAGAAAAACAATACTGAACTACGGATGACACTCTGGTGTAAGTTCTTATAAGGGTAACTGACTTTCACTTCCTTGATATACTCCAGTGTGCCGTCATTGCGGTCGGTAGTGATAACCTCCAGCTGACTCAAGGGTTGGAAATAGGCAGGGGTAATCGCTTTTTTCTTATGTTTCAGTACGCCCTTGAGTAGGTAGGAACGCACTCCCTCCTGTGTATAACAACGTACAATAAGGCTCGTTTCTTGGAATTTAATAGCAGAAAGCACTATCGCCTTGGTCTGTATCATTGTGACGGAAGTAAGTTGTTAGGTTTGATAGTAAGAGTATCGGAACTGTTTAGCAGGGTACCAAGCTTCTCGTCCAATTTTTCCTTGTTGAGGAAGTTGATATAGCGAATCACCGAAGCAAAGGACTCTCGTATGTCTAGGATGCCTTGTTGTACCTCCTCTTTACTAACGCTAGGGTTTTCCTTCACCTCACTGGAGAGACGACGTACATAGGTTTCAAAGAGCTTGAGGCGTGATTTGATCTCGTCTCTTCGGAGCTTTTCTGGGAAATTATCCTTTGCCCATAATTGCCTAAGTTCATCTTCGAGCTGGAAGAGCCAAAAATAGATACTGTTATAGGAACTTTTGATGTTTTTCTCTTTTCCTAGTAGCTTTTCACTTGATTTTTCTATCTCATCTTGGTACTTTATAGGTAAAAGAAGTTCAGAACGATAGAAGGAAATGTAATCTTCAGCTACTTCCTTCTCATCATAGTTGATAGCAAAGGAGTATTCGCCATATAGGGGAGTCTCTACCTGCATATCTACCTTGAGCCAACCATTATCTTCAGGGGTGAGCTTGGTATAGGCGGCTAGGGTGTTCAGAGAGAGGCTGTCCAAGTGTAGGAACTGCTCACGTATGACTTTCTGATCCTTTTGGCGTACGACCTCTAACTTAACCTTTTTAATACCAGAGGAAGGATACATACGTACCGAAAAGGTGTAGGGAAGATCCTTGAGCAAAATGGCTTCCCAAGCAAAGGATGCTACTTCGTCGGTCTTGCGCTTGACAAATCTGTAAGCGGTGTCGGACTTGCTTTCTAAGTCGCGCCAATCCTGCATGATGCTCCCATTGGTTTGGATATTTTCTTTGGCAGTGGCATAGAGCCGCTTATACACATAGAGCGAGTCAGGGTTGGTATTCTTTAGTATAGGAACAGTCTGTCGCTCTGGGGAAATACTCAGTAGTATTTGGTAAATGGTTTTTAGCTCATACCAATTACGTATGTTCTGGGCGGCTTCTTCGCTCAGTTCAGGAAAGGTGTATTTCTTGATATATACACTTTTAGCTTCTTGTCTCTGGGATACATCTGTCTTTTTGCGTTGTTCGCAGGAGAGTAAGCTACCTATAAGAAAGAATAGGAGTAGGATTCGTCTCATTTGGATATACAATGAAAAAAGGCTACCTTACCACATGGGGGTAGCCTCTGAAAGTTGTTTGTGATAGATTAGTCATTGTAAACACTTTCCTTACCGAAGTGCTTAGTCAATAAATAGTAAACCACGGCACGATACTTATTTTTGTTGGACTTTCCGTATTGTTCTAATACGCTGTCAATAGCAGTATCGAGTTCAGGAGTGTCGGCCAATCCCAATTTTTTGATTAAGAAATTGTTCTTCACTAAGTCTAATTCTGTTTTGTCAGAACCTGAAACTTTGGAGGCATCATTGTTGTAAATAGAGGGGCCTAACCCTTTAGTTACTTTGGTGAGCAGTTCCACATCAGGTGCGGCAACACCACATTTTTCCTTTAGGTCAGCGGTGTAAAGTTCAATCAATTCAGCTTGTGTACTCATGCTTGTATATATTATGATTAACAGCTGTAAAAGTAGTATATTTTTTTGTTAGCCAATATATTTTAACAAAAAATTATCACTCAAAGAGGGTTTAAGTAGTTTTCTTGACATATTGGGTAAGGATTACAATCTGTTGTCCCTCTACTTTTCCCTCTATATATTGTGCATTCTTGGGATCTAAGGCTATTTTGCGCACTACAGTACCTTGCTTGGCAACCATACTACTACCCTTGACCTTCAAGTCTTTGATAAGTACCACATTGT
The DNA here is from genome assembly GCF_938029845.1 of uncultured Capnocytophaga sp. Lineage (GTDB taxonomy): Bacteria > Bacteroidota > Bacteroidia > Flavobacteriales > Flavobacteriaceae > Capnocytophaga. Next base: position 8,233 of record NZ_CALHGG010000078.1, read on the forward strand.
CCCCAGCGGAAAGTATAGCTCCATTACTATCCTTATGGATGACTTTATCACCTTCCTCTAAGTGGTCATTGAGTGCTTGGGCAAAAGCCAATTCCTCATCCGTAAGGTATAGCATATTGAGTAAGTCCAATGACCAACCTTCTGCTTTGAGGCGATTGAGCATACGCCAAGCCATTACCTTTACAGGTAGGTGCTCACTCCACATACTATCATTGAGACAACGCCAATGATTGCTGTCCATAGTTTCAGGGTTATTGATTTGGCTGATACAGGTTTCACAGGCCAAAAGACTATCATCCACACCTCCTACTTTGGAAGGGGGTACTTGGTAGATACTCAGGGAAGTAGTGCTTCCACATAGTTCGCAACAGTTTCCACTGCGCTTTTTCAAATCATCTAATAACATATCAGGGTACAGATTTTTTCACTTAGGGCTTATGGGTGGCAAAAGTACGACTTTTAATTGTTAATTATAAATGGTCAATTGTTAATTTTAGGAAGTGCCAAATTAATCCCGTATTTTTTTGTTGTATGTATAAATATTTTTGTACTTTTGGCCCCCAATTAATAGAAGGATTCTATTATAAGAAAAAAAGAATAATTGTTATTTTATGAAAAGAAAAATTTTCACAAGTTTTTTTGCTATTGCATTAGGTTTCAATGCGGTAGCGCAAGTTAAGGATATTAGTTTTGCTATAGCACCCACAGGAGAATATGTGTTGTGGAATAAGAAATCAGCCATTCAAAATGGTTTTATGGTTGGTGGATATGTAGGTTTTGGCTTTGGCAAAAACTTAGAATTGCTTGGTTCATACAGTCAATCATTAGGATTAAAATCTAGAATCGATGGTTTTTCGGTGCCAGATAATATAAGGGATGCATTTACTTCTACCGATGTAGATGTATATCGTTGGGGAGGAGAACTCAAAGGTAATATACCGATGACTTATTCCTTTCAGCCTTATGTTACTTTGGGGGCTGGAATACAAACGATAAAAGCAAATGAAACCAAACAAGATGCTATTTATTATGCTTTTGGTTTAGGGACTAAATTCAATTTGACAAGACGCCTTACGCTCAATCTTCAGGCAAAAGGAACTTACTTTAATTCTGATGCCTCTAACATCCTTTATAAGGCTTCTGAAGCGAGAACAAGTACTTATAATCAGTGGATAATCGATAATATCTCCAATGAGAAGATGTTAAATTGGTCTCTTCAGGCAGGCTTACAATTGTATCTAGGCGGTCGTAATCCTAACGAGCTTACAGAATTGGATAATTCTTATACCAATCTTAAGAATTTTAAGGTCGTAGTAGCTCCTGCAATTGGATATATTGATTTTGACGATGATAATAACTTCCGTAACACTTATTTAGCAGGTGGTTCGTTAGGTTTTGACTTTACCGAATACATAGGAGTAAGAGGATTTTATTATCAAGCAATGAAGGAAGAAAAAGTATCATTAGACTTTGATAAACTCTCATTGTATGGTGCCGAATTCTTAGCGCGTCTTAATGTTTCTAATGGAGTAGTTCCTTATATTACTGTTGGGGCAGGATATCTTAATGCAGGTAAAGACTATCAAGGTAAAGTAGCTACTGTTGAGAACAAGTCTAGTATTTTTGCAAAAGGAGGGCTTGGTTTGGCTATCCCATTAAGCAAGCATTTAGAGCTGTTTGGAGTGGCTAATCTCTTATATACCACAGGTAATGAGAGTGTGGACAATGCTCTAAAATCACCTAATAAGTTGCAAAGCAATGTCTTCTACAATGCAGGTATTCGTATTAAGTTTGCCAAAGAAAACGAAAAATATACCTATCAAGACCTTGTCAATGATCTTCAAACCTCAGAGGTGAAGGAAGGAAAAGAACAAGTAAAGGTTCAAAACGATACAAAAGCAACACCTATATCTCAAAAACAAAAGGATATAGATTATTTTAATGCACAGATTGCCAATGTTGAAAAGCAAATACAGCTTGCTTACCGTCAGAATGATATAAATAACGCTTCTTCATTGCTAAAAGAAAAGGAAAAATGGGAAGAATTACGCAATAATTATGTAGCTGAGCATATCCCTTACCCTTCCGAAAATCAAGCAAACTTGGTGAGAATGACTCCAGAGCAATTACAAACCTTGATTTCCGAAATAATTAATAAAATTGAAGAAGGTGAAGGAAAGACACCAGATCAACGTATTGATAGACTCGAAAAATTGTTGTTAGAGATTAATAAGGATAACAAAATGATAGAAGAACAACAAAAAATAAATCAGTCTATACTTGAAGCGGTTAAGAATTTGGAAGGAAATGTCCAAAAAACAAATGTCGTTGTACCTACACGACAAAAAACGAATACAACAATAAATAGAAGTAAATAAAAAGCCCAAAAATATGAATAATATCATAAAAAAGGGGATTATATTTATATTAGTGTTTGTTCCTGCTATTATCTTTGCTCAAGATAAACTATACAATCAGCAGAGAGAAATTGTTTTATCCAAAGAGGAATTACAATTACTCTTACAAAAGATTGCAGAGGCTAAATTGAGAAAAATAAGAGGAGAAAAACTGGCTAATTTGCATAAATCTCAACAGAAAAAGGCTGTTTCAAACATATATGAATCCAATGAGGTAAAAAACTTTTACTATTTAGCTCAAAATGCAGACTCAACACATACAGATATAGAGCAAGTAAATAGAAAATTGGATATCTTATTGGCTTATATGATGAAGAAAGACAGTATTTCGGTTATTCATTTGACAGATACGGTAAAGTATGTGGCTAATAGTAATCTCAATAGAGCAAATTATCTAGCTAAAAATGATCCTAATGCAGCAAAGCATGTAGCTAATAATCCCAACGAGGCAAATAATGTAACTAAAAATAATCCTAATGCAGCAAAGCGTGTGGCTAATAACCCTAATGCTGCGAATTATATAGCTAAAAATAATCCTAATGGATCAAAACATGTAGCTAATGATTCTGATAAGGATATTATGTTACAAAAACAGTTGGATATGATAGCTAAATCAATAAAGGATTTAAGTGATCAACAAAAACTATTGGCAGCTGCGATGATCCCATTAACTACATTGAATAATAAGGATAAGCTTGACAACATCCAACAGCGTACAGACTCTATCTTATTACTCTCTAAAAAGCAAGCGGATCAGAATAATGTACAAGCCCCTAAAGAAACCTCTGTTATTGTACAAAATGTAAAAACAACAGAGAATAATGGAGGAAATTCGGTTATTTCGGAAGAAAGAAGACGTACATTAGAGGATTTATTGGCTAAGTATGGGAATAAAAAGACACCTATTTACTTTGCAAACAATGCGTATCAACCTTTGCCACACGATACAGATGCTATAGATCAGATAGTAACTATGCTCCGTAATAATCCAGAACTATCCATTCTATTAGAAGGATATGCGAGCAATGTCGGTTCAGCCGAGTACAATAATCAGTTGTCAATGAAGCGTTCAGAGAGTGTAGCTCGCTTACTTCAAAAACAAGGAATCTCATTACAACGGATACTTACCGCTTTTCGGGGAATAGACGATTCAGTGGATAAAGAAAAAGCGCGAAGAGTAGATATATCGGTTATAATACGCTAATAAATAAAGAGTTTGTTTGGAAGAATTTCTACAAATCCTTGATATAAAAGGCACGAGCATTCCGCTCGTGCCTTTATTAATTATACTTGGTGTTTGCTATGGATAGGAAAGGGGTGAAGTTTGAACAATATCGCCGATACATTACCCTTTCTCTGATAGGTTACATAAGTAAGATATGGATGAATGTATCTCCTCATCCTCAATAGTAGCTAATAATGATAAAGTTTCTTTGTCTATTATGATCTTTTCTTCAATAAGATTTTCTAATAGAATATCTAAGGCTAATCTTTTCTCTCCAAAAGAGATAAGTTCTCTTGCATCTTTGATAATTGCTGTCACATAGGAGATAAGTTCGTTAGTAGGTAAGTTAGGCTTAACAAACTTTTCTAATCTATCTATAAACTTTTCTACAGTAAAAACATCTATTTTACTCATAATACAGACAAATTTGTTTTCTTAATCTAATTTTTAGGAATAGATGAATCAAATAGAGCTTTATCAAGACAAAATTCCACTAATTTCTCATACAAACAATTGATTAAGAGTATTTCATCTTCTTTGGTTAAAGTCTTAGCAAATTCTTTTTCGAATAGGTAATATTTGATTTGTTGAGAGAAGACAAAGTGAGGTAACTTATACTTAGAAGCTAACCATTCGTCGAGCCCTTTCAGCAGCCTATGTTCCTTAGCCAAATCATAGCCAATAATAAGGGATACATAATTGTCATAGGTGCTATTGGGTACGAACAAGCCAAGGTGATCCTTTATATGTTTAAACAATTCTATTTCTCTCATAACTAATGAATCATTGGGTTAGATTTTATTAGATAGAACAGCCTCTACAGCTTTATAACCATAGATTCCATCTCTGTAATATTCCTCCGCTTCTTCTTCTGTTACGCGGTATCTTTTGGAAGAAATGATATTGTCATCGTACGCAATGGCATAGTATACACTTTCATTGATAGGGTCTCTTAGTTTGAAAGTGGGTACTTCCCATTCTTGTCTGTTCCACATAGGGAAGTCTCCAATAATTTCCCATTCCTTGTTTTTTATACCCAATGCGCTAAATAAGCATATTAGGCAGACTTCTGACGGTTTCCACTCTGTAATAGTGGGTAAGTTTCTATAGGTCTGTCTAAAAAAGTAACCTAATAGAATGTTTTTATTCTGACGGGTTACTAAGCCTGTCAGAAACAGCTGCTCCCCCAAAGGTATCCCTATTACTTTTCCTTCCAACGGATGTTTCTTCATTCTTATACCCCTTAACTTAAAACTTAAAAACGTCCTCGGGTGTTACTACATAATCCAAAGGAATATCGCCTTCTCTTACGTCTTCTATGAGAGGTTCTGCAGGGAAGAAAGATAGTCCAATCTTGAGGGTGTCTGCCTTACACTCTTTTAAGAAATTGTCATAAAAGCCCTTACCATAGCCTACACGATTGCCCTTGGTGTCATAAGCTAAAAGGGGTACAAAAACGACCTCTATCTCTTCGCTCCTCACGGGAATCCCTCCTTGGGGTTCAGGGATATGCCATTTGTTATTGGCATCTATCTGGGCAGGATCATATAAAAAATGTTCCATACGTACGGTCTCCATTAGGGTACGAGAGACGACCAGCGTTTTTCCTCGCTCCTGCAAAAGGCGGATAAGGTAGCTGGTATCCACTTCTCCAAAGGAGATGATGGAAAGAAAGCTATGGAAAACCTGCTTATCCCAAATGGGGAGCCGTAGCGTTTGCTGGGCTATCTGCTGGCTTAAGAGGGCTTGTTGCTCAGCGGAAATGGTGGCTCTCTTTTGCTTGTAAAGGGTACGGAGGGCTTTCTTGTTCATATATATTGTCCTGTATAGCTATTTTTGTTTTTCCTAATCTCCTCTGGGATACCTGTGGCTACGAGGTTTCCTCCCTGTGCTCCTCCTTCTCGGCCTAAGTCTATGATATAGTCGGCACGGCGAATGACCTCTACATTGTGTTCTATCACGATAATAGAGTGCCCGCGCTCAATCAGGGCATTGAAGGAGCGTAGCAGCTTGCCTATATCATGGAAGTGAAGCCCTGTGGTAGGCTCGTCAAAGATAAAGAGCGTAGGGGTCTCTTGGTATGATTTTACTAAGAAAGACGCTAGTTTGATACGCTGTGCTTCCCCACCAGATAGGGTAGAGGAGGGTTGCCCTAAGGTTACATAACCTAAACCTACTTCCTGCAAGGGAAGGAGCTTTTGGGCAATTTTTTCTTGCTTGTGCTCGGTAAAGAAGGCTACGGCATCATCAATAGTGGTCTCCAGTAGATCGTGTATATTCTTTCCTTGGAAAGTAACTTCTAGAATTTCTGGTTTGAATCGCTTGCCATCACAAGCCTCACAAGTTAGGTGTACATCGGCCATGAACTGCATTTCTATGGTTACCTCTCCTTCGCCTTTGCAGGTCTCACAACGTCCCCCTTCAGTATTGAAAGAGAAGTGTTTGGCGGTATAGCCACGCATCTTGGCAAGTTTCTGAGAGGCAAAGAGCTGACGAATATCATCGTAAGCCTTGATGTAGGTTACAGGATTGGAACGGGTGGACTTTCCTATGGGGTTTTGGTCGACAAACTCTACACGCTTGATATGGGAAAACTTCCCGTCCATACTGCTGTACTCGCCTATCTTGTCGGTAGGTTGTTCGAGCTTGCGCAAAAGGGCAGGGTAGAGGATGTGCTTCACTAAGGTACTCTTCCCGCTACCTGATACACCGGTTACTACGGTGAGCATATCCAAGGGGAAGGTAACATCTATATTCTTTAGGTTATTGGCACGGGCGCCTTTAATTTCGATAAAGTGCTTGGAGGTACGTGCTTTTTTAGGCATTTCTATACTACGCCTGCCGCTGAGGTATTCTCCGGTAAGGGTGGGAGCCTTGAGGATCTCCTCATAGGTGCCTGTGGCAACCACTTCTCCGCCTAGGGTACCTGCTTCGGGGCCTATATCTATGATATAATCGGCGGCTTTCATAATATCTTCATCGTGTTCTACTACAATGACGGTATTGCCCAAGTCTCTAAGGGATTCGAGTACATGAATAAGTCGTTCCGTATCTTTGGGGTGTAGCCCAATACTTGGCTCGTCCAAGATATACATGGAGCCTACCAAGCTACTACCCAAGGAGGTAGCCAAGTTGATACGCTGACTCTCTCCCCCTGATAGGCTATTGGACTTGCGATTCAGGGTAAGGTAGCCCAAACCAACGTCCAATAGGTAGTGGAGGCGGTTGTGTATTTCCCTTAAGAGGCGGCTAGCTACCTTCTGCTCGTAGGCATTGAGTGATAGGTTATCAAAGAAAATGACCAAATCAGAGATAGGCATAGAGACTAAGTCAGAAATGGACTTGCCTCCCACGCGTACATAGTTGGCTTCAGGGCGGAGTCGCTTACCCCCACAGGCATAGCAGGTAGTTTTACCACGATAGCGAGCAAGCATCACTCGGTTTTGTATTTTATAGTTTTTTTCCTCCAATTCTTTGAAAAAGGCAGTAAGTCCTGTAAAGTACTCATTGCCGTCCCATACAAGCTGCTTTTGGGCTTCGGTAAGCTCATACCAAGGGCGGTGAATAGGAAAGTCAAACTTGTAGGCATTATTTACCAATTGATCTCTGAACCAGGACATGGTCTCCCCACGCCAAGGATAAATCGCATTGTCATACACAGAAAGGGAGGTGTTGGGTACGATGAGGGTTTCATCAAGCCCTATGGTATCGCCATAGCCCTCACATACAGGACAAGCTCCATAAGGGTTGTTGAAGCTAAACAGATGTACATTGGGCTCCAAGAAAGTAATCCCATCGGCTTCAAACTGGTTGGAGAAGTGGCGTTCTTCTGCTGTGGTCAAGTCCTCCACACTACAAATCCCCTTTCCCTCGAAGAAGGCAGTACTTACCGAGTCGGCCAAGCGCTGGGCGGTTTCCTCCTCGTGATCCACTACAATACGCTCTATGACTAACTGAAAGTCGTTTTTGACCTTGGCAAAATCTAAATCACTAAGGCGCACGACTTCCCCTTGGTACTTGATACGGGCATATCCCTGCTCCTCCAATAGGCGAAGGGTTTGTTCATAGGTACGCCCTGCACTAAGGGTAATAGGGGAGAGTAGTAATAGCTTGTGCTCATCGGGGAAAGAAAGGATAAAATCCACCACATCGGATACCGTATCTTTCTTAACCTCTCTGCCCGATATAGGGGAAAAGGTATGTCCCACTCGTGCAAAGAGTAGTTTTAGGTAGTCATACACTTCGGTAGAGGTACCCACTGTAGAGCGAGGATTACTAGTATTGACTTTCTGTTCAATAGCAATGGCAGGGGAGATATTCTCAATGAAATCCACCTTAGGCTTGTCCAACCTGCCCAAGAACTGGCGGGCATAGGAACTTAGGCTTTCCACATAGCGGCGTTGTCCCTCCGCATAAAGGGTGTCAAAAGCCAAAGTAGATTTCCCAGAGCCTGAAAGCCCTGTTACTACCACTAATTTCCCTTTGGGAATAGCTACATTGATATTCTTAAGATTATGTAATTTGGCTCCTTTGATAAGGATTTGTTCTTCTTTCATTTTTTTACTTTTCACTATTCATTTTTCACTCTTCACTTTCTTGGTACCACTGTGCATACTTCACATAAGCATTGGCGATACGGTTTATTTCTCCTTCGGTAAGTTCTGGGGATATATCCTTAATCTTCTTAGCAGGGACTCCTGCCCATACCTCACCTGACCCTATATGAGTACCTTTGGTAACCACTGCTCCTGCCGCTACGATAGAGTTGCTCTCCACTACACAGCCATCCAAGACAATTGCCCCCATACCGATAAGTACATTATCCTTGAGGGTACAACCATGTATGATGGCGTTGTGTCCTATGGAAACATTGTTACCGATAGTAGTAGAGGTCTTTTGGTAGGTACAGTGTACCATGACATTGTCTTGTATATTAACTTTGTTGCCGATAACAATAGCATTCACATCGCCCCTAAGGACGGCATTGTACCATATACTACAATCCTCACCGAGGGTAACCTCGCCAATAAGGACAGCTGTCTCGGCTATAAATACGTTCTTTCCTATAATGGGGGCTTTTCCCCTAATTTCTCTGATGATAGGCATAAAATGGTTTATTTCTTCTTAAATCTTTCTGGAGTTTGGAGATATACTTGCATTACCTCCTCATAGCGTTCGTAACACCGATTTACAAAGGCTTGTATTTTAGGCTTCAGTACCTCAAAGGAGCCTTTTGCTTCAAATTTTTCATAGGTGCCTCCTCCATGACCGGTTACCCAATAGCCTAATATTTCTATCTCCTCACCTATGTACTGGTAAAATAAACAAAGGTCTAATAGGTCTATATCCTTTTCGTTCAGGTATTCTTCTTTCCAAAGGAGTGACAGATATTTCTCATACGGATAATTCTCCCCTTTGTACTTGCTACAATGGTCTTCTCGTATAATGTTTGCTATTTCCTCCCTCTCTATCAGGTGTGCTCGATAGTCTTCATAAAGCTGGTTGATGAATGTATCTATCTCAGAGTAGGCGGTATGATAGAATCGGTTAAAGATACCTATAAGCTGCCCTACGCTATCAAACTCCTGACTCTTATATACACTTAGCGCATCAGTAGCTATACACAACGCCTCATAATCACAACGCTGGGAATCCCTCCACACCGTGAACCTTTTTAGGTGTGTCTCAGTTTCGAAATCCACCACAATACCCTCATTAGGTTTCCCGAAGTATCTGATGTTCTCTTTGGGAATTTTCTTCTCAAGTACTTCTTTTATAAAGCGTTCAAAATCAATCATTAAGTGATAGTTCTTTTAGAATACATCTATGGGGCAAAGATACGATAATTTATTTAGAGTATTTAACCCGATAGGCTTCAGTATATCAGAGTTATTAGTAGAGTTACCTTTGTCATAGTGGTAGCTGGAAAAAAGGGTTTTATAACTTCAAAAGTATTAAGGTTTTGAGGTCTTCTTTTTCTTTTTGTTCTCAAAAATATTTCCTTTGTCAGGGATTACTTCTACTTTAGGTTGCTGTGCTCTAAGGGCTTTTTCTTCTTCCCAAGTAGGAAATTTACGTTCCTTGATAGAAAGAAGTCTCTCCTTAAGAAAAGGGAGAAATGCTTCTGCATCAAAATCTGTAAAACGTTTCTTATACTTTAGCAGATAGTATGCTAAGAGGTCGTAAAGATCATCACAGAATTTCTTGTGTATTTCCTCATTGCTCAGTTCCTCATAGTCTTCAGCTATGAACACAGGGTCTATATGGAGGTATTCTTTTTTTATGGTATATTCCCCAATGACTTCTTCCTTTTTGTAATAACGGGCATAAGTCTTACATTGGGTAACTCTAGGGAATACCCTTATGACTAGGCTTACCTTCTCAAAGTAATTAAATTTCATTATATCATATACCTTATCGGGATATTGTATAAAGATTTCATCAGGATATTCTTCAGCAGGTCTGAGTATCTTATCCTTATCTTTCCATTCTTTTATAAGGATACCTCCTATAGCATCTTGCCAGTCTCCGTCTAAATAATCCCTTATGTAGTGGATACTTTCGTGGAAGACCTTGTATTTTTTATAAGCATATACTTGTGCTGAACAAATAAAGAACCTCATATATTTTATAATTAGAGTTATCCGAAAATGTAAAACGATATTACCTTCTCATAGCACTCGTAACATGGTTATACAAAGACTTTCTTAAGGTACATATACATCATAGATAATGACTTCCTCAGCCCCGTCATTTATATAGCAGGAAAGTGCAAGCATTAGGTCGCTTCTGCCTTCTTCTTTTGTCCAGAAGGGAATATATACATCAAGGCTCTTTTTCTCCTCTATAAAGTAACTTTCCGCTAGGTCAAAAGCTTCATCAGGCAAAGGGATTATTTTATAAGGATACCAATGAATCACCTCAGCCAAATCCTCTATAAGGATATCTCCATTTTGACCCTTGCGCTCTATGGAAGCATAATCATCAATAGAGATATGGTATACCATCTCCTTGATAATAGGGATAAAAGTACTTAGTTCTAAATCCATTGACCCATTGTTTAATTTGTAATAAATCATGTCTCAATTCATCGGCTCATTACCCAATCAACAAATTAACACATTGGCTCATTGCCTCATTGCCTCATCGCCTCATCAATTATTCAGTTCCCCCTTCTTTAGCAAGAAATAGGTAGTTTCGTAAGCGGATATACATTCCTTCATGAGCTTTTCATCAGGTTGAGCTACTTTGAGCTGTTGGTAAAAAATAGGAAGCTCTACCTTAGGTTGTTCAGCCTCTGGAACTATTTTATATTGTATCTGCTCACGCAAAGGCTTGATAATGGAAAGAGTGTCAGGGGTAAGGTATCCCAGCTCTCGGTAGGTAGCTATATAGGCACGCGGTTGGTAATACCAAGTGCGGATATCCTGACCTAAGAACTTGCTCTCATAAGAAAAGTTCAAGAGTCCCATTACGGTAGGCATCACGTCTATTTGAGAAGCGAGCTTATCTATCTGTTCGGCTTCTAAGAAGTCAGCATAGATAAGGCAGGGAATACGATACCTATCCAAAGGCAATTCGGTACGTCCAGCACTCGAAGCGCAGTGGTCGGCAACAATCACAAACACCGTATCCTTGAACCACGATTCTTTTTTAGCGAGTTCAAAGAAGAGCTTAAGCGAATAGTCGGTATATTTTACCCCACCTTGGCGCGACTTAGCCGTACCAGGGATATCAATGCGACCTTCTGGATAGGTAAAAGGACGGTGGTTGCTCACGGTCATCCAGTGGTTAAAGAACGGTTTGCCTGTTTTTGCTTGGGCGTTCATCTCCTTAATGGCTTTGCGCGCCATATCCTCATCACTTACCCCCCAGATGTTGGCAAAGGTAATCTCCTCAGGAGTAAAGTTGTCTCTATCTATGATGTCGTAGCCATTACCTGCGAAGAAGTCTTTCATATTGTCAAAATAGCTATACCCCCCATAGAGGTATTTGACACTATACCCTTTGGACTTGAAGACACTCCCCGTGGTGAATTTGTCCTTGTTATCCTTGCGCTTAACGATACTCTCACCTGGTGTAGGAGGTACACAAAGGGTCAGAGCCTCCAAACCGCGTACAGTACGGTTGCCTGTAGCGTATAAGTTGGTCAGGAAGATACTTTTTTGTGCTAAGCTATCGAGGAACGGAGTAATGCCCTCTGTATTGCCATAAGCCGCCATATATTCGGCCGAAAGGCTCTCTACCGAGATAAGCACCACATTCTTATGCTGCTCGTCATCTTCTCCTTCTACAGAATAAGGGAGTTTTTTAACAGAAACATAGTCTCGTACGCCACAGCTTGGTACAGGGGGCTTTCCCATCAATGTCATAAAATGCTTCAAAAAGGTGGTTCTTGCCTCCTCTTCGGGTAGGGTAGGGTAGAACTGGAAGAAATCCAACTCGCTATGGGTGAAAGCATAATAGAACTTATAGACTCCATTGGCGCGTATCTCCTGAACGAACACGTTGTTGGACTTGATATCGTCAAACTTAGGGGTAGCCCACAAGCTCAAGAGGAACAATGCCACATAGCTTCCCAATAACAAGCCTTTTTCTTTAAGGCTAGGGATAGTCTCAAGGGTAGATTTTGTTTTCTTATAGAGGAAAATAGTTAGGGCAAGTACCACGACAAATACTCCTGAGAAGAGCGGTACTACAGGGTAGCTCTCCATAATATTTCCGATAACCTCCGTAGTGTAGATCAGGTAATCCACCGCGATAAAGTTGTACCGTATCCCGAACTCATTCCAGAAGAAATATTCGCTAACGGCATTCATCACTATAGCAAAGGTATAGATAAATAGAGTAATGAAATAGAGTACATTACGCACTTGCTTGCGCCACTTACCCGCAAAGAGCATCGCAGCAAAGCAAAGGGTCTTTGCCCCAAAGAAGTACAAGGCAATTTCCTCTACCGAACCTCCATATTGGTAGAAAATATTATTGGGGACAAACTCTATATAGCCCAAGAGCAAAAGCATTGCCCCAAGGATAATATAGCCATAAGGCTTTTGGTACTTCACATTGGCGATAAAAAGGAAGTAAAGCACTAAGATACTAAGAGCTAAGCAGATGATAAAGATGTCGTTGAGGCTACCCACCAAGAACATTCCCAAGACCTGCCATATAGAAAAAGAGGTCGTAGTAATGGGGTGTCCCATAAAAATGATTCTAAGGACAAAAGAGATAACGATATATAACCCACCTACATAGAAGAAAGGGGTAAGCTTGCTGAGCCATGCTTTCATAAAGATAAATTTTTTTGGCAAAGATACAACAAACAAATGAATAAGTGTTCATCTTAGAAATAATTCTTATTTTTGCCCCACAAAAAATATGACAGATGCTTATTGTTAAAAATCTATCTTATACCTATACCGATACTCAGGTGCTTAAGAATATAGACTTTTTCCTTACAGAAGGCGAGATACTCTCCATAGTGGGGGCAAGTGGTTCAGGCAAATCCACTTTGCTTAAGGCGATCTATGGCTTGTTCGACCTTGAGCAAGGTAAGATTTCTTGGAAAGGGATACCCGTCTTAGGTCCATCTCATAATCTGGTGCCTGGTTTTGCAAAGATGAAGTACCTAGCACAGGATTTCGGTCTAATGCCTTATATGACGGTGGAGGAAAATGTAGGAAAATACCTCTCTAACCTGGATCTACCTAAGAAGCGGGCTCGGGTGGCGGAACTGCTGGAGATGACACTTATGCAGGACTATGCCAAGGTGAAACCCATTTTTCTCAGTGGCGGACAGCAACAGCGAGTAGGATTGGCACAGGCTTTAGCACAAGCGCCTGAGGTGCTACTCTTGGACGAACCTTTTAGCCAGACAGATAGTTTTCTTAAGAATACCATACGTCAGAACCTTTTTGCCTTTCTGAAAGCCCACCGAATCACAGCCCTTATAGCTACCCATGAGAGTCAAGAAGCTTTGGGCTTTTCCGATAGGATTATGATTATAAGGGAAGGGAAGCAAGTACTGATAGATACTCCCGAAAAGGTCTATCACTCACAGGATGTTTATGTAGCCTCACTTTTTGATTTGGTCAATAAGGTACAAGTAGCAAAAGAGCAGCGCCTATACTATCCTCACCAGATAAGTGTGGTGGCTCAATCCGATTGGCAGGTACAAGTGGAATATTGTTTCTTCCAAGGGAGTTATTACCTGTTGGTGTGCAAGGGAGCAGAAGGGCGGATTTATGTAAAACATACTGAAAGGATAGAAAAAGAAAAAAAAGTTTTCCTAAAAATAGGAAGTTAATAAAAAAAGTTGTACATTTGCACCACTAAAAAAGAAAGGTTATGACAGCATTTTTTAAAGGAATCAAATATTTTTTTGAACAAATTGCTTTTGCTCCTTATGATTATTTAAGAAAAATGGAGCTTTCCTCTTGGTGGGGAGCAAATATCGCTACATGGATAATGATAGTAGTGCTATTTGGCTTCTTCTTTTATTGGGTAAAGCAATTGGTGAAATTTTCAAAAGAAGGAACAGAACGAGTGGATGTTACTGCTCATTCTTTTTTCAAATAATTAAGTATATAAGGGACTGATTTATTTTTTCGAAGCGACTTGAAAAGCAGGTCGCTTTTTTGTTAGAATTTAAAAAAAAACAAAAAAGAAGAGGTTATGTCAGAAAAAAAACGTAAAATTGTAGTTACAAAAAATATTCTAAAATGAGAACTAGAAACTATTACTTATGGCTGTTTTTTTTGGCTATCTCATTGAATGTGAGCGCCCAAAATAAGCTGATTACTTTGAAAGACATTTGGACAGATTACGCTTTCTATCCAAGTGGAATGACCAATCTCTCCGCACTGAAGAATACGAATCAGTATACAGTGCTTAATTATGATTATACAAATCTCAATTATACGATTGATTTGTATAATTTTTCTACTTTAGAGAAGGAGAAAACGCTTTTTGATACCAAAAACTATCCACAGATTCAGCGTATCAATAGCTACACCTTCAACAAGCAGGAGGATAAAATCCTAATTGCTACCAACAAAGAGTCTATCTTCAGACGTTCTTTCTCAGCCGATTTCTATGTTTTTGACCTTAAAAAACAGGAACTCTCTAAATTGACTGATAAGAAAATCCAAGAACCATTCTTCTCACCAAAAGGAGACAAAGTGGCTTACGTATACCAAAACAATATCTATATATATGATACACAGTCCAAAAAAGAACAACAAGTAACCTTTGATGGAGAGAAAAATAAGATTATCAATGGTACTAGTGACTGGGTGTATGAAGAAGAGTTCGCTATCGTAAGAACTTTTGATTGGAATGCGGACGGTACTCAACTGGCTTATATCCGTTTTGACGAACGTCAAGTACCAGAGTTTTCTATGGATGTGTATGGTACGAACCTCTATCCTACTCAGAATACATTCAAGTATCCTAAGGCTGGCGAAAATAACTCTGTAGTAAGTCTTTACCTCTATGATGTAAATAACCAAAAGGCAACCAAAATCCCAGTAGAGGCTTATTATATTCCTCGTATCCAATGGAGTAAGGAGCCTAATATACTAAGTGTTCAGACACTCAATAGGCATCAGAATGATTTCAATCTTATCTTTGTAGATGCTAACACTAAGCAATTCAAATCTGTATATCATGAAGTGGATAAGGCTTATGTAAGTATCACCGATGACCTTACTTTTTTGGATGATAATAGCTTTATCATCTCTTCAGAGAAAAATGGTAACAATCACCTTTACCACTATGACAAAACTGGTAAGCTTTTGAAGCAAATTACCCAAGGAAAGTGGGAGGTAACAGAGTACTATGGCTACAATCCTAAGGTCAAACGCATCTACTACCAATCCACTGAGCCAGGTTCTATCAATCGTGGTATCTATAGTATCTCCCTTTCAGGTAAGGACAAACAAGCCTTAGCCGTAGAGAATGGTACGAATGAAGCTACCTTTAGTCCTGATTTCTCCTTGTTTATCAATGAGTTTTCAAGCGTTAAGAAACCCAATGTCTATACTCTTAATGATAGTAAAACAGGAAAGGTAGTTAAGGAAATACTTAACAATAATGAATTAGAACAAAAAATTGCTACTTATAAGAAATCAACCAAAGAATTTTTTGAGATTACTACCAAAAACGGAGACAAACTCAATGCTTGGATGATAAAACCAGCTGATTTTGATGAAAACAAACAATATCCTTTGTTTATGTGCCAATATTCAGGACCTGGTTCTCAACAAGTGAGCAACTCTTTCTCTGGCTTTGATGATTTCTGGTATTATATGTTGGCTCAAAAAGGCTATATCATTCTCTGTGTGGATGGTCGTGGTACAGGATACAAAGGGGCAGCCTTCAAGAAATGTACTTACAAACAATTAGGTAAATACGAATTAGAAGACCAAGTGGAAGCCGCTAAGATTGTCGGTAACTATAAGTATATAGATAAGAATCGTATTGGTATTTGGGGCTGGAGCTTTGGTGGATTTATGGCTTCCAACTGTATCTTAAGAGGAGAGGTTTTCAAAATGTCCATTGCGGTGGCACCTGTAACCAACTGGAGATTCTATGATACTGTTTATACAGAACGTTATATGCAGACTCCTCAGGAAAACCCTGAAGGTTATGATAACAATTCACCTCTTACCTACGCTAAGAACTTGGACAAGAAATTCCTCTTGGTACATGGTACTGCCGATGACAACGTACATGTACAGAACTCCATGCGCCTGATAGAATCTTTGGTACAGTATGACAAGCAATTCGAGTGGGCAATCTATCCTGACAAGGATCATGGTATCTACGGAGGAAATACACGACATCACCTATATGAAAAGATGACCCAATTCATATTGAATAATTTATAACACATAATATAATTTAATTAGACAGATAATGAATACAGAAAAAAAAGGACACCCCGCGGGGCTTTATCTCGTGTTTTTCACAGGGATGTGGGAGCGTTTCAGCTATTATGCGATGCGCGGTATCTTGGTACTTTACCTAACAGCTACTTGGCTCAATGGTGGGCTTGGCTATAACGAGAAGTTTAGTACTACCGTTTATGGTTTGGCTACAGGACTTTGTTATTTCACACCGCTCTTCGGAGGTTGGCTTTCTGACAGATACTTAGGACAGCGCAAATCCATCCTTATTGGGGGCTTTATCATGGTATTGGCTCAGTTCTTGCTTTTTGCTCCTGAACTCTTCACTACCATTTCGCCTACCCTTACTCCCGAACAATTGGAACACAACCAGTTTATTGGTAGAGTAGGTCTTTTCTCAGGACTCTTCTTACTAATTATAGGTAATGGTTTCTTCAAACCAAATATCTCTTCCATAGTAGGAGACTTGTATGAACCAGGTGACAAGCGTTTGGATTCAGCTTTCTCTATCTTCTATATGGGTATTAACTTGGGTGCGGTAATTGCGCCACTCATCGTAGGACTTTTAGCTGATAACGTATTTGCTACCACTTATGTAGATGCCAATGGGGTTACTCAGATCACACATGGCTATCGTTACGGATTCTTAGCGGCTTCTGTAGGGGTACTTATAGGGCAACTCTTATTTGTTTTCCTAAGTAATAAGTATTTAGGCAATATAGGTATAGCACCTAAGGGTGCTGCCAAAGTAGCAGAAACCTCTGTTGAAGAAGTAAAGACACCGCTTACCCGACAAGAAAAAGAACGTATTGCGGTAATCTTCATCTTCTTCTTCTTTGCTGTCTTCTTCTTTGCAGGTATGGAACAGGCAGGTGCGTCATTTAACCTATATGCTAACAAATATATAGACAGGACTATATTTGGGCGTGAGATTCCTACTGCATGGTTACAGATGGTGAATCCTTTCTTTGTGATTGTCTTGGCACCAGTCTTTGCTTATTTCTGGAATACCCGATTGGGACAAGCCCTTAATACACCTTTGAAAATGGGACTCGGACTGATTGTTCTTGGAATAGGTTTCTGGTTTATGCTCATTGCTGGTTTCCAAAGAGGAGCTATTTGGGAAGGAGGCTTAACCATTGTAGATAACTCCAATGAAATGGTTAAGGCAAGTATGATTTGGATGATACTCACTTACCTACTACATACCATAGGGGAGCTATCTCTCTCTCCAGTAGGGCTTTCTATCGTAACCAAGCTATCCCCAGCGCGTTTTGCGTCTTTGTTCATGGGTGTATGGATTATGGCGGCTGCCTTTGCTAATATGCTTGCAGGACTTATCTCTTCTTATGTGGTAGAGTTGGGTGCAAGTACTGTATTTGCTTCTATTTCTGCCTTTGTAATGATATTGGGTATCCTTATGGTATCCCTTAACAAAGTGATAGAACGCATGATGCATGGTATCAGATAGTGATATCCTTATAGTGACTAACTAATAGTGACTAGTGACTAATCCTTTTACAGGTATCAGTCACTAGTCACTAATCATTTGTCACCAGTCACTACCCATTAGTCACTAATCACTAATCACTAATCACTAACGGCTAATCTTTAAATAATTAACAATTGATCATTAACAAATTATAATTAATTCTATAATTGTTAATAACTTTTGAGGGGTTAAGTATTTGATTTACAGTTGTATAGAAAAAATCAATAAGAATATAGGAAATATATAAATGAAATATTTGTGCAATCATTTGTTTTTATTGTATCTTTGCACACTCTTAAATGAAAAGAATATGTTAAAAAAAGGAATGCGATTAATTGTGTTATTAGGATTGGTATTGCTTGGAGATCAGGCAACTGCACAGCAGGACTCTCAGTATACACAATATATGTATAACACAATGATGATTAATCCTGCATATGCAGGTTCTCGTGATTGTACGAGCATCTTTGCTCTCTATCGTAATCAGTGGGTAGGCTTGGATGGAGCTCCTAAGACGGCTTCTTTGAGCTTCCATACTCCTTTTGAGGAGAAACATATAGGAATAGGTGCAGGTATCTATCATGAAAGTATAGGGCCTCAATCTACTAATGTGGTAGACGTGGATTTCTCTTATACCTTGGATTTTGACGAATCTAAGTTGGCTTTCGGGTTAAAGGCTGCAGCTGGTTTCTACAACTTTGATAGAAACAAGCTTAACTTACTTTATCCTAATGATGCTGCTTTTGAAGGGAAAGCAAATATTTTCTTACCTAATATAGGAGCTGGAGTTTTCTATTATGGAGAAAAATACTATGTAGGTTTCTCTATCCCTTATCTCTTGGATACCAAAACATTCTCCAAGACAGATGAGCGAAAGATTACTGATATCAATGAAAGACAACACTACAACCTTATGGGAGGATATGTGTTTGACCTTTCTTCAGACCTCAAGTTCAAGCCTGCTGCTCTTATGAAAATGGTATCTGGTAGCCCATTGCAAGTAGACCTTTCAGCTAATTTTATGTACGATGACCGTTTTGTTCTTGGTGCTGCTTATCGCTGGAGTGCTGCTGTGAGTGCTATGGCTGGTTTCCAGATAGATAGAAACTGGTTTATTGGTTATGCTTTTGACTGGGAAACTACTAAACTAAGTAAGTATAACTCTGGCTCTCATGAAATTTTCTTGCGTTACGAGTTTGTTCGAGATATTCAAAAGATTATCTCTCCTCGTTTCTTCTAAATAGTGTACTAATCAATTAAAAAAATAAAAAAATGATAAGAAAGATAACCGCTATTTTTCTTCTGTTTTGCTCTGTCTCTGTAATTTTTGCTCAGGAAGACAAGGAGAAATTGAAGAAAGAAAATGAAAGTAAAATAAAAAAAGCTAATGATCTCTATGGTAAATATGCCTATATAGATGCTATTAAGATATACGAACGTATAGCAGAACAAGGGTATGTAGATCAAAATGTCTTGGAAAATTTAGGAAATTCTTATTATTTCAATGCTGACTATACTACAGCTTTGAAATGGTATGACAAGCTCTTTGAAAACGCTAAAAAAGATAGCCAAAATTACAAAATTACTCCAGAATATTACTATCGTTATGCACAATGTCTTAAATCGGTAGAGCGCTACGATGAAGCAAAGACTATTTTGGATCAATTTATAAAGCTTACAGGTAAGGAAGACCTTCGTGCTCGCAAATTGGAAGAGCATTCAGACTATTTGCAAGTAATCAAAGATAATTCAGGTCGCTTAACAATTAAACCTGTAGATATCAATACCGAATTCTCTGAATATGGTACTGCTTTCTATGGAAAAGATGAAGTAGTATACACTGCAAGCCGAAAGACATCAGCTCGTGGTACTTCTAATTGGACAGGTGAGGGCTATTATGATCTCTTTAGAGCAAAATTCAGCAATGGACAACTTACCAAAGAGGAGAACTTCTCTTCCAAGCTCAACTCTCTTTTGAATGAGTCAAGTCCTGTATTTACAAGAACAATGGATACGATCTATTTTACTCGTAACTACCAAGTTCCGCTTTCTAAAGAAGAAAAGAAAAAGAAAGCAGAAGAGAAAGTTCTCTTGGAACTTTATCGTTCTGTTAGAAAAAATAACGAATGGACAGATCCAGTGCGCTTACCTTTCAATGTCATAGGCTACAGTGTGGCGCATCCTGCCATCACTCCTGATGGAAAATGGCTCTACTTCGCTGCTGATATCAATGGTACTCGTGGTAAGTCCGATATCTTCAGAGTACGTATCAACCATAAGAAAGGTGTTTATGGAAAACCAGAAAACTTAGGTGATCTTATCAATACTGAAGGTAGAGAAACTTTCCCTTATATTTCTTCTAAGAATGTGTTATTCTTCTCTTCTGATGGTCTTCCTGGTTTAGGAGGTTTGGATATTTTTGCTGTGAAAATAGAACAAGATGGTTCTCTTAAGAGATTGCAGAATATAGGTCGCCCAGGTAATACTCCTGACGATGACTTTGCTTTTGTACTTGACGAAGACAGAAGTGTTGGTTTCCTTTCTTCTAATCGTCCAGGAGGTAAAGGAAAAGATGATATCTACTATTTTATACAAAACAGACCTTTGGAATTTGATTGTAAAAAGACTATCAAAGGGATTGTTAAGGATATAGATACTAAAGAAGTACTAGGTCACGTAACTCTTACACTCTCCGATAGTGACCAAAAAGAAATTGCCAAGATTGACAATAAACCCAACGGAGATTATGACTTTGGTGCTAAGACAGTAAATTGTGATGATACCTTCGTATTCATTCGTGCTCAGCGAGAGGACTATGCAGTAGTAGAAGAACAAGTGAGTATCCGTGAAAAAGGTACTGTTATTGAGAAAGAAATCTTGATGAAAACCACCAAGAAAAAACTTAAGAAAGGTGATGATTTAGCTAAGATCTTCCAGATAAAGGAAATCAAGTTTGACCTTAATAAATATAATATTCGTCCTGATGCAGCTGCTGAATTGGTTAAAATCGTAGAGGCAATGAAGGATCATCCTACTATGAAGATCTCTATCCGTTCTCATACTGATAGCCGTGGTTCTGATAAGTATAACCTTATCCTTTCTGACAAACGTGCCAAAGCTACTATGGCTTGGATTGTAAGTCAAGGAATTGCTAAGAACAGGCTTACTGCTAAGGGATATGGAGAAACACAACTCGTTAACCATTGTAAGAATGGCGTTCCTTGCTCTGAAGAAGAACACCAAGAAAACAGACGTAGTGAGTTTATCATTGTGGAAATGTAAAATTTTTTCATAGTTTATATTTTTTACGGCAATGGGGAAACCTATTGCCGTTTTTTATACTAAAACTTTTTAAGGTTAAGTCTTGGTTTTAATAATATTTTTTTTAATTTTGTACCTTATAAGAACTAAGCTATAAAACACTCTAAATGGCTATTTTTTTATATCAAAAAGCAGAGGAGTGTGGTAAATTGTAAGATTAATTATTTAACAAAATGAATCTGTTTATGAAAAAAGTGCTATTTTTCCTTTTGGTGTTATCGGCTATAACCACTCAAGCACAATACACAGATATTATTAACTCAAACAAGCCTGGGCGCTCTATGGGGGCTTATTCGGTGGGAAGGAAGGTGGCTCAAGTGGAATCAGATATCTATTATGAGACCAATAAGCATGACCTCTTAGGTCTTTCTCAGGAGAATGTAGGACTGAATTATATGGTACGTTATGGGGTTTGGAGAGACCAGTTCGAGATTGTAGGCGATGGTACGCTACTTTATAGCAACCGCTCTACCGATGGCGTTTCATCGGGGAAATTGGGCTTTCAGCGTACTACTCTTGGGGTGAAATATTTGTTCTATGACCCCGTTTTTCTAAGTGATATCAATGTATATAGCTGGAAGGCTAATGCAGAGTTCAAGTGGCGAAAATTGATCCCTGCCATTTCACTCTATGCGGGGGTAAATCTCTTAGAAAAAAATCGTTACCTCTATGAGGTGATGAATGAGAGCTACCCAATAGCTACCCCCAAGGCAATGATTATCCTTCAGAGCCATCCTCTCAAAGAAGTGGCATTGGTTCTCAATATCATAGGAACTAATATAGCTTCCCAACATGCACAGTATAGCTATGTGTTCACTCTTACCCACAATCTTTATGATGATCGTTGGAGTATCTATTTGGAAAATGAGGGGATTACAAGTGATTATTACAAGGATTCTCTGCTAAGAGGGGGTGTTTCTTATCTCATAGATGAAAATTTTCAAATAAATGCTACCATAGGGGCTAGTTGGAAAACTACACCAACACGTTATATGGGCGGAATAGGCTTCTCTTATCGTTTCTATGATAGATATAAGGACATAGAATATGAAGCTAAGAAAAAAGCTAGAGATAAACAAAACAAGGAAGATGCTCAGATTTTTGGCTTTTAATTTATTCACTGAAAGATAGCGGAGTTTCTGTGTAAATAATTGTAGATGAATATCTTATAAGGTTATCAACAAAAAAAGCTATTTTGTTGAATATATTAAGGTGTAAAAGTTGCAATTTATAGAAAAACATCGTAGTTTTGCATTGTTGTAACCTAACTAAAATTTTGAAAGTATGATTTTGGAAGAATTTAAAAAATACGCTGACCAGATGAGAGCCCAACTTTCTGGCATACTATCAGTTAGCTTTATAGGTACAGAACATGGTGAGGTGTTATACAACCAATCTTTTAGTGGATTAGACTATTCCGCTACTTCAAAGTTTGAGGCTGAAATAGCTAAAAATGCACTTCAAGAAATTAAATATATAGATAACATTCATGAAGATTCACTTCGTGAGATTACCATATCCAATAATGAGCAGATACATGTAATCTATGTGTCTAAGGATTTTGATTACTTGATACATATTATCACAGATGCTACCAAGGTCAATTATGGGGTCTTGAGTGTGATTCATAAGCAATGTTATGAGGCAATGAATCAAGTGGTTACATTTGATAATATACAGACAGAGCTTTATAATACCAATACAACTTCCGAAGCTCCTAAGAAAGAAAGTCATTTCAGAAAATTATTCTTTAGCTAAAGCATACAAACCATGGAACAATTTTTGAACGAATATGCAGCACTACTCTTTAATAATGTGCCAGGGGTGATCTCTGTTTCATTGGTAAGTACCCTTGATGGCTCTATCGTAGCCTACAAAGCACGCCCAGGAGTAGATAACCGCCTAGCAAGCTCTTACCAAGTAGAAATCTTTAGAAATGCTATTCTTTCTTTCGAAAATACAGAAGGACTTGCCAATAAAACAGTAGATGATGTATGCTTGGTATATCAAGGGCAAACGCACTTAATTGGGCTTTTGCAGAGCAAAAAGGTCTTAGATCATGTGATACTTGATGATACGGCTATCGTGGGGCTGGCCAAACTCCTAATCAGGAAAATACGTACTGAGACAGAAAGCAAATCTTTTTGTAAAATAGTGAATAATAATTAAAAATCATACTTTATAACATAACTTACCGAAATCCATAACTTGTTTTTGGTAAGTTATTTTTTTTGATATCATGAAAAAAATAATTATTGCCATAGATGGTCATTCTTCTACTGGAAAAAGTACTACCGCTAAGCGTGTAGCCAAAGCTTTACAATATGTGTATATAGATACGGGAGCTATGTATAGGGCTGTTACTTTTCTAGCTCTTGAAAAGGGTTTTATCTCTTTGCCACATGGGGGAGAGGAGAAACAGATTTTGAATATTGATAAGGATGGCTTGCTCTCAGCACTTAAGCAAAGTACTATTCGTTTTGAGCACAATCCACAATTGGGAGTCTCAGAAATCTACCTTAATGGGCAGAATATTGAGAAAGAAATACGAGGCTTATCCGTAGCAAGTTATGTGAGTGAAGTGGCTAAAATCCCTGAAATACGTGCCTATTTGGTAAACTTGCAACGTGAAATGGGACAACAGAAGGGAGTGGTCATGGACGGACGTGATATAGGCACTGTTGTATTCCCTAATGCTGAGCTGAAGGTATTTATGACAGCTTCGGAAGAGATACGTGCCCAAAGACGCTTTGAGGAACTCCAACAAAAGGGAGAGCCTGCTACTTACCAAGAGGTACTCAAGAATATACAAGAGCGTGACTATCAAGATACACATCGCAAAGAATCACCTCTACAAAAAGCTCCTGATGCGGTGGAGATAGATAACTCTCATACCTCACTTGAGGAGGTGGTAGCTCAGATTGTACATCTGGCTGAAGAAAAAATAAAAGCGTAGTTGCCTACGCTTTTTTCTATAAATGTCCGTCAGCTTCAGGAAGTATACCCTTTACATCGTAGAGGATACTATGAGGCTTTCTTAGCTCTTTCCAAGGCAGAGAAAGGAACTCCTTATGGGCAACAGCCAGTACAATGGCATCGTATGGTAGCTCCTTAGGTAAGGTTGTTAGGGAGCGAATTTGGTGTTCTTCCCATACTTCTTCTGGGTGTGCCCAAGGGTCATATACGGTGACTTGGGTGTGGAAAGCCTCTAATTGGCGTACCACATCGGTAACTTTAGTGTTGCGTACATCGGGGCAATTCTCCTTGAAGGTGATACCCAGTACAAGGATACGTGCTCCATGAATAGGGATTTCACGGGAGATCATCAACTTAATAACTTGATCAGCTACATACTTGCCCATAGAATCGTTCATACGGCGACCTGCTAAGATGATCTCGGGGTGGTAACCTACCTCTTGAGCTTTTTGAGCTAAGTAATAGGGATCTACCCCTGTACAATGGCCTCCTACAAGACCTGGAGAGAATTGCAAGAAATTCCACTTGGTTCCTGCCGCTTCCAATACTGCTTGTACATTAATATCCAACAAATTACATATTTTTGCCAATTCATTGACAAAAGCAATATTGATATCTCGTTGTGAGTTCTCTATTACCTTAGCAGCTTCGGCTACTTTGATAGAGGGAGCCAAGTGGGTGCCAGCCTCAATTACCGATTGGTAGAGGGCATTGACCTTTTGTGCGGTCTCTGGGGTGGAACCAGAGGTGATTTTTAGAATATGTGCCACTGTATGGAGCTTATCCCCAGGGTTGATGCGTTCAGGGGAATAACCTACGAAAAAGTCTTGGTTGAACTTCAGTCCTGAGACCTGTTCCAAGATAGGTACACATTCTTCTTCGGTACAACCTGGATATACGGTAGATTCGTAGATGACGATATCTCCTGCTTTGAGGTATTTGCCTACAACCTCACTGGCTGAGTGTAGGGGGGCAAGTAGTGGTCTATGGTGCTTATCCACAGGGGTAGGCACCGTAACAATGAAGTAGTTACACTGTGCTAAGTCATCGGGGTTATGGGTACAGAAAAGACCTATTTGTCCCTTAGTAAGAGTGGGGTTTGTTGGGGTTAAGACTTCTTGTAATAGGTTTTTTTCTACCTCAAGAGTAGTATCTTCCCCTCTTTGTAGGGCTTCCACACGTAAGGCTTTTTTGTCATAACCCACTACAGCATAGCGAGTAGCCAAGAGCCGAGCCAAGGGCAGACCTACATATCCAAGTCCAATGATAGCTATTTTAGGGGGATTCATTGTGTCTTTTGCTTAATTTATTCTGTTATATACCTTTTTCGTCTAAAAATTGTTGTAGGGAGATAAGGTCAGGGAAATTCACATCACGTGCCTTGCTACCCTTATTGGCACCTACGATACCGAGCACTTCCAACTGATCCATGATACGGCCGGCACGCGCAAAACCTACCTCTAACTTACGTTGTAGCATGGAGGTAGACCCCAATTGACTATTCACAATAAGTTCAGCAGCATCTCTCAGTAGGGGGTCTTTCTTACTCATATCTACGTCAACAATACCATTTTCGCCTCCTTCACCCACATATTCGGGGAGTAAGAAGGCATCGGGATAACCACGTTGGGCACCAATGAAGTTAGCAATACGCTCTACCTCAGGGGTATCTACGAAAGCACATTGGATACGTATTAGGTCATTGCCTTGCGTATAGAGCATGTCTCCCTTACCGATAAGTCGTTGGGCACCAGGGCCATCCAAAATGGTCTTGGAGTCAATGGACTGTGATACCTTGAAGGCTACACGGGCAGGGAAATTCGCCTTAATAAGCCCTGTAATCACATTCACTGAAGGTCGTTGAGTAGCGATGATTAGGTGGATACCTACGGCACGTGCTAGCTGTGCCAAGCGAGCAATAGGAAGCTCTACTTCCTTGCCTGCTGTCATGATAAGATCGGCAAACTCATCTACCACTAGGACTATATACGGCAAGAACCTATGACCATCATTAGGGTTGAGCAGTCGAGACTTGAACTTCGTATTGTATTCCTTGATATTGCGCACCATAGCATCTTTCAGCAAGGAATATCGGTTGTCCATCTCTATACAGAGAGAGTTGAGGGTATTGACAACTTTGGTGGTATCGGTGATAATAGCTTCTTCACTATCAGGAAGTTTAGCTAAGTAATGTTTCTCTATCTTATTGTAGAGGGTAAGCTCCACTTTTTTAGGGTCTACAAGGACAAATTTTACCTCAGCAGGGTGTTTTTTGTAGAGTAGGGAAGTAAGTACGGCATTAAGCCCTACTGATTTTCCTTGTCCTGTAGCACCTGCCATAAGCATGTGAGGCATTTTGGCTAAGTCGGCTACGAAAGTCTCATTGCTAATGGTTTTCCCAAAAGCAATAGGTAGCTCCATTTCTGCTTTTTGAAAATTAACCGAACTGATGACAGATCGCATAGGTACCATGGCAGGATGCTTATTAGGCACTTCTATACCGACAGTCCCTTTCCCTGGAATAGGAGCAATGATACGAATCCCTAAGGCTGCCAAGGAGAGCGCTATGTCGTCTTCCAAGCTTTTGATCTTGGAGATACGTACGCCAGGGGCAGGAGCTATTTCATAGAGGGTAACAGTAGGCCCTATCACAGCGGTAATACGTGAGATGTCTATTTTGTAGTCACGTAAGGTCTGAATAATGGTGTTTTTGTTTTCCTCCAATTCCTCATCATTGCGCACTACGCCTGCATCTTTGTATTCCTTGAGCAGGTCTATAGGAGGGAATTGGTAAGACTTGAGTTCCAAGGTAGGATCGAACTCGCCAAAGTCTTCTACCAAGCGGCGAGCTACATCTTCAGGATTAACAGTTTCTTCTTGCTTGATTTCCACCTTGAAAGCACTATCCTCTTCCTCTTCTACTGAGGGAGTAGCCTCTGGAGTCAGGGGTTCTTCAGGGTGTAAGCGTGGAATGTCATCTCGGTGCGTATAGACATCTATCTTTTCGTCAGTAGCTTGACCATCTTCGCTTTCTTGAAAGCCTGTTGGGTCAGGGGCAAAGGACTCCTCTCCTGCTGGAGGGGTTTCCGTAGGGGTTAAGGGGACAATTTTACCCTTAAGGGGAGTGGAAAAAGAGGGTTTTTTATGGTTTTTAATCCAGTTATTACTTGTATCTATTGAATCTTTGATCTTATCAGGGGTGATGTGGAATTTTCTAACAAGATATACACAAAGTATAGCTAGCAACACCAAGGCAGTACCTAAATGCCCTATGTAATCGCTTAGGAAGGCATTGAGTTCATACCCGCCTATACCACTGAGAATGGTAGCATCGGATGAGAAAAAGCCAAAGGAAACCGAAAGAAAGAGCATCCACAATATCCCCCAAAACCACTTGTTGAGCATCTTGGTCTTAGTATCCAAAATGAGTTTTAAGGCTGTAAGAGTCAAAAGAGAAAGCGGAATAAAAGTAGCTATCCCAAAGCCTCTGTATATGAAAAGGTTACCCACGTAAGCCCCTATCTTGTTGAGGATATTCTGTGGTCGTACATTCCTGTCAGCAAACTCGCTTAGGATACTTTGATCAGCCTGCCAAGTGAAGATAAAGGAGATAAAAGAGGCACAAAGCGCAAAACATACAAAAAGAAGAATCACCCCTATAGAGACTTTTCGCTCCAATAGGGTATTTCGCTTGCCTTTGTTCTCTTTTCCTTTCTCTTTCTCAGTCTCTGGGGATTTGGTTTTTGCCATGATTATGGACACATCTTAAGTTAAAAAACAGCTGCAAAAATACGAAAATAATGACAAGTGACAAGTGACAAGTAACAAATCTTTTTAACAACAAAATTAGTCACTTGTCACTTGTCATCGGTCTTTGGTTATTCCTTATTGGTAATTGAAAATGCCGTATTCGCTTTGTATAGTAACCTTTTTATGGTCTGATTTCTCTACACGGCCTACGATTTGGGCGTCTATATGGAAAGATTGGGAGATACGGATAATATCGGCTGCAATCCTTTCAGGGACATAGAGTTCCATACGGTGTCCACAGTTGAACACCTGATACATTTCTTTCCAATTGGTTTTAGATTCTTCTTGAATGAGTTGGAAGAGGGGAGGCACAGGGAAGAGGTTATCCTTGATAACGTGTAGGTTATCTATGAAATGTAGGATTTTCGTTTGGGCGCCTCCGCTACAGTGTACCATGCCATGAATATCAGTAGGACTGTATTGGGAGAGGATTTGCTTAATCACAGGAGCATAGGTGCGGGTAGGAGAGAGCACTAGCAGACCAGCATTGAGCGGGCTATCAGTCACTGTATCGCAGAGGTTTTTGCCTCCTGTATAGACTACTTCCTCAGGGAGTCCACGATCATAGCTTTCAGGGTATTTCTCTGCCAAGACCTTAGAAAATACATCATGTCGTGCCGAAGTAAGTCCATTGCTGCCCATGCCGCCATTATAGCTCTTCTCATAAGTAGCTTGTCCGAAAGAGGCCAAACCTACGATAACGTCTCCTGCTTCAATACGTGCATTGTCGATCACTTGACTGCGCTTGATACGCGCTGTAACGGTGGAATCTACAATAATGGTACGTACTAGGTCACCTACATCAGCGGTTTCACCCCCTGTGGAGTGAATGGTAACTCCATATTGTCCCAACTCCTTGATGAGTTCTTCAGTACCCCCTATAATAGCTGCAATCACTTCCCCAGGGATGAGCCTTTTGTTACGACCAATAGTAGAGGAAAGTAGGATATTGTCGGTAATTCCTACACAGAGGAGGTCATCAATATTCATAATTAGGGCGTCCTGAGCGATGCCCTTCCATACAGAGAGATCACCCGTTTCCTTCCAATACATATAAGCGAGGGAGGACTTAGTGCCAGCCCCATCGGCATGCATCACAAGGCAGTATTGGTCATCTCCACTTAAGTAATCAGGGATAATCTTACAAAAGGCTTTAGGGAAGAGTCCCTTATCAATATTCTTAATAGCGTTGTGAACCTCCTCTTTGGTAGCAGAGACCCCACGCATGGCGTATCGGTTGTCCATCTGAAGTAATGGTTTTTTAGCGGTTTTTACAAGTGCCAAAGGTAGTGAAAAAAGTTGATATAAAAAACTTTTACTTTTTACTTTTTACCTTTTACTTTTTTCTCTATCTTTGTGCGCAGAAAAATGCCTTAATATTTTCTACTTGTATAATGGTAGAAAATAAGAACATGTATAATATAAACTATTGAAAATGAGTAAGTTTTTTTCTGTTTGTCAAAAGATATTCAGCGGAATAGGAGTGATTGCCATAGCGCTTTTGCTTATCAATGCGGTGGCTTCTCCTGCTGAAACGGAAGTGCCAACCCTTAGTGCGGACGACCCCATCATGGTAGAGGCGATTTCTGAAAGAGATAGCTTGCCTATGTATCAGATTCGTGCCTTTGACTTGCCTAAAAAGCTGGATTTCGCAGGTGAAGCGGTGCCATTACAGCTATCCGATGTCAGAGAACGTCTCGATAGGGAGCTGTTGGTCAATGTATATTGGCAGTCCAATGGGCTATTGCTTATCAAGCGAGCACATAAGTTCTTCCCGATTATAGAGCCGATCTTACACAAATACGATATTCCTAACGATTTCAAATACCTAGCTCTAATAGAAAGTGGTCTGACGAATGTGGTTTCTCCCTCAGGAGCAGCAGGCTTCTGGCAGTTTATGAAAAATACAGCTAAGGAGTATAACTTGGAAATGGAGGATACGGTAGATGAGCGCTATCACTTGGAGAAAGCCACTGAGGCTGCTTGCTTGTATTTGAAAAAAGCCAAGGAGGAAATGGGTAGCTGGACACTCGCTGCCGCTGCTTACAATGCAGGAAAGGCAGGGATCCGTAACCAACTGAATAAGCAGGAGGTAAGTAGTTACTATGACCTACACCTGAACAATGAGACTAGCCGCTATGTATTCCGCATTTTGGCTATTAAGGAGATTATGAGAAATCCAAAGAAGTACGGATTCAACTATAAGCAAGATCAGCTATATAGCTTGGAACCTGTACAATATATCACAGTGGATTCTACTATTACCAACTTAGCAAGTTTCGCTAAGCGTTATAAAACCAATTACAAGACAATACGCCTACTGAATCCTTGGATAAGAGATTTTTCTCTCCAAAACAAGTCAGGGAAGACCTATGTAATCAAAGTACCTAAATAAGTGGTTAGTGATCAGTTGTTAGTGGTTAGAGGTTAGTTTATGACAACTTTTCACCCACATACCCAGCTCCAAGTATTCGCTGGCTTTACTTTTCATTCTTCACTATACACTTTTCACTTTTTATTTTTCATTTTTCACTCATTTTGATAACAGCAACTAATATACATAAGAAATTTGGCCAAGTAGAGATACTCAAAGGGGTAGATATCCAAGTGGAGAAAGCCCAAGTGGTCTCTATAGTGGGGGCTTCAGGGGCGGGGAAAACCACTCTATTACACATTCTCGGTACACTCGATACTATGACAGAAGTCGAGGGGAGCAGTCTTATTATCAATGGAATAGATGTTAGAAAGCTCTCGGCTAAGAAGCTAGCACAATTCCGCAATGAGCATATAGGGTTTATATTCCAGTTTCACCAACTCCTGCCTGAGTTTACTGCCTTGGAGAATGTTTGTATTCCTGCTTTTATAAAAGGGACAGCACGCCAAGCAGCCGAAAGTAGAGGAAAGGAATTATTGGACTATTTAGGGCTTTCCCATAGGCTCTCTCATAAGCCTGATGCACTTTCAGGAGGAGAGCAGCAACGAGTAGCGGTAGCTCGCGCCCTAATGAACCAACCTGCGGTCATCTTTGCCGATGAGCCTAGTGGTAACCTTGATTCAGAGAGTGCCCAGCAGCTACACCAGTTATTTTTCTCCCTGCGAGACGCCTTTGAACAAACCTTTGTGATTGTAACCCACAATACCCAGTTGGCACAAATGGCTGATAAGACCTTTACTATGCAGGACGGAAGAATTAGTGACTAAACACAAATCACTAACAAAAAAAATAGTGAAAAAAATTTGGTAGTTTCAATAAAAGTTCGTTACTTTGCACCCCGATAAAATAATGAACTAAAAAGTGATAAAATGGCACAAGTTTGTGAATTGACAGGTAAAAAAGCAATGGGTGGAAACAATGTTTCTCACGCCATGAACAAAACAAAGAGAAAATTTAAAGCGAATTTGACAACCAAGCGTTTCTATATTCCTGAAGAAGACCGATGGATTACCCTTCGCGTTTCAACAAGCGCTATCAAAACCATCAACAAAAAGGGAATTTCTGCAGTAATCAAAGAAGCTAAAAAGCAAGGATTTATTAAATAACCTATAAAAATCATATACCATGGCTAAAAAAGGAAATAGAATACAAGTAATCTTAGAATGTACTGAACATAAGGATTCTGGACTTCCAGGAACTTCAAGATATATTACTACTAAAAACAAAAAAAATACTCCAGATAGGTTGGAGCTTAAGAAATACAACCCTATCCTAAAGAGAGTTACCGTTCATAAAGAAATTAAATAAATAATACTATGGCAAAGAAGACAGTAGCAACTTTACAGGGTAAATCTAAGCGATTGACCAAAGTAATCAAAATGGTGAAATCACCTAAAACAGGTGCTTACACTTTCGTAGAAGGCGTAATGGCTCCTGAATTAGCAGAAGAATTCTTAAAAAAGAAATAAGTAAGCCCCTTATAAGGGCTTTCTTATTTTTTAGCTATAAAGATTATAACATAGCAGGCTATTCATAGTATGTGAGTAGTCTTTTTTTATTTCTAACCATGAAAAAAGCAGTGATTATAGGCTTAGGACTTATAGGAGGTTCCTTTGCCTTGGAACTTAAGAAACGCTTACAATATACCGTAGTGGGTATAGATAAGAATCCTCAGCACTTGCAGGAGGCTCTTGCCTTGGGGATCATATCCGAAGCAATTGATTACCCACAGATAGCCGATGCAGACCTTGTACTAGTGGCAGTTCCTGTGAATCGTATAGCACAAGTAGTCCATGAGGTATTAGACCATGTAGGGGAGAATACCCTAGTCATGGATGTAGGTTCAGTCAAAGAGTCTATCTGTAAGGAAGTAGCCCAACACCCGCGCCGCAGCCAGTTTGTTGCTGCACACCCTATGGCAGGTACTGAATACTCAGGCCCTCAGGCTGCCCTATATGACCTTTTTGACGGTAAGGTGATGGCCTTATGTGAGGTAGAGAAAAGTAATTGGAAGCTCTTGGATAGGGCTTTGGATATTAGCAAAGCGCTCAATATGAGGGTCAAGATGATGTCGCCTACAGATCATGACCTTCATACAGCCTATGTCTCCCATTTATCCCACGTAAGCTCCTTTATGTTGGGTAAGACCGTATTGGAGATAGAAAAGGACGAAGCACAGATCTTTGATTTGGCTAGCACAGGTTTTGCCTCCACTGTGCGATTGGCAAAGAGCCACCCTCAAATGTGGACACCTATCTTCTTGGAAAACAAGACTAATGTACTCAAAGCTCTTACCGAGTACATCAAAAACTTAGAAAACTTCAAACATCTTCTCGAAACCGATCAAGCAGACGCTATTACTCAAAATATCAAAGAGGCAAACTATATACGTAAAATACTGAAATAGCAGTCAGTGGTCAGTAGTCAGTTGTCAGAGGACAGTTGTTAGTTGTTAGACACTGTCTACTGAATACTGACCTCTGTCTACTGCCTACTGTTAAACACTTAACATTATTTTTTATCGTATAAATTCTTACTTCTCACCAGCCTTTTCCTTGACTTTGTCCCTTGCATTGTTGTAATTTTGCACTCTGTTCGGTTATCAGTATTTAGTGGTTAGTGGTCAGTAGTCAGAAGACAGCGGTCAGACACCCATAGCTGGTTTTGTACGAGTTTTCATTATATAGAGCTCATGTTAATGGGCATAGTTTTCCGTAGAGACGCAATTCATTGCGTCTTGTAAATTATTGTCCCCCACGCTGGCGCGAATACCCAACTAGGTATGTGTAAATTTTGATTATATCGAACTCATGTTAATGGATGAGACATTCTGTAAGACGCAATAAATTGCGTCTCTACACAGGCGCTGGCTAAGACAATTCCTAA
>NZ_CALHGG010000079.1 GCF_938029845.1 uncultured Capnocytophaga sp.
ATTGACATATGAAAAATTTAGATACTTATATAGAGGATTTGTTATTCAAGCACCAATGTGTAATCATTCCTGAATTTGGAGCTTTTGTTTCCAACAGGAAAGCTGCTGAATTGGCGGCTGACAAATCTTTTTCTCCTCCACAAAAGGAATTGACTTTTAATGCACGTCTTACCTATAATGATGGCTTATTAGCCAAACATATTTCTGAAGTAGAGCGTTCTTCTTATGAAGAAGCGCAAGGATATATAAAATCAATTGTTACCACTTGGAAACAAGAGCTTAGTTTAGGAAAAGAAGTAAGACTTGCCAATATAGGAAAATTCACCAAGGGAACTGATAATAATATTATTTTCACTTCTTTGTCAAAAGAAAACTATCTTACAGATTCTTTTGGTATGTCCAGTGTGGCTACTAAAGAAATTAATAAGACTGAGACAGGAGTTGAAATAGCCAATCCTATATATAATGATCAAAATAATAAGCCTGGCTTAGTAGAGAACCCTAGTGTAACCCCTGAAGAGGCTGCTGCAGGAAAACCTAAACCTAAAATGCCTATTCCTATAAAATATGCAGCAGTAGCTATTGTAGGACTTTCAGCCATTGGGTTTGCTATCTATTCTTTCTTAAATAACCAAGAGAATCCTACTGTAGTGGAAGTACAAGCTGACCCCACCAAAGTAGAAGAACTTGTCAATGAAGAAGTTGCAAAAGCCACCTATGTCCCTGATGTTCAGCTAGCAGCCACTTCTATACAAGTTAGCAAAGATCCTGCTTTGGTAAAAAAACGTAACGAAGAAAAGAAACGAGCTGAAAAAGAAGCCGCACTTGCTGCCAAGGAAGCAGAAAAAAAGGCTGCTCTTGCTGCTAAAGAAGCAGAGAAAGCTGCAAAACAAAATACAGCAAGTACTTCAACTAGCAATACTGGTAGTAGTAACAGCGGAGGATCTGGCACAAAAGCTTCTGGAAATTTCTTCCTTATTGCAGGTGCCTTTAGTTCAGAATCTAATGCTCATAATCGTATCAAGCAACTCAAAAAAGAAGGGTATAGCAATGCAACAATGGTCGGACAGAATGAAAAGGGATATTACTTAGTAGCTTACAAAAGTTTTGGTTCTCGCTCTCAAGCTGAAAGCTATATGCCTGAAATAAAAAGCAAAGGATTAAGCACTTGGATCTATCCTCCTGCCAAATAATTTAAACTTATATACACAATAAAAAAAGCTATCCAAAAGGATAGCTTTTTTATATCATTTATTTTCTTATCGATTATTTATCTTTGTTGTAAGGTCAGCAAAGAACTTTCGGAACTGCTTATCTGTCTCATTGAGATTATCTACCGTTTTACAAGCATGCAACACAGTAGCATGATCACGCTTTCCTATAAGCTTTCCTATATTGGCCAAAGAGAGCTTGGTGTATTTCTTAGCAAAGAACATAGCCAACTGTCTCGCCTGTACCACATGTCTTTTTCTAGTTTTGGATTGCAATTCCTCCACTGTAAGTTGGAAGTACTCTGAAACAATTTCCTGAATATACTCTACAGTAACTTCCTTCTTGATATTTTTTACAATCTTATCTACCGCTTTTTTAGCCAAATCAAGAGTAATTTCCTTCTTATTAAAGAGAGCTTCTGCCACCAAAGAAGTATTGACTCCTTCTAATTCTCGGATATTAGTCTTTACATTCTGGGCTATATAATCCACAATTTCATCAGTCATCTCTACTCCATCACGATAGAGAATAGCCTTGAGAATACGCTTGCGCATTTGGTAGTCTGGTGCTTGTAGTTCTGCTGATAATCCCCATTTAAAGCGAGAAAGTAAGCGTTGTTCTACATCCTGTATATCCACTGGAGCCTTATCTGAAGTCAAGATTAACTGCTTACCATTCTGATGTAAATGGTTGAATATTTGGAAGAAAACATCTTGTGTTCCTTGCTTGGAAGCAAAGAATTGTACATTATCTATAATAAGTACATCTATCTGTTGGTAAAAATGAATAAAATCGGTACGGTTGTTATTTTTTGCAGCTACTGCATATTGTTTGGTGAAATCCTCTGCCTCAATATATAAAATTTTCTTTTTGGGATGCTTTTCTTGTATCTCATTACCGATAGCATGAGCCAAGTGGGTTTTCCCTAACCCTACTCCTCCAAATATAAATAAAGGATTGAAAGAAGTTCCTCCTGGTCTTTCAGTGATTGCTTTACCTGCGGAACGCGCCAAGCGGTTACTTTCCCCTTCAATAAAGGTATCAAAGTTTTTATTAGGATTCAACTGAGAATCCACTTTTACTTCCTCTATCTCTACAAGGCCTGGTACTATATAGGGATTATACGCTTGTTGTGGTTTTTGCTTGTATCCCAATACCTCCATACTAGTAGCCTTACGATTAGAACTTGGAAGTTGTTCTGTCGCTTGCTCAGTCTTATTAGGATTATTCTCCATCTTAATGTTATAGATGAGCTTAGGACGAGAACCTAACTCCTTAGTTAAGGCACTCCAAATCAGGTTGATATAATGATCCTCCAGCCATTCCATGAAGAACATGCTAGGCACCATAATCACCAAGGTATTATCTGAGGTTAGTTCAACAGGCTCTATAGGCTTGAACCAAACATCAAACACTTCAGTGGATACATTATCCTTTATAAAGGATAAACAATTTTCCCAAATATTCCGTACATCGGTATTCATTAGTTATAAGAAATTTTATATATTTGCGTTTCAAAAATGAGGGGTGAAATTATTGGGCAAAAATGCAACTTTTTTTTGAATAAAAAAAATTTTTTTGCCTTTTTCCGAAAAATATTATTATCTAATTAATTATCAACCAATTAAAATAAAAGAAACATGAACAATTCATTTACCTTTCAAGTGCGCACCCGCTATGGGGAGACTGATCAAATGGGAGTTATATATTACGGTATATACCCACAATACCTAGAAATTGCCCGTGTAGAGTGGCTTCGCAGCTTAGGTATATCCTACAAAGAATTAGAAGAGAAAGGCATTATGTTGCCTGTGGTCTCCCTACAAATTGATTATAAGAAACCCGCCTTATATGACGAGCTACTCTCCATTACCCTAACCCTAAAAGAGCTTCCTACCTCCAAAATTACTTTTGAATATGAGATATTCAATGAGCAAAAACAACTACTTTCCAAGGCTAATACGACACTTGTATTTGTAGACAAAAACACTTTTAAACCAATAAAATGTCCGTCTTTTATCTTGGAAAAGATAAATCTTTAGGGTAAAATTCGTATATTTGTCCCTTATTTTACCAAAGGCACTTCTATAATTGTATTCAAATACACACAATCCTCTGGTTTTCTTCCCTTTAGATAAAGAAAGACCTCTTAGAAAGCCTCTTGTATAATATAGGACAAAGATACAAAAAATATTTGAACACATCACAAGAAAAAATATTATTTTATGAAAGAAGAAATTCAAATAGATATGGTGAAAATTGCTCAAAAGATACTCACCAATCCTACTTTCTTGGATAACTCCGAACTCTTAGTTAAGGAATTACAAAAGCTTTACGAAAGGGCTTTGTTATTCAATTTCTTAGAAAAAAATCATCCTGAAACACTTAAAAAAAACACCTCTGCCACTCCCTCCCCTACTACTAAGAAAGTAGAAAAAGAAACTCCAGTACAAGCAGAGCCTCATAACTCTAACAATACATGGGAGAATATTCGCTCGCAAGCCCCTGAAAAAGAGGTTATCTTTGAGGAGAAAACACCTACTCAAAAAACACAAGCAGAGGCTCCTAAAACTCTCAATGATCATATAGCATCCAAACAATTACAGATAGGATTGAATGACCGTATTGCCTTTGTTACACATCTTTTTGATGGAAGTATAGATGAATACAACAAGGCTATTGGTATGATCAATAATCTACATACCCCTGACGAATGTTGGGAGTTTATTCTTCAGAAGGTAAAACCTTCCTACAATAATTGGCAAGGAAAGGAAGAATATGAGGATAGGTTCTTTTATATTGTCTCTAAACGTTTTGGATAATGGGAAAGCTCTATTTAATCCCCACCCCTATTGGTAATCTGCAAGATATTACTCTAAGAGCCTTACAAATACTCCAAGAGGTAGATCTCATCTTGGCAGAAGATACACGTACCAGTGGCAAACTCCTCCAGCACTTTAACATAAGCACTCCTATGCTTGCTCACCACAAGTTCAATGAGCACCAAACTCTCGAAGGAGTGATCAGAAAACTCAAAGAAGGCAAGGAGCTTGCCCTTATCAGTGATGCAGGTACTCCTGCCATTGCTGACCCTGGTTTCTTATTGGCTAGAGCATGTATCACAGAAGGCATTCCTGTGGAAACTCTTCCTGGGGCAACAGCTTTTGTACCAGCTTTAGTCAATAGTGGGCTACCCAATGATCGTTTTGTATTTGAGGGCTTTCTCCCAGATAAGAAAGGACGACAAACTCGCCTAAAAAACCTAATAGAGGAGACTAGAACCATCATCTTCTATGTCTCTCCTCACAAACTGGTAAAGACAATAGAGGAGTTTGCCCAGTTTTTTGGCAGTGAGCGCAAAGCAAGTATCAGCCGTGAACTTACCAAAATACATGAAGAAACCCTAAGAGGCACCTTGGCTGAACTTTTAACCCATTTTCAAAATCAAAATCCAAAAGGAGAATTTGTAATAATTCTTGCAGGAAAAGAATCAAAATAAAAAGGGTGTAAGGCTAAAGCCTTACACCCTCAAGCAAATGTGTTTCTATTATACATTCATTATTTTGCCTTTTGCATGAACTCCTCTATAGTATTGACCATGGAACTACTTCCACAGAAGAAAGGTGTACGCTGGTGTAGCTCTGTAGGCTCTATCTCCAAAATTCGTTGGAAGCCATTAGAAGCCTTTCCTCCTGCTTGTTCTGTAAGGAAAGCCATAGGATTGCACTCATAGAGCAAACGTAGTTTTCCATTAGGTGACTGGGAAGTAGAAGGATACATGTAGATACCTCCTTTGATCATATTTCTATGAAAATCTGATACCAGAGAACCTATATAGCGAGATGTATAAGGGCGATCATCTTTTTCTTCTTGACAATATTTGATATAATCCTTTACTCCCTGAGGGAATTTTATATAATTTCCTTCATTGATAGAATATATCTTTCCTTTTTCAGGAAATTTCATATCAGGGTGTGATAGGTAGTAGCTACCCAAAGATGGATCCAAGGTGAAGCCATTCACTCCCTTACCTGTAGTATAAACCAACATAGTAGAAGAACCATACACAATATATCCTGCAGCTACTTGGTTTACTCCTTTCTGCAAGAAATCCTCCAATTGTACAGGAGTACCTTCAGGAGTTATTCTTCGATAGATAGAGAAAATAGTACCTACCGAAACATTTACATCAATGTTGGAAGATCCATCAAGTGGATCTATGAGCACCACATATTTGCTTAGTTCTGAGTTTTCTCCATTCTTAATTTCAATAAAAGTGTCATTTTCCTCAGATGCTATTCCGCAGACTACCTCGCGCTGAGAAAGAGACTTGATGAAGGTCTCATTGGCAATAACATCTAATTTTTGTTGTTCTTCGCCTTGTACATTTTGGTTGCCTACAGCTCCCAAAACATTAGCAATACCTGCCTTATTAATGGCACGGTTAACCATTTTTGAAGCAATCTGCAAACAACTAATAAGTCGTGATAATTCCCCTGTAGAGTACTTGAAATCACGCTGTTTCTCAATGATAAACTCCCCTAAGGTGGGCAGACTTTTTTCTTCTTTCATGTTAATATCTCTTTATTTTAGTACTGCGAATTTACAATTTTTTTTCCATATGACGATGTATTTTATTTAGATTATAACAAATTTAACATTTCTAATCTTCAAAAATAATTACCTTTGCAAGCCTTTAAAAATGGTTTTCAGAGATGATTATTGACACACATACCCATCTGTATGTAGAACAGTTTGATACAGATTATAAGGAGGTTATCCAAAGAGCTATAGAGATAGGAGTAGAAAAATTCTTCCTCCCTGCGATAGATTCTACCTATACTGAACGTATGTTTCGCCTCCAAAAAGCATACCCTAAGGAAGTGTTCCTTATGAACGGGCTGCACCCTTGCAGTGTGAAAGAAGATTGGGAAAAAGAACTTGCCCATATAATTGCCCTTATGCAGACACACCCAAAAAGCTTCTATGCTATTGGAGAAATAGGAATAGACCTCTATTGGGATCGCACCTTTTTGGAAGCTCAAAAAGAAGCCTTTCGCCAACAAATTCACTTAGCCAAGGCTCATAAGCTCCCTATTGTTATTCATTGCAGAGAGGCCTTTGAAGAGATTTTCCAGATACTTGAAGAGGAAAAAGACAACGAATTATTCGGTATATTCCACTGTTTTTCAGGAAATAAACAGCAAGCTGAGCAAGCTATCTCCTATGGGCTAAAATTAGGTATAGGAGGAGTAGTTACCTTTAAGAATGGAAAAATAGATACCTTTCTCAATTCTATACCTTTGGAACACATCGTTTTAGAAACCGATTCTCCCTACTTAGCTCCTGTACCTTTCAGGGGAAAGCGCAATGAAAGTAGCTATCTTACTTATGTGATTAAAAAACTCTCTGAACTATATGAAGTTTCTGAAAATGAGATTGTTAAACAAACTACAACTAACGCACTCAAAATTTTCAAACTCTGATTGTTCTTTTTTTAATAAATTTTGTGTAACTTTGCACTGTTATTATTGAACCTCTATATTTTGACTGATTTTTCTCAAATACGCCCTTTTCACGATAGTGAGGTGTCTGAGATATTGAATTATATCAAGGACAACCCCACCATACATCAATTACTGCAATTTGGCTTTCCCAAGCTTAGTGAGCAGGAGCAGATGAAGCTATTTCTTTCGTGTAAAAAAATAAGAGATTTTCAGTCAAGGATCATGTATCCTATTATTAAGAGCGCTATTAATAAGAGTGTTACACAGCTTTCCGATGAAGGCTTTGAATACCTCAATCCTTCTCAGTCCTATTTATTTATTTCTAATCATAGAGATATCATACTAGACACCTCTTTTTTAAATGTGTTATTACATGAAAAAGGATTTAAGATGACTGCTTCAGCCATGGGAAGCAATTTGGTTAATACCCCTTTCCTACTAGCCTTTGCCAAGCTTAATCGCAATTTCATTATACACAGAGGATTATCACCAAGAGAAACTTTGCAGAAATCTCAATTAGTGTCCAAATTCATCGCTCGATGTGTGATTGAGAAGAATCGTTCTGTATGGATTGCACAGCGAGAAGGACGCACCAAGGATGGGGATGATCGTACCCAACAAGGTGTTATCAAGATGCTTTCCATGAATTGTCCAAATAACATGTCTCTGATGAACTATTTCAAACAGTTACATATAGTTCCTATGGCAATTTCATACGAGTTTGATCCTACTGATATCCTAAAGATTCCCGCTCTCCTGGCACAACATCATGGGGTGGAATATGTCAAAAAAGAAAATGAAGACTACAATAATATTGTACAAGGCCTTGTAGGACAGAAAGGCTGTGTGCATATCTCGGTAGGAAGACCCCTATATGAAGAATTAGACGTTATCGCCGAGCAAGAAGAGCATACCAACCGACAGATACAAACACTCGTGGAGCTTATGGACAACAGGATCCATTCCCAGTATAAGCTATTTGCAAGTAATTATATAGCTTATGATTTGCTCAACGATATGGAAAGATTTTCTGACAAATATACAGAGAAAGAACTTAGACAATTTGAGAGACGATTAGAGAATAGAAGTAATTCGGAAGGCAATATTTCTCGTAAAAAATTCTTAGAAATGTATGCCAATCCTGTCATTAATAAATTAAAATTATGACTAATAGAACAAAAATTCTCCTCATCTACACAGGAGGTACCATCGGGATGGTAAAGGATTATGAAACAGGAGTGTTACGCCCTTTCCGTTTTGAAAAAATCAAAGAGCGATTGCCTGAACTTTCTCAGTTAGATAGTGATATAAATCACGTCTCTTTTGATCCTCCCATTGACTCATCGGACATGAATATTTCCCATTGGGAAAGAATTGCCCAAAGTATTAAGGAGAATTATGACAGTTACGATGGCTTCGTTGTCCTTCACGGAAGTGATACCATGGGATATTCAGCCTCTGCACTGAGCTTTATGTTAGAAAACCTAGCCAAACCTGTAATCTTCACAGGTTCACAGCTTCCTATAGGAGAC
The DNA here is from genome assembly GCF_938029845.1 of uncultured Capnocytophaga sp. Lineage (GTDB taxonomy): Bacteria > Bacteroidota > Bacteroidia > Flavobacteriales > Flavobacteriaceae > Capnocytophaga. Next base: position 8,252 of record NZ_CALHGG010000079.1, read on the forward strand.
CTCAGAACCGATGCGAGAGAGAACCTAATCACTTCTATTCGTCTTGCTAGCTTGAAAGAAAACAACAAACCTATTATTCAAGAAGTATGCTTATATTTTGAATATAAGCTATACCGAGGAAATAGAACTACCAAGATTGATGCGGAGAATTTCCAAGCATTTGACTCTCCAAACTATCACATATTAGCTGAAAGTGGTGTGCACTTAAAAATACATCATGAATACCTATATCAAAGAATACCTGAAGAGAAACTACAACTCTTTACTGAATTTGACCCCAATGTAGCTTTCTTGAAGATTTTCCCTAATATTACTCAACCTATATTAGAAGGCATTCTGAGTATTCCTTCTCTTAAAGGAGTCGTTATGGAAACTTTTGGTTCGGGGAATGCACCTACTGAGGATTGGTTCTTAGAAACCATAGAAAAAGCCATAAAAAGAGGAGTTACTGTAGTCAATATTACACAATGTATGCGTGGATTTGTGCTTCCTAACAAATATGAAGCGGGTTCTCACTTTGAAAATATAGGGGTTATCAACGGAAAAGACCTCACTAGTGAGGCTGCTATCACTAAATTGATGTATTTATTAGGAAAGAATCTAGATAACAAAACTCTGAAAATCAAATACGAAAAAGAAATACAAGGAGATATATCATAAAATTTTACTAAAAAAGATTGAGGTATCATTTTTTTATTGTAATTTAGCGGCTTGTAAAATGATACTTATTTAGAGAGGTGTCCGAGTGGTCGAAGGAGCACGCCTGGAAAGTGTGTATACGCCAAAAGCGTATCGAGGGTTCGAATCCCTTCCTCTCTGCTTTATTTTATTAATTTAATATCCACCTAAAAAATTGAAAAAAATGAAAAAAATGTATTCAAAGTTGGCCTTAGCCGCATTATTTTTTATAAATGTTGGTGCTACTTTTGCTCAAGAAGCAACTCAGAGAAGTGTAAATCAAAGTTTTAAAGAATACTTCATTAAGGGAGGCCCTGCCTATATGGCACCTATCCTCTTGTGTCTTATCATTGGACTTGCTGTGGCTATTGAGCGTATTATTTACCTAACTATGTCCACTACCAATACTAAAAAGTTATTGGAAAATGTAGAAGATGCTCTTAAGAATGGTGGTACAGAAGCAGCTAAAGAAGTATGTAGAAATACTGCAGGTCCTGTAGCTTCTATTTTCTATCAAGGACTTGATCGCGTAGATGAAGGTATTGATATCGTAGAAAAATCTGTTGTATCTTACGGAGGTGTACAAATGGGGCTTTTGGAAAAGAATGTATCTTGGATTTCCCTATTTATCTCTATCGCTCCGATGTTAGGGTTCATGGGAACAGTAATTGGTATGATTCAAGCATTTGAGAAAATCAGTTTAGCAGGTGGTTTGGATGCTTCTTTGATTGCTGGAGATATCCAAGTGGCGTTGCTTACTACTGTATTTGGACTTATCGTTGCGATGATTCTTCAAGTATTCTATAACTATATTGTAGCTAAAGTGGATAGTATCGTAAATGATATGGAAGATGCTTCTATTTCACTTGTTGACCTATTGGTAGCTTACAAAAAATAATTACTAACCCTTAAAATCTCTATCCATGCACAAAATATCAAGATTAATAGCGCTTATTTTGGGCGTTATAGGACTTGTTCTTTGCGGTTGGCTTATGGTTAGTTCCGATGAGACCAAGAACAGCATTGACAATTTCCCTATGGTAGGTATGTTCGGCGTAGCTTATTTGCTATTGGTCATTGGATTAGTAGTAGTTATTTCTTCTGCTGTAAAGAACATATTATCCTCACCTAAATCAATTAAAAAGACCTTACTCTATGCAGGAGCTTTTTTAGGAGTAATTATTATATCCTACCCTCTTTCCTATGTATTGTTTGGTTCAGACAGTAACTACCAATGGATAAGTGCTGGTATTATGGCCACTTATCTGCTCATACTCATCTCGTTAGTGTCTGTAGTTTTCTCAGTTATTAAAAGAACTTAAAAAATGGCAAGACGTTCAGTACCCGAAGTAAATGCCGGATCTATGGCGGATATAGCATTCCTTTTGCTTATATTCTTCCTTGTAACGACCGACATCACATCCAATGCGGGAATAGCTGCAAAATTACCGCCTAAAGTTCCCAAACAAGAACAACAAGAGCCTCCTATCAACGAACGTAATTTGTTCGTAGTATTAGTCAACAAAAATAATCAACTTCTCGTAGAGGATCAAATATTAGATATAAAGAACCTTAGACAAAAAGCAGTTGAATTTTTGGACAACGGAGGTGGAAAAGCCGAAGAGGCTTGTAGCTATTGCCAAGGCAAACATGACCCTGCTTCATCAGACAATCCTAATAAAGCGGTTATCTCCTTACAAAATGACCGAGAAACCAATTACGAGACTTATATCGCTGTACAAAATGAACTAGTAGCAGCCTACAATGAGTTACGTGAAAGAGAGCGACTAAGATTGTTCCCCAATGAAGTTACTTACACAGAGATGGATGCAGAATTCAATGCTGCAAAAACCCCTGAAAAGAGAAAAAATGAACTAAGACCAAAGTTGGAAAAATTACAAGAATTATTTCCTAGAAAATTGGTGGAAGCAAGTGTAAAAAAAGATAAATAATTTAGAATTATGGCAAAGTTCAATAAGAAAAAAAGTGATGAGGTACCTCCTATCTCAACTGCATCTCTGCCTGATATTATCTTCATGCTTTTGTTCTTTTTTATGACTGTTACCCAAACTAAAGATGGGGAAATAAAAGTAGCCAATGACATTCCATCGGCTAATCAAGTACAAAAATTGGATAAGAAAGACCCTGTTATATATGTATATGCAGGAGAGCCTTTACAAAGATATCAAGATAAGTTTGGAAAAAATGCAAAACTTCAGATTAATGATGTGTTTGTAGATGTAGATCAGGTAGGTACCCCTATCCTTAAATACAAAGAAGGGCTACAAGAAAGATACAAAGAAGTATTTATCACCTCCTTAAAGATTGATAAGCATACCAAAATGGGAATCATTGGAGACTTGAAAGAACAGTTGAGAGAGATTAATGCTTTGAAAATTAATTACATAACTAAAGAAGGAAAACCTGCTGTGTTAGGTGATTAATCAAACTTTAGAAAATTGTAGTTTTTATAGTTTATATTATTTTTATAAGAATCCGTGAAATATATATTTTACGGATTTTTTCATAGATACTTCTTTGGTGAAATTTTATACCCGATTTGACAATGAAAATTCTTCATACTGCTGACTGGCACTTAGGAAAAAAATTAGATCGCTTCTCCCGCATAGAAGAGCAGCGATCTGTAATGGAAGAAATCGTACAAATAGCTGATAAACAAAAGGTAGATGTGGTAATTATCGCTGGAGATCTTTTTGATAATTTCACCCCCAATACTGATGCTATCGAACTATTCTACAAGACTGTCAAGAGGCTTTCCCTAGGGGGGTATCGCCCTGTGATTGCTATCTCTGGTAATCACGATGCTCCTAAGCTCATTGATGCCCCTGATCCCTTAGCTCGTGAATGTGGTATCTTTCTCATAGGTCAGCCTTATGCTGTGGTCACTCCTTTGGAAACAGAAAATTTCAAGATTACTCATTCTTCAGAAGGTTTTATAGAGATAAAACTATCTTCCTATCCCTACCCCCTGAGAATTATCCATACAGCCTATGCCAATGAACCACGCCTTAGACAAGAGTTAGAAGGAGACAAACAGCTTTCTATCAATCAATTTCTATCCAACAAATGGCAAGCGCTTGCAGAGCGTTACTGTGATAGCAAAGGAGTAAATATCCTTACTGCTCATCTGTTCATGAATCCTAAGAATGGGGAATCCTTAGAGGAACCCGAAGGAGAACGCCCTATAAGAATCGGAAATGCAGACATGATCTACACCGATGCCATTCCTCCACAGATACAATACACCGCCTTAGGACACTTACACGGATTCAAAAATATCGGTAGCGAGGAAAAGCCTATTGTATATGCCTCCTCTCCCCTATGTTATAGTTTCAGTGAAGCTGGACAACAAAAATATGTGGCCATCATAGAGGCGGAGCCTAACAAGGCGATAAGCCTTAACAAAATACCCCTTACCCAAGGCAAACCGTTGGTCAGAAAACAATTTGCCTCTATAGAGGAAGCAACCAAATGGCTCAGAGAGAATCCCAATACTTGGGTAGAACTTACCCTTGAACTGAAAGAATACTTAAGGGCTGAAGATAGAAAATTAATATACAATACCCATGAGGGAATTGTCTTTCTCATTCCTAAACTACTACTTACTGCAGAGCATACCTCATCTACTGAATTATCACTGCAAGATATTAATTTTGAGAATATTACTCCCCTATTTGAAAGTTATTTCAAATATAAAAATGGCGGCATAGCCCCTAATCAGGAGATTTTAGATTTGTTCAACGAAGCTATCAATATAGAATAATGCTACCCTTATATCTCACTATCGAAGGAATCTATTCCTACCAAGAAAGACAACATATTGACTTCACAAGCCTTACCAGTGCTGGATTATTTGGTATCTTTGGCGCAGTAGGTGCTGGGAAATCCTCTATTTTGGAGGCTATTACCTATGCCCTATATGGAGAAACCGAACGCCTGAACAAGGCTGACAAAAGGGGGTACAACATGATGAATCTCAAGTCCAACCATATCTATATAGAGTTTGAGTTTCTCAACTTTGAGAACCGGCAGTTACGGGTAGTTAGAGAATTCAAGCGCAACTCTAAGAAATTCGAGGATGTAAAAACCCCTACCG
>NZ_CALHGG010000080.1 GCF_938029845.1 uncultured Capnocytophaga sp.
CTACAGGATAGTCGGTAGTGTAGCCATAACCTCCATGTATTTGTATAGCTTCGTTACCTGCTTTTACACAAAGTTCGGAAGCATAGAGCTTGGCCATAGCTGCCTGTTGGGTTACAGGCTGATTGGTTTGTTTTAGGTAAGCTGCCTTATGTAGCATAAGCTCAGCGGCTTCTATCTCAGTGGAGAGTTCAGCCAGCTTAAAGCCAATAGCTTGGAAGGCAATAATGGGCTTGCCAAACTGGGTACGTTCCTTAGCATATTGTATCGCTGCCTTTACAGCTCCTTTGGCAGTTCCTAACGAAAGAGCACCAATAGAGATACGCCCCCCATCAAGAATTTTCATCGCCTGAATGAAGCCTTCCCCTACCTCGCCTAAGCGATTCTCATCTGGGATACGACAATCTTGGAAAACAAGCTCAGCTGTCTCACTGGCACGCATTCCCATTTTGTCTATTTTCTTTCCATTGGTAAAACCTAGAGTTCCTCTCTCTACCACGAAAGCTGTCATACCATGCTTATCTCCTTTTTCTCCTGTACGAGCTATCACCACTACTACATTGGCAGAAATTGCATGAGTGATGAAGTTTTTTGTACCATTAAGCACCCATTCGCCGCCGTCTTTGACAGCTGTGGTAAGCATCCCCCCTGCATCGGAACCTGTATTGTGTTCGGTAATCCCCCATGCTCCTATGTGTTCGCCTGTAGCGAGCTTAGGAAGCCAACGTTTTTTCTGCTCTTCATTAGCGAAAGTGAGTATATGATTCACACACAAAGAGTTGTGTGCAGCTATAGAAAGCCCAATGGCAGGATCCACTTGAGAGATTTCATCTATAATAGTGATATATTCATGGTAGCCCAATCCTGAACCTCCGTATTGCTCAGGAACAAGGATTCCCATAAAGCCTAACTCGCCTGCTTTGCGAAAAACTTCCACTGGAAATTCTTGAGTTCTGTCCCACTCACTACGGTAAGGCAATATATATTGTTTGGCAAAGGCTGCGGCCGTTTGCGTAATCATCTCCAATTCTTTTGCATAAGAAAAGTTCATCATTGTCATAATATAAATATTGATTAATTAATATTGAGTTTTTCCTTGAGCCACTTATCACTATAAATCTTATTCATATAACGAGAGCCATGGTCTGGGAATACTACCACTACTACACTATTGGCATCAAATGGGCTGTTTTGATTATATTTTTGGGTAGCTACCCAAGCTGCCCCAGAAGTATAACCACAGAAAATACCTGTCCTTCGGCTGATCTCACGCGCAGCTAAGGCACTTTCTTTGTCATTGACCTTGACAAACTCATCTATCACACTGGTATCCAAGGCTCCGGGGATGAGATTTTTTCCCAAACCTTCTATATAATAGGAGTGTAGTTCACTCTTATCTATCTCCCCTGTATCAAAATATTTTTTGATAAGTGAACCATCGGCATCTACCCCTATGACTTTTACCTTAGGATTTTTTTCCTTAAGGTACTGAGCAATACCAGAAATAGTACCTCCTGTACCACTGCAAGCCACCAGATGAGTGATCTGTCCTGCTGTCTGTTCCCAGATTTCCCTTCCTGTACTTAGGTAATGAGCCTGAGTATTGAGAGGATTGAAATACTGATTGATATAGATAGAGTTAGGTGTTTCCTTATGGATACGCTTAGCTACTTCATAATAAGAACGAGGATCATCAGCCGCTACTGAAGCAGGACATACATGTACTTCTGCTCCAAGGGCACGTAGCATATCTATTTTGTCCTGTGAAGACTTATCCGTTACGGCTAAGATACAGCGGTAACCACGAATGGCAGCAATCATTGCCAGGCTATACCCTGTATTTCCAGAGGTAGTCTCTACGATCACCCCCCCTGGAGTCAGTAAGCCTTTTTCTTCTGCATCCTTTATGATATGTAGTGCGGTACGATCTTTAGCCGAATGACCTGGGTTGAAAGCCTCTACCTTAGCAAAAAAATGTCCTTGCATGGGCTCAGCTATCTTCTGTAAAGAGACCAATGGGGTATGTCCCACAAGGTCAAGTATATTTTCAAAGTATTGAATTTTGTCCATAGTTATCTTATCTGTGAATCACTATACGTTGCCCTGCCTTTACACTATTACCCCTAATCTTATTCCACTTCTTAAGCTGATTGACTGTTACCCCATAGCGGGAGGCAATACGTCCGAGAGTCTCTCCTTTCTTTACCTTATGGGTTACCTTACTACTGCTCTTGGCTTGTGCTGCTGATACTACTTCAGGAAGTGGTTTTTCTCTTTTTGAAGCCTCTTGGTCTAGGTAGGCATAGATGATATCTTCATTATTTACAAACTTACCTATGGCCTCCACTGGCAGGCGTAAGCCATAATTCTTTCCTTCTATATAAGGGATAATGTTAAGCGAGTAGGCAGGGTTGAAGAATTCTATTTCCTGCTCATTCATACCCACTACCTCTCCTATATCTTTGAAAGATATATGGCGTTTTACTTGTACTGTATCGGTCTCGAAAAATACATTTTCACGTTTTTCTACTTGGAAACCATGTTCTTTGGCGTATTCAAAGATATAAAGAGTCGCCAAGAAAGCAGGTACATACCCTGCAGTCTCATTGGGCAGATAAGGGCGCAAATTCCAGTAGTTCGTTTTTCCACCAGAGCGACGCATCGCCTTGGTTACATTACCAGGCCCAGAGTTATAGGCGGCAAGAACCAGGTCCCAATCGTTGAACACACTATATAGTTTCTTAAGATACTGAGCTGCGGCTTGGGTAGAGCGTTCTGGGTCTGAACGTTCATCTACATAGTTATTAACCTCAAGGTTATACATCTTGCCCGTATAATACATGAATTGCCAAAGTCCTTTGGCGCCCATACGCGAAGTTGCTTTAGGATTAAGAGCCGACTCCACTATGGCTAAGTACTTGATTTCTTTAGGTACTTGATTTTTTATGAGTTCTCTCTCGAACAAAGGAAAATAATACTGACTGATATTCATCAATCGTTGAAGAGAAGAGCGACGATTTTTGAGAAAGTTTTTGATGACATTCTCTAAGATAGGATTGTATTCTATATGAAAGGGTGTTTTCTGATCTAAGCGTGCCAAACGTTCTTTAAGCACTTCGGTAGTAAGTTCATCATAGGCGACCGTTCCTGCAGGAGTATTTTCTACATCACTCTGCATAAGGGGAAACAGCGAACGATTGGAGAGCTCCTCTAACCATTTCTTATCATATTTCAAAGCCTTGTTATCATCCTTAAGTTGCAACAACCCCTCACGCAAAGAGGTGTTCAGCGAAAGGCTATCGGGCGGTGCCACACGTTGTGAAATAGGTTTTTGAGGTTTTATACTATCTATGACATGTTTTGCTTGAACATCCCCCATATAAGCAGAAAGACACAGGAGGGCAAACAGTTGAATTTTTTTCATAAAAATCATTTAGTCAGGTGTTACAAGGGGCAAAGATACAAAAAAATAATATCAAACATCCAAAGAAAAACATTTTTTTAATTTGCTGAAATACCAATTTGCTGAACTTATGAATTAAATTTACTAATTAACAAATTTGCTAATTAAATTTTTTGTATCTTTGCCCTCCAAAAGCCATATTTTTTAACTCAATGAATTCAACGCTCTTCTATTCAAAAATACTTCTCTTCGGAGAGTATGGTATTATCAAGGATTCCAAGGGGCTTGCAATCCCTTATAATTCCTACAATGGTACGCTAAAGAAAACCTCCCCCGAGACCATGGGTGAGGTAGAGCGACAATCCAACCTTTCCTTGACCCAATATTTTGATTATCTCAAGGAAATTTCTCAGCGACAGGACACCCCCGTACGCTTTGATTTGGAGCGTATGAAGCAAGATATAGCCGAGGGCATGTACTTTGACAGTAGTATTCCCCAAGGATATGGAGTAGGTAGCAGTGGTGCTCTTGTAGCTGCTCTTTATGACACCTACGCCATAGACAAAATAGAAACCTCCTCTCAGCTCACCCGTGAGCGACTGTTAAAACTCAAAGAGATTTTTTCCCTCATGGAATCCTTCTTCCATGGAAAATCCTCTGGCTTAGACCCTCTCAATAGCTACTTGAGTATCCCTATCCTAATCAACTCCAGTTCTATGATTGAAACCACTGGGATTCCTTCTCCTATGGAAGAAGGCAAAGGTGCTGTATTCCTTCTAGATAGTGGCATGATAGGAGAAACGGCCCCGATGGTAGAAATCTTCATGGAAAAAATGAAAAATGAAGGCTTTCGCAATATGCTCAAAACACAATTTGCCAAATATACGGATGATTGCATAGAGAATTTCCTACAAGGAAACTTTAAGACACTGATTGTCAATGTAAAAAAACTATCTCGTGTCGTCCTCAGCCACTTCAAGCCTATGATACCCAAGCAGTTCCACAGCCTTTGGCAACAAGGAATTGACTCTGGTGATTATTATCTGAAGCTATGTGGTTCAGGGGGGGGAGGCTACATATTGGGCTTCACCCCTGATTATGAACGTGCCAAGAAAGCACTCAATAACCACAAGTTAGAATTGGTATACCGATTTTAAGACAGCGGCATGAGGAAATTAGCCAACGAAGAACTACACCGCCTAAGTGTACAAGCCTACAAAGAAGCTGAGAAGATTCCTGTAATTGTGATATTGGACAACATACGCAGTCTCAACAATATAGGCTCTGTATTCCGTACTGCCGATGCTTTTAGGATAGAGAAAATTTACCTCTGTGGTATCACCGCCTGCCCTCCCCATAAGGAGATACACAAGACGGCTTTGGGTGCTACCGAGAGTGTGGCTTGGGAGTATGCTCCTAATATTTGTACACTACTCTCTGACCTACATGCCCAGCAGATACAAACCATAGCCATTGAACAGGTAGAGAGCGCTACCTACTTGGATCATTTTATCCCTGAAAAGGGTACAAAATACGCCCTTATTTTTGGAAATGAAGTAGATGGTGTACAACAAGAAGCTGTATCTTTATGCAAACACGCCATAGAAATTCCCCAATATGGCACCAAGCATTCGCTCAATATTGCCGTAAGTGTAGGCATTGTCCTATGGGAATTAGGGCATAAGATACGGAAAATGGTTTAGGTAAAACCTATTTCAAAGGCTTGATCGCCGTTACTGTTACTTTCTTAGCACAACTCTCTACAGTGATTTCCAAGGGAGTATGCTTGGTATCCTCTCCTATAATAATATAGGTACGACAAGCCGAATGGGTATCACTGCGGGAAAAGTCTATATCCCCATCGTGGAAGATAGGTGCGAGTTGTTCCGTATGGTAATCAGCTTGCAAAGATTCGGCAAGGGTTAAGGGTTTGGATCGTAAGTCCTTTAGCACCCTACAATTGGGCAAGTAGCAGAACTCTGTTCCCTTGCGCTGGAAGAAGAACATCACAAAAACACTGCCCATAAGAAGGCCAAAAAAGAAAAAAAGAAATCGCCTGAATAGATTCATATAACGTTCATTAATTATGCTGTACAACGGTAAGACTGCGGGTAGTGTCATCTATTACAGAGAGTTGCACTTCTGTATAACTTGAAGGAAGCAGTGAGGGAATGCGCTCCGCCCATTCCACAAAACACCAAGCCCCAGAATCCCAATACTCCTCTATCCCAAAGTCAAGCGCCTCATATTCCTCTTCTATGCGATAGAGATCAAAGTGGAAGACTTTTCCTTCAAGAGCTTGATACTCATTCACTAAGGAGAAAGTAGGACTACTTACCCTATCACTCACGCCAAGCTTTTGGCATAGGGCTTTGATAAGGGTCGTTTTACCTGCCCCCATAGCCCCTTGGAAGAGCAACACCTTATGTGAGTGTGGTAATATCTCCCTAACGAAGGTTTCTGCCACGCTATCTATTTGAGAAAGTGTGTATTGCATATCTATTATTTATGAAGGCAAAAATACAAAAATAATGACAAATGACAAACGACTAATGACAAATATTCATTATCAGTTATTAATCACTTGTCACTTGTCACTTATCATTAATTAAGTAGTATGGAACAAAATTTATTAGAGTACAACACCGAGCGCAATGAGCTCATCATCCCCGAGTATGGGAGGCATATACAAAAAATGGTAGAAAAAGCGGTAAAAATAGCTGATCGTACCGAACGCAACAATACCGCCAAAGCGATCATTGCCGTGATGGGAAACATGAATCCACACCTGAGAGATGTGCCTGATTTTCAGCACAAACTTTGGGATCAGCTGTTTAAGATGTCTGACTTTCAGATAGATGTAGATTCCCCGTTTGAGCGACCTACCCGAGAATCTACCACCCCTAAGCCTGAAAAACTTGCCTTCCCTCAACACCGACTTAAGTACCGTTTCTATGGCAATAATATACTGAAAATGATTCAAATATGCAATGATTGGGAAGAGGGAGACCTGAAAACAGCTTTGAAATTCTCTATTGCCAACCACATGAAAAAGTGCTTCCTCACTTGGAACAAAGAAGATGTGGAGGATAGTATCATCTTTGATCACCTCTATGAATTGAGCAATGGCAAAATAGATTTAGGAAGTATGTCCGAAAACCTCAATTCCAAACCAACTCATTATCAAAAGAAAAATAATACCTCTGTAGTAGCTAAGAAAAATCCTAACTACTCCAAGGGAAAGAAAAAATAATATATGGAAAGTTTTAAGATAGAAGGGGGATATCCCCTACATGGGGAAATTACCCCACAGGGCGCTAAGAATGAGGCCTTACAGATTCTCTGTCTGGTACTACTAACTGATGAGAAAGTAACCATCCATAACCTACCCGATATATTGGATGTGAATAAGCTCATTCAGCTATTGGAGAACTTAGGGGTGAAAATTCAGAAATTGGCAAAAGGCTCCTATACCTTTCAGGCCGATGAGATCAATATGGATTACCTCTCCAGCAAAGAGTTTGCCAAACAAAGCCAAAGTCTGCGTGGCTCTATCATGATTCTTGGACCTCTCTTGGCTCGCTTCGGTTATGGGGGAATTCCCAAACCAGGAGGAGACAAAATCGGTCGTCGTCGCTTGGACACTCACTTCGATGGTTTTGTAAAATTAGGAGCTACCTTTACCTACTCCGAACACGAACATTATTACTCAGTTTCTGCCCCTAATGGACTTAAGGGGAATTATATCCTTCTTGATGAAGCTTCCGTTACAGGTACAGCCAATATCATCATGGCTGCTTCCCTAGCCGAAGGCACTACCACCCTATATAATGCCGCTTGCGAACCCTATCTACAACAAGTCTGCCGTATGCTTGTGAGCATGGGAGCTAAGATAGAGGGTATCGGTTCCAACCTACTAACTATTCATGGAGTAAAGAAACTTAGTGGTTGCACCCACCACATCCTCCCCGATATGATTGAAATCGGTAGCTGGATAGGTATGGCTGCTATGACAAAGAGCGAACTAACAATCAAGAATGTTGGCTGGGAACACTTAGGTATCATTCCTACCATATTCGAGCGCTTGGGAATCTGCCTTGAGCGCCGTGGCGACGACATCTATATTCCTGCTCATACCAACGGCTACGAGATCCAGAGTTTTATTGACGGCTCTATTCTTACTGTATATGATGCCCCTTGGCCTGGATTTACCCCTGACCTACTGAGTATCATCTTGGTAACAGCTATCCAAGCACGAGGCGAAGTACTTGTACACCAAAAAATGTTTGAGAGCCGCTTGTTCTTTGTGGACAAACTTATAGATATGGGAGCTAAGATTATCCTCTGTGACCCTCACCGCGCAGTAGTTATAGGCAACGACTTCAGATCACAACTAAGAGCCACCACCATGACCTCCCCCGATATTCGTGCGGGAATTGCACTACTAATCGCTGCTCTTTCTGCCAAAGGCACCTCCACTATTCACAATATTGAGCAGATAGATCGCGGTTATGAGCGTATAGAAGAGCGCCTCAAGGCTATTGGAGCTAAGATTACCCGTGTATAATCCGTTGCAAATGATTACATAATACGCTCATTATTAGCAAGTTGTAAAAAAATAAAAATATTTTTCAAAAACGCTTGTCATTTCAAAAAAAAGCTGTAACTTTGCACCCGAAATAAGAATTGGCCTCGTGGCGCAACTGAATAGCGCATCTGATTACGGCTCAGAAGGTTACAGGTTTGAATCCTGTCGAGGTCACAACAAGGTAACGCACTTCCACTCAACGCGTTACCTTTGTTTTTAAGGCTAAAATCTCGTTTGTAATTTCGCCAAAACGGCAAGGTAAACGGCAAGGTAAAAATTACAAACAAAATGGCAACAAAAACATTTCAAGGGTGTAGCTATACCGATTTATGGGTATCCCCAGCCAATTGGCAGAAAGCTACTAAAAAGGATTTAGACAAAGATTGGTATGTACAATGCACTTTCTTTGATCCTCGTCATGAAAAGAAATATCCTCAAGGCTTTCCTTTTCGAAAGAGGGCTAATAAGCCACAAACAATAGAGGAACGTAAGGCGCTTATTTCTTTCTTTCTCAAAAGTATTCCCCAACAATTCAATGATGGGTATAACCCTATTACTAAAAAGTACATGAACCTCAGAAATGAGGGGCTGTATCCCGACCTGCTCTTTATTGAGGCATATAGGCGTGCCTTGGAGATAAAATCAGGCACTAAATCACATCTCTATAATATAAAGCGTGCTATTGATAGACTTGAGGAAGCCAGTGAAGCGCTTGGTATGCAGTATATCAAAATCAAGGATTTGCGCCGTGTGGATCTTAAGCGTATGCTTGATTATCTACAGCTTACTGACAAGTATTATAACAAGTTCGTGATTTACTTCTCAAGCCTCTATCGAGAGCTTATAGAGTATGAGTGCTGTGAGAGTAATATTACAAGGGATATTTACCCTAAAAAGACTTTTAAGGAACCACGCCTTGTGCTTGAGAAAAACGAATTAGATAGGGTAAGGGAGCACTTGGAGGAGACACACCCCGATTTCTATCGCTATATGATGATCTTCCTCTACTCAGGAGCACGTAACACAGAGCTTTTCAGACTACAACGCAAAGATGTAGATTTGGATAAGCAGGAGTTTGTCATACTACTTGAAAAGGGCGGGCAGTATAAACGATGTACTAAGGTGATACTTTCCCCTGCATTGGAATATTGGCGTGAAGTATGTGAGGAGTGTAAAAGCCCTGATGATTATCTTTTTGCCTTGAACTTCGTACCCAGTAAGAAAATGGGAAATAAAGAAATTGTTACCCGATTTTGGAAACGAAATGTAAAAGACAAACTTGGTATTGAAGCTGATTTTTATTCACTCAAACACTATATGCTTGATAACTTAGATAGTGATACCGCTATGTTATTGGCTTCCCATACCAATAAAAACACTACCGCTATCTATCAGGTAAATAAAGCCAAAAAGGATAGGGAAATGCTTAAACAGCTGAAAATAGAGATATAGAAAAAGCCCCAATTAAGGGGCTTTCTTTATTCTGTAACTACTTTAAGTTTAGGTTTTATAACCGCAAAAGGTTGCTGCAAAAGATACTTTTGTATAATATCAAGGGGAAGCGAGAACGCCCCCGCAAGCTCATTCTCAGTATAACCAAGCTCTTTTAGATGCAAACCTACAGAGGTGCTAAATACTTGAGGGTAATCAATGGAAACAGTATCTTTTTCTTTTTTCTTCTCTCCACTCCTGCTCAACTCAATATTGAGAAATTGGTATCTATCCTTATCTATTGCCCCTAATGATTGTGCTCGTTTGACAATAGCAGCCTTTGAGGTAAGCCAATAGTTTTTCAAAGCACTAAGAGCCGACACCTTGAGGTTTCCCAAAGACTTCATTATAGCACTTTTTGGCATTAGAAATTCCGAAGCAAAATCATTCGCTTCTTGCTCCTTGTTTCTGCCAATGGGTATAGGAAAATCAGGAGAGCAGTGCATAACCAAATGACCTAACTCGTGAGCTAATGTAAATCGTTTCCTATCATTGGTAAAACGTTTATTTATAACTATAACCGCAAATCCTTTAGGAGTAAAAAATGAGATCCCATCAAATTTTTCATCGGTATTGAGTTCGTATATAATAATTCCTTTGTTCTCTATCACCTTAAAAATATCATGGATAGGTTCATCGGGTGCTATTCTGAAGTTCTTCCTTGTAAATATAGCTGCTTCTTCAGGGGTATATCCCTCTTCTAAGTCTAATGTAACTAAGGAAAAATCAGGATAATCTACAGAATCAGCCATTTCATCTATAAGATAGCCTATAAACTTACACGAAGTCTCAAAGTCCTGTAAGAGTGTCTTTGATATATATGATTTTTTACGATAATTTGCTATCGCTAAGTCAATATTTATATTTTGAAAAAAGAACTCTTTAGGAAAATTGAGGGTCTCAAATATTTTCCCTAAAAGTTCATCAGAAAGTCCTCCAAGTCCTTTTTCAAACTTGGATAAGTTAGATTGTGAAAGCCCTTGCACTGCTTTTGACAATTCCGTTTGTGTGAGCCCCCTATACTCTCTGGCAAGGGTAAGCTGTGAGTGATTAACTTTCATTTTCGTTAGGTTTTTGATGATGTGTAAAGGTGTAAAATGATAAGGAAGGTTGCTCTATTGGGTTACTAATTTACCCTTTTCTTCTTAGACTGCTCTTTTACCTTTGGAAGCAGTCTATCATTAGAATTAGGTACTGAAATAGTAGGAATAGTAACAGAGGTAAGTTCTTCTTCGTAAAAACGCCACTGTATTTTTTCCTCGTCTATATAAACAAAGTGTGGAGCCATTAGCTCGCCAAACTTACTCTTTTGCCACCCAAAGAAAATAATAGGATTTTCGTACGCAGTGGGGTCAAAAATAAGTGTTTGCACTTGGTTTAAGATAGAATTGTTTGCTTTGGTTCGGATGTTCATTGGCATTTCTTTCTTGTCCAATTTCTTGATAAGAAAAGAATACCCTTTCATACTTAAAGCAAACCGCTTGTATTTCCAAAATTTCCAATCACTCGGAAAGGCTTTTTGGAGTTCTCCAATAATGCAAGTCTGAAAAGTACTTGCTTCAAAACCTCTGCTTCTCGAATCGGGCGGGTACTTACTCATTGCTTTTTTGAATAAATCCTTAGCCTTGTGAAAAGCAGTAAAGAATTGGCTTATAACCAATTCAGAGCAATCAGCCAAAAAAGTTTCCTTTTTCGCTATTTTTCGTTTGCAAAATTGTACGAAAGTTCGTACATTTGCACACTCTTTATCATTATGCTTCATTTTAAATTTTTATTTAATTTAAAGCAACCTTCCTCATCAATATCTCTGCGCCCACAGAGATATTTTTTTACGGTGCAAATATATAATTTTTATTTGAAATTGTATATAATTTTTTCACTAAGTTATCAACATTCCTCTTTAAAAACGTGTGATGTATTTTGTGTGTTAAATTTCTTTCGCATTCCTTTATAATTTCTTAATTTTGTACCTAATTTAATAACACATCAATCATAACATGGAAATAGAAGCAGAACTCAAAGGCAAATTAGAGCAGCTTTATAATCGTGTAGAAAGTCTTAAAGACCAAATCAGCACAGAGGAAGCTACTAAAAACGCCTTCATCATGCCTTTCTTGCAGATACTCGGTTACGATGTATTCAACCCTACTGAGGTTATTCCTGAGTATGTGGCGGATATAGGCACTAAGAAAGGAGAAAAGGTAGATTATGTAATCAAAAAAGACGATCAGGTCGTGATTATCATTGAGTGTAAGCATTGGAAAGAAAACATCAATGCGCATAACTCCCAATTGCACCGATACTATCACGTTACCGATGCACGCTTTGGTATTATTACCAATGGAATTGTGTATGATTTCTTCACAGACCTTGAAAAGCCTAATATCATGGACAACAACCCTTTCCTTACCGTGAATTTGGCTAACCTCAAGGATAGCACTATTAAGGAGCTGGTGAAGTTCACCAAGGCGACCTTTAGCATTGACAATATATTAGAGAGCGCTGAAGCTCTCAAGTATGTACGTGCTTTCAAGAACGAGTTTGAAAAGGAGATACAGGAGCCGTCCGATGATTTTATCAAGCTATTGGCGCGCCGTTTCTTTGATAAGCAAATCACCTCTGGACGTTTGGAAATATTCCGTGGGTATCTCAAGCGCGCAATGACCTCTTACTTTAATGACTCAATCAGTACGCGCCTAAAAACTGCCCTTGACATTAACGAGGGAAAAGCACAACAGCCCAAGGACGAACCTTCAGAAATGGAGCCTATAGACGAGGGAGACGAAAATAGAATCGTTACCACAGAGGAAGAGTTAGAGGGCTTTCAGATAATCAAAGCGATTGTTAGAGAGAAAGTACCCGCTTCACGAATTGCTTATCGAGATACCATTTCATACTTTGGGATATTATTGGACGATAACAATCGCAAGCCTATTTGTAGGTTACACTTCAACGGTGCAAAGAAATATATCGAGTTCTTTGACAAAGGAAAAGACAGCTCCGAAAAGGTATTTATTGACAGCTTGGACGATATTTACACTCATAAGGAACGCCTATTACATACCCTTGAAATTTACTAATAATGATAAATTTTCTTGAATAATAAAATTTGATAAATACTTACTATGGGTCTTTTTGATTTCTTAAAAAAGAAAGAGTTTGACAGGATAAAAGAATTGGAGAATAGAGTAAAGGAGTTGGAGGCTAAAAACAATTCTTTGTCTAAATATTTACCATTAACAGATATAGAAAGCCAAATAGAAAAACTAGAGCAAGACAAAATTAATATATCTAAAGAATATGAAAGTCTTAGATTTCATTATCATAAAGCCCTTGCAACTTATGAAGAATTAAAAAAGAAAATAAGTGTTTTTGAAGATGATTTGGAAATGGCTGAATATGGAGTCTATCAGCCTCATTTCAGTTTTGAAACATCCGAGGAATATAAACAAAAAATTCTTTTTTATAGAAACGAGGCTAAAGCTATGATAAAGGAAGGTAGTGCGGTAAATGGAGGAGATACTATTACTTGGAATGGTAGTCTTTCAAAAGGGCAAGTAATGGTAAAAAGAGAAAAGCAATTGATGTTACGCGCTTTTAATGGTGAAACAGATAGTTTTATTGCTAATGTAGATTGGAATAACATAAAAAAAATGGAAGAACGATTAAATAAATCGTTTGAAGCTATCAATAAAGTATATAAAGATCAAGGAATATCAATTTCAGAAATCTATAAAGAATATAAGACTTGGGAATTACAGCTCACTTATGAATATAAGAAAAAACTGCAAGAAGAGAAGGAAGAGCAAAGAGCTATCAGAGAACAAATGAGAGAAGAGGAGCGGGCAGAAAGAGAACTCGAAGCTGCAAGAATAAAAGCAGAAAAGGAAGAGATAATGTATATAAAAGCTCTCGAAAAAGCAAGAAAGGAAATAGGTACTGCTGTTGGTAAAAAGCAAGAGGAATTATTACAAAGAATAGCAGAACTTGAGGCGGGACTTATAGGTGTAGAAACATTGAAACAAAAAGCTATATCAATGGCTCAACAAACGAAAATGGGGTATGTATATGTTATTTCTAATATAGGTGCTTTTGGAGATGATGTTTATAAAATAGGAATGACCCGTAGGCTTGAACCCACAGAAAGAGTAAAAGAATTGGGAGATGCAAGCGTTCCTTTCCCTTTTGATATTCATGCTATGATATTCTCTGAAAACGCTCCTGAATTGGAATCAAAATTACATAATGTATTTGCAAACGAACGTGTAAATATGACTAATTATAGAAGAGAATTTTTCAATGTATCATTGGATCGTATAGAGGAGGAAGCAAAGAAATTAGGTGCTAAGGTAGAATTTACAAAACTTGCGGAAGCAGAAGAATATAGGGAAAGTCAGATATTGAAAAAGCAAATAAATCAACAGACAATGCAGAATATAAAAGAATTTCCTGATACAATATAATGAAAACTAATAAATTAAACATATAACACATGAAAAAAGTATTATTGCTCATTATGAGTTGTGTCCCTTTTTTAGGGTATAGCCAATTTATATTAACAAAAGACGGAATGGTTGATGAAAAAGACCCAAGCAAAAACTACCTTGTATATAATTTTGAAGGAAAAACTGCTAATGAATTGTATATAAGTGTCCTTACTGCTCTTACAAATTATTATGTTTCTGCAAATGATGCTATAAGTAAAGTTGAAGGGAAAATAATCTCTATCAATGGAATTGAAAGTGGAGGTATTTGTTATGGTAATTTTATGGGGGGATGCAATCGTAAGTTTGATTTAGAGTACACTATGACTATAGATTTTAAAGATAATAAAATAAGAATAAACACCCCTATCATAGCGAAGACCAAAGGAGATGGATTTAATAATAATCATAGATATTCTTTAGTAGGTGGTGGTGGTGCTTTTGGTACTTATAGTACATTTAACAAAGATGGGAAATTGAAAGATGAAAATTCAAAAAATAGTATAGAAAATTTTTTTAACACATTGGTTAATGCAATAATAAAAGATATTGACAATCGAAACAAAGATGATTGGTAAAATAAAAGCCCCAATTAAGGGGCTTTTATTATGGCTTCAATTTAATGCCTTTAGTAGTAAGTTCATCTATTCCTCGTTTCACTCCTGCCATATCCTTTTTCATTCCTGATATATCATCTTTTACTTGGTGAAGTTGGTATGTATTGGTATCAATGTTTGCAAGGTGTCTTAATTGTCTTTCTGAAAGACTCACTAAAGATTGGTGCATTTCCTTTACGCCATCAACCGTTTGCTTCTCTAAAGCCGTCATAAGTGTAAAACGTCCATTGAGTTCTTCTCCTGTGTCTTGGCTCATACGTGTAAATCCTTTTTCTACGGCTTTTCGTTGCTCGTTGAGGAAATCAAAGCCATTCGCTTTACCCATCTCGTTCCATTGTTTAAGGAATGTTTCCATTTCTGAAACCTTACCTTTCATAGCGTTACCAAAGTTAGACACTAATTGAGATGACTGTCTCGCAAAATTTTCACTATCACCACTTTCTTCTCCTGCTTTTTTTAGTTTTTTCTGAAGTTCTTCGAAAGGTTTAGATACATAGAGTTCATACATCAGTTGCTTTCCTAATTTGCCTATTACACTTCCTACCGATTTAGCAAAACTATCAAAAGCGTTCTCTCCTTTCTGTAGAGCATTATATACGTTATCTGTAATAGATTTACCAAGTTCGCCAAAAGTATTTTTAATATATTCATCAAACTTTTTTTGTGCTTCTTGAGCTCGGTCATATTGGTTTATTATTTCTTGTAGTGCTTCCTTTCCTCCTTCTCCAAATTGTTCTGTTTTGACTATACTTTCAGCTAATTCTCTATTAAATTCTCCATTTGACTTAATTAAGTCAGGATACATTGATGTTAATTTGCTATAGTCATTAACTGATTTTCTCCACCAAAGAAAACCTTCTTTATGACTTCCTGATACAATATTGATTTTATCTAAAGAAGTTTCAAACTTATCATTTGTACTCTTTATTTTTTTATACTCTTCATAAAAATTATAATCTTTTGCTGTGCGGGTATCCCAATAACTTCTAACATTCCCATCATCAAATAAATTCTTTTGTAACTTTGTCCATTCATCATTGTATATCTTTAGATATTCTAATGAATTTGCGATTTCTTTAGTTCCAAAAACAGAAGTGTTTCCTTTCATTAGCATTCGTTCTTCCCAAAGAAGTCTGTTATATTCACTCTGCTGAGCTAATTTTGAAGCGGCGATTTCTTTAAGTTTCTTTTCATGTTCCAATCGTGCTTTTGATTGTGCCTCAAAACCCGATGCAACTAATCCTACTACAGCTCCGATAACAGCACCCCAGCCTCCTCCTATAGATCCTCCTGTCTGCGCCATTGATAATGTACGGTTAAGAGTATTGCTTACCGTTTGCATAGTTTGTCCTATACGTTTCAATGTCTCATTCCCATTACTCTGCCCCAGTTTTTCAAATTCTTGTCCTAACTGTCCAAACTCTCCAGTAATTGACTGAGCATCTGAAAGGACTCCTTGAAGCGCTTCTTTCCATTCTATCGTATTGGGCTTAAACTTAAATAGTGCCTGAATGTTTTTACCAAGCCTGCCAAATACTGTATCACTGCGATCAGCTGTATCTCTTGCCTGCTCTAATTGCTGTTTAAGGTTTTGGATAAACTCTACATTGTCCTTATAGCTCATGTCAAGAGTACTTGCTAAGGCGTCAATCTCGGCTTCAGCATCGGCTATGGTCTCACGTATCTCCTTGACAGTCTTTTTGCTCATATTCTCAAAGAGTTTAGCAATGGCTGTACCCTCTTTCTTGTAGAGTATGTCCAATTTCTTAAGCTCACGAGCTTTTTCGTCTTGCGCTTTCTTCACTTGTGGAGCGTCTGCCCCTAACTTGCCTTGTAAGGCGGCAATGTCAGCGTTGTACTTCTCCTCAATGGCTTTGCGTTGGTCTGTATAGGTTTGGTACTTCTCCAATAGCTCTTTATACATAGCCTCCTGCTGGCGGGTATATTCGTCTAAATTGTCCTGGTTGAGGACTTCCTGATTTTTAGCTATTCTTGCCTTTTCTTCTTGAATGGCTGGGGTATCAGTGTTAAAATATTGCCCTTTCTTCCACTTGCCCTCTGCTTCTGCTTTCTGCTTCTCTGTTTCAATAAAAGCCTGTAACTCATCTTCTCCTTTTCGCTTGATTGTCTCGGCTCGTTTCTCATACTCAAGAACAAGCAAGGCGTTACGTTTTTCTCCGCCGTCCTTCATTGCTCTGATTTTAGCTTCGTCCTCCTCAAACATTCTATCCTTTTCCAAACGTTCCTTGTCCCTTTTATCCTTTTCATAGTCAAAAGTAGGGAGTTCGGATTTGGTTTTGGCGGCTTTTGCTTTTTTATCATTACCTACTGAAAAATCATCATATACTTTTTTTGCTTGTTTAAGGTTCTCCTTAGCTTCAGCAACAGCTTTCTGATAGTCACTTTCAGTTTTATATCCTGCCTTGTTGTTGGTAATATCTGCAAGTTCTTGCTCTGCTTTCTTCACCGCAGTAGCATACTTTTTGGAAAGGTCAGTATAACTATATGTCTGCTCATGGAGTTTATCCAATTGTGCCTGTAAGGTCTTTGATTGTGCTTGTAGTTCTTCTTCGTTGAAAGCAAACCAATCACCTCCGAAATTCACCCCATGAGAAGCCCATTTGTTACCTGCTTTCTTCTGCTTTTGCAAGTCCGCAATTAGTTTTTGTCTGTGCTCTAACTCTCTCTTAATCTCTTCCTCTGATAGGTTTTTCACATCCATGCTCCAAGCGGCTACTCTGTCACCTTTTACATCACCATGCTTAATTTTAGATTTTTCAGTAAGATATTCTAATACTTTTTTTCTCTGATTTTCAGAACCTAATATAAAACCTCGTAAATCCTCGTTAATTCTTCCATATAACCCTGTATCTAATATGTATTTTTTGTAACTATTCTTGTCGTATGGAGATTTCATAAACTCTTTAAATGTTTCAACATCTGATTTAGAGTTTTTATAATCATTGTTTCGTTTATTTACAGCTTGTTCAGCATCATATTGGGCTATCTCCTGCTTGAGTTTAAGTATATCTGCTAATTTAAGAGTCTCAATATCATACTTAGCAAAGATATTAGGGTATTCATTTTGCAATGCAATAAGGGCTTTTTGTCGCTCTGTATCTGCTAATGCTTGATTAGTGGCACTCTCTATCAGGTCGTCAATCTTTTGCTTATGCTGCTGCTCCCAGTCTATGGCTTGCTGCTTTTGGTTGTTATAATCCTGCTGTGCTTTCTCAGCGGCTGTGGTGTTATCCTTTAGCGCCCATATAGCAGCTCCTAACCCCACTACAGCGGTAGCTACCAGTACATAAGGATTGGCTTTCATAGCGGCATTGAGGGCTTTAGTGGCAACAGTAGCTGCATTAGTAGCAATAGTCTGTATCCCCTTTGCAATAGCATCTTCCTTAGCTGCTACTGCCCAGCCTTTGGTAAGGGCAATATTCACCAATACAGCTGTACGATATGCCCCATAGGTTGCAATAAGCCCCGCTATCACCTTACCCAAGGTTTGATAGTTCTCTACCAAGAAAGCCACGCTTGAGATAGCTCCTGAAGCGATTCCTTCAGTAGCCTTGCCTATCTCGTTGAGCATATTGTCAAAGTTATCTTCCAAGTTGGACAATTGGCCGCTTAGGGTTTTACTCTGCTCTGCCATTAGGTTGTAGAAAAGCCCGCCCTCGTCTGTCATACCCTTGATAACGGCTTGTACTTCAGGAAAGCCTATCTTTCCCGCGCTGACCATGTCTTTAATCTCGGTTTCACTCTTACCCACAACCTTACTCAATTCAGCAATGATAGGAATACCTGCATTCATGAACTGGTATAGGTCATTCGTCATTAGCTTTCCTTGTGCTTTGACCTGTCCATACACATGAATGAGTTGTCCCATAGGCACGCCTAATCCCGCAGCGACATCACCCATACGCCTAAGCGTCTCCGTTACTTCCTCTGCAGGAACTTGAAAAGCAAGCAAGCGCTTAGCCCCCTCTGATACTTCTTGTAGTCCGAAAGGGGTTTTAGCTGCCAAATCAGTCATTTGTGCCATTAGGGCATTGGCTTTCTCTTTGCTCTTTAGCATGGTGCCAAAGGCAATTTCAAGTTGTTGAAACTGGGAGCGAACGGCTATCACTTGTTTTATAAAGGCAGAGGCTCCCTGAAAAGTGAAATAAGCAGTCGCCCCCTTGATGAGGTTCTGCCATACTTGCGCTTGCTTCTCTCCCTCTTCTTGGGTTTTCTTGGTTAAGCTCTCAAATTGCTTTTTGATAGCTTCTATATCTTTCTTTATATCACTTTGGTCTGCTCTTACTTCAAAGAGTAGTTTTCCTTCGTTTTCTTGCATAATATTAATGATTAGTGGTTAGTGATTAATGATTAGCTGCCATAGTCTAACAACTAACAACTAATCGCTAACCACTACTGAAGTGCTTTTAATTTTGAAAGAAAGCCCGCAAAGTCAGTTCGTGTTTCATTTTTTGGTGCTTCCTTTTTATCTTTCTTATCGTAATCATACGAGGGTATCACAGAGCTATATAGCATTACGTTGGCATAGCTCATATTTAGGACATAGTCAAAGGTTAGCCTATATTGCTTGGCAAACGAGCCTACGAGTCCCCAGATACTATCGTTTCGTTCTCCACTTCCTTCGTTGGTTTTGTTATCATCATTCCTTTGAGGGAAGTGGAAATGACGAAAAAAGAGCGTATATCCATTTGCCCTAATGCCTTAAAAAAGGCTTCAGAGAGTTCAGATACTGGGGCTTTGGTGAGTTTTTGGACTAATACCTCCCCTTGGGTAATATGCTTCTTTCGTTTCCAAAACTGCCAAAAAGGCGGGCGTGCTGTCTCTGTGAAGCGGTTACCTAAGAGGATAACAGCCACAGCCCATGCTATATTCTCATAATCTTCCGCCTTATGAACAATAGAGCCGAATATATGCTTCTCGTCAATGGTATCGGCGGGTATCTTGCTGATGTACTTTGAAGCCCTTACCAGTGTAATAATAGAGGGCGGAGCGACTTTATACGCTTCGCCCCCAATGATTATTGTGGTTGGTTCTTCAAGTAGTGTTTGTGCTACTTTTTCTTCCATAATTACGCTACCCTTCCAATTGAAAATAATCCTTTAGCAGTCTTAATTATAGTCATTTCAAGATCTACACAATAACCATCTTCACCTCTATAGGTAGGTTTCCCACTCATAGAGCAATAGAAAATATCTATTTTTTCACTGCCTGATGTTACAGGAGTAATAGAAACTGAAAATTTCTTAGTAGATATAAGAGACTTGACGATAAGATTATCACCTGACTCCTCAATATCCCAAATTTCAGAAATTAGAGCCTTATTAAGGTTCTTAACTGTAAGTTTAGCTTTTAATGTGGGTTCTCCTTTTAATTGGTCAATTACCTCTCCACCAATTGCAGTAAACTTGTACTCTTTTCCGTCTTCTGTTTCCAAAGAATAACTATCTTCTTTGACAACTCCTAATGTTTTAAGGACTGTACCCATAGAACCTCCTGCTCCAGGCGCACCATACTTGAAAACTACTTTTCCCCAAGCGGTGTCATTACTATCTGTATATGCCATAATGTTAATTTTTTAATTATTAAAAGTGTTATACCTAAATTTAATTTTTGCGTTGATGAAAAACTGCTTTATATCCCTTTCCTCAAAGGTCTGTATCATCTGATGAAGCTCTAATCTGTAATTGCGTAGGGCCGTTTTTGCATTCTCTATGATTGGCATTAAAGCCTGCTCGATAGTATCACATCGTACGAAGTCTTTCATGTACTGATTATCGTTATTTTTGACCATAGGGACAAAGATATTGATATTGACCACGCCTGTTTGATATTGACCATCTAAGCCTGTAAGGAACGATATTACACAATCCTCTTTCTGTGAGTTCAAGGGTCGTACCCCATTGCGGTAGGTTTGCCCGTTGATAAGCGGGTTTATCTTATCCTTAAAGTACTTATATAGGTCGGCTTCTATTTGTGAGGCTGTTTTTTTCATTGAGATAATGCTTTTAAGAGTTTCGGAACTTCTCGCTCGGCCAATAGTTCAGCGGAAGTAAGTACATTGTAATTACGGGCTTCTACATAGCTTGCGTACTTCATTCCTGCAACCACCACAAGTACAAACCCCTTTGGATATTGAGATATTACCTTATTGATGAATGCTTCACCCTCTTTTTGTCCGTCTTTTCCTTTCTTTGTTCCTCTTTCAGTAGGAGTAAATCCCCCTTTTTCAATGGGTTTGCCGTCTTTCAAGACAATATACCCAATGGACGAACGGAGGTTACCAGTTCTATCCTGATAGCTACCATATTCACGTGCTTCATTGATACACTTTTCACCTACAAAGCGCAGGATACGAACGATTTTCTCCTCGTATTTGGCTATCTTTTCTTGGAGCATACGCTCAATATCTGCGGGTGTGAATTGTGGTGTTATCATACGAATATACGGCAATGGAAATAATCAGTGGAAAAACGAATTACCTGCTTTTCAAGGCGGATATTACCCTCGTTATCTACTACCTGAACCGTGGTGCCTGCTGTTATGGTAGGCGTTCCTTTCGGAGCATAGATAGTAGCGGTACAATCAAAGATTTGCCCATCTACTTTAGTTATCTTTTGCCCTGCTCCTGCTATCTCATCACGACATACACCTACTTCCTCCCATGTCATAGGGTTTGTGGGGTAGGTAGGTATGCCATCTTCATTGATAGTTGGCTGTTGGGACACTTTTTTTCTAAGTAAATAAGGGTATATCTTCATCTTTAAAACATATTGGTAATATCTCTTACAGTGGCTTTTTCCTCCAACAAATTCACCCTACCGAGTTGCTTACAAAGGAGATTGTAAAATGCTGTAATAGCTGATTTGTCATAAGAAAAGGATAAACCACCCTCAGAAAAGGACACTGGGCGCAATAAGAGTTCAGGAATGAGATTGTAGAAAAACAGCTTTGTCTTTCTCTCATTCTCCTCGTTGAACTCATCTGAAAGCCCCAATCCTACCCGTTGCATTTCTGCAATGAGTAGGGTCGTGGGGTATTCTACATTCCAGAGTTTGAGTTTTTCATCAATATACGCTTGCGCTGTCATTTTAGAACTTTGTTTTGATGATGAGTTTGCGCTTAGAGTCGTTCAATACAGGAGTAGCGAACGCTGTAGCTTTTGTAGATACTGATATAGGGTCTTGATGCCCAAAAGTATTTACCAAAATGAAGTTATCCTTAATAGATTTACTCATCACATCGGCAAAGTCCATTGTGAACTCTGGAGTAGTCGTGTATTGAGTACTACCCAACAATGCTGAAGTAGAGAATAATATGTTACCCTCTTCCCAACCATTTTCCATTGTTACTGCTCCGTCTCTACCCTCAAAGCTGATGAAAGACTCCCATACCTTGATAATAGGCAATCCACGTTCAGCAAGTTCGGCATTAAGTTGTTCTAAACGCACATCGGGCAAAATGGTAGTAGCGTTGATAGGAACGCCTAACACAAAAGCACGTGTATTTTTGTTCTTCAATACCTGATTGAGAGTGGCACGGCTCATAGTGATAGTGGTATAGCTGTACCCTTTGCCTTTGGCTTCTTCTTGGTATTTTTCGATTTCTTCTACAGGATTTGCATCGGCATCCGTCCATTTCTTGAGTGCGTTTTGTGTTTTCACCTTGAAGTCTACCGATACATTCACTACTCCATCATTATTGGTAGCGGTAGTTTTGTATTTACCAGTAGACACAAGTTGTTTAGCCATCCACTCCATACGAGCATTTATACCATCAATACAAAAACGAGGGTCTTC
This sequence comes from uncultured Capnocytophaga sp., assembly GCF_938029845.1. Classification (GTDB taxonomy): domain Bacteria; phylum Bacteroidota; class Bacteroidia; order Flavobacteriales; family Flavobacteriaceae; genus Capnocytophaga. The sequence continues at coordinate 22,398 of NZ_CALHGG010000080.1, forward strand.
GTATATCTTACCAGTCAATTGGTTTTTTATACCTGCATTAGTAGGATTAGCATTTACTGCATAACGAAGTTGCTGAAGCGTAATGAGGTCTTTTTCGTTTAATTTTCTGGCAATTTCTACTTTTGGGATTTCTCCTTTGATACTTTCCACAAATTCACGCCCTTTAAGTGGTGCTTTTGAGCCAATAGCTACTATGTCAGCCATTATTTTAGCCCCATCAGTTCCCTCAATATTAGAGTAAGTAAGATAAGGGTTGAACGACAAAGGAAAATATTCACGGTAGCGTAACTCTCCTAATGGGTAGGCTTGAATAACAGCATTCATATTAGGCTGAGAAAACTCAGGGATAATGTTGTTTGCGTTTATATTCATCTGTTTTTAGTTTTTAAGATTATTAAATGAATGAGATACGTGGTAAAGCAGTACGCAAGAAAGCTACCCCTGCCTTTTCTTTGTCAGGTAGCGCCTCTTTACGTGCTGTTCCCGCCATTACGACTGCTACGAGCGGCATATCGTCAATGACTACATCGTGAGCGGTTAGCCCAACGGCTCCCGCAGTATTAGCTTGTGAAAGGGTTTCATTTACCACCTTGAAAGTACCATCTGTATTAGGTACTACAAGAGTGCCTGCGGGAATAACTCCGTCAGTAAAGCGTGCCTTAGCAGTAGTAGGGTCTATATACACCCCACCAGGGTAGGTAGCATCCTCTTGGTCAAATACGACTATTTGGCGACCTGCTTTGTCTGAAATTTGGACTTGTTTCATAAGTGTTTACTGTTTTTTGAAAGTTTCATTAATATAGGCTTGTACATCTGCTGATACGCCATTAGCATCAGTACCACCTCCTAACACATTACTTGAATGAGAGGAAAGCCCTGTATTGGCTTGGGTCTGTAAAAACGCTTGTTCATCAGCTTTTAGTTCGCTGACAAAGGCGTCCATTTCGGTATCGTCTTTGAAAGTACGCCCTAAGTGATGTTTGTAGAACGGCTCCGATACCCCCTGCGCTTTGAGTTGGTTCAGGAAACGTTCCTTAGCGGTTTGTTGTAGCTTCTCTTCTTGAAATGCTTGAATAGCCTTACCTTGATTGGTAACAGCTTCCAAAAGACCCTTTGCCCACGCTGGCATTTCGTCAGGTTTAGGTTCTGTGGGTGGAGCAGGAGGATTTGGATTAGATTTAGCCCTCACTTCTTCGAGTTCTTTCTCTAATTTCTTGCGAGCTTCCTCAGCTTTTGTAAGGCTTGTGCGCCCTTTGTCTGCTACTGATTGCAATAGCTTGACTTCTTCCTCAACTCCTTTTACGGCGTTTTCAATTTCCGTATCGTCTTTAACCGCAGCCGCTAAGCGAGTAGCGATTGCTTTTAAGATGTTTTCCTCTAACCCCAAGTGCGCATACTTGGTTTTGAGAGCTTGTAGGATTTTTTCCATAAGATGTACAATATTTGTTTTACCGCAAAGGTACGCAAGGGCTTGAGAATAAGATGTATATCAGTTTGTATAAAATTTGTTTTTTCTTTGTATTTTTTTTGTTTTTCTGTTTGTTTGGGGATAAAAATGCCATGCAATAAAAAAAGCCCTCACTACGAGGGCTTAATTATTTACCGAAACAGCTTAAATCTCCACAAGAGCAAGGCAATCACTCCAATCAGCAAAATGCTAATAATAAGGGCAAAGGGAATTGTTCTAACTTCTTTCTGCACCTGCTTAGTGGCTTGTGTATATTGGCTTTGTGTCTCGGATCTTTGGCTTATCTTATTATCTATATAAAGAGTACTATTAGCTTGTTGCAAGCTCTTAGAAAGGTTGTCTATGGTTTTAAGAGTAACCTTTCCGCCCTGTACTCTTATGGTCTCCTTGTCGCCGTCCCTGATACGATAATACACCACTTCCTTTGCGTTACCTACACTGTCCTTATCACTCTCAAGGGAGATTTCATAGGATTGGGATTGTTGTACCTCAAAAGCGCTTACCTTTTGGGACTTTTCTACGTGTGTGGAGTTGTCTTTTACCTCCTTCCTTTCGCTCTTTTGCTCTTCTTTCAGCTCGGTTCGGTTTGATTTCTTGCTCCCGCAACCGAAAAGCACCATAAGAGCTAATAGTAAATACAATTTCTTTCTCATACATAACTATTTTACTTTTTCAATTTCTTTAATTAGTGCTTTGAGGCTCTCTGCATAGTTCGGAGCAGTGGCATAGCCTGCCTTTGCTACTTCCTCGGCAAACTTGTAAGGGTCTGCTTTGACATCTAACGCCTTGGCGTATCGTTTGTTCCTGAAAAAGAAATTAGCGTGGTCTGTAAAGCATTCTTCAGGGGTATCGTATTTCATAAACCAATCTCGTACGATATACAAGTATTTGCCGTCTGTACGCTTGGTGATACTAATCACTTCAGGGAATTTGCTATTTTCGTTAGGAGTAGTGAGTACCTCTGTTGTTCTTAGGAGTTGTTTTTTCTCATTGGGAGTGCTACTAATAAGGCTCTTAGGTACTTTTATACCAAAGAAATTATTCCCTATAGGACTTTTCCCCCATGCACTCTCCAAACCTGCCTGAGCAAGAATAAAGAGGTGAGAAATACCTGTCTTTCGCTCGCTTTCAAGAGCTACTGGCTTGTAGGTTTGGATAAAATTAATCTGTGTTTGGTTCATTGTCTTCTGTTTTAGGTTCGTTTGTTTTTGTTCCGTTTATTTCATCAAAGAAATCTTTTAATTTGCCCTCCCTTTCATAGTTATATAAGGCTTTCATAACGAATTGAGGAGGAAACTTCCCATTTGTAAGGATAAATGCGTTCTTTAGGATTTTACTCACTGGATATAGTAATGTGGTGAGTTGTACTACGCTTTTAAACATCTTACCCATTTCAGATTCATCAAGAGGGATGCTAAGCAAGGATAAGGAAATATAAACAACCGCTATGATAAAGACCATTGTTGCGTTTTTGACAAGAGCGTCCTTGATGTCAAAGGTTCCTGCCTTAAAATGATACACCCCTCCTACCAAAGCATTAAGCAATAACGCTGTACAGATACCTGCATAAAAGAACTCATTTTTGTCTTTCCACATAGAGAAATATGAGTACAGCATCAACAAAGGAATGCTTTTAAAAAAGGCAATGAAGAAGTAATACACCCTATCTCTGAGGTGTATCTTATCGTCAAAGTAGAATAGTAGTACCACTGGAGTTGCCCATATAGCCACCTTCATTTTAGCTTTTAAAAACCATTGTAAAAGTTTATTCATAGATTTAGAATTAATTATTTAATCATTGTCCCCAAAACCACCATATACCCCTTACCTTGAGGTAGTTGAGGTTGCTTTGGTTGTTGTAGGCTTCCCTTTCAAAGATGATATTGCGGTAAGCCTTATCCCAATTGCGATAGCGTAAATACTTGAAAAGAAAATCAAGGAAATACCAAATGGCAAAGAGGAGTATCAGTAGTTCCTTTTGCTGTCGCAAGTGGATACGTTCATGATTGATAAGCTCTTTATCGTACTTATCACTATCGTTGCGAACGAAGATGAAAGGACATAGGGTGATTGCCCTATATCCTTTTGGCACGAGAAACCTATTTTTCCTTACCATTGGCTTTTGGTTTTTCAGTGCTTTCTCCTTTGATAATAGTCATAGAAGCCTCGTGAATGTGCTTGTATAACTCAATATCTGAGACTTGGAAATTGTTATTTTGCACATCAAAATTGTGCTCAGTTACAGTTCCTTGGATAGGCACAATGTAATTACCTGCTTCGTCCTTTCGAGAGGCCGAGAAAGTCACAAAGTATGGTTTTTGGTCTTTCTCAAATTCGTAAGAGTAAATAATGTTTACTCCATGCGCTTCTTCTTGCGCTGAGATACTTGTTTTTTGTTGAATGATTTGCATTTTATAAAGTTTTTGAGTTGTTAATTTTTAGTTACATTGCTACATTAGTAATAATTCCATTTGTTACGAATATCTGAATAGATCTACCCCCTACACCTGTTGATACCATGAAACTACCTGTATATCCTTTTTGTCCTTTTACTCTTACATCTCCTTCTACAATATCAAGAGCTACGTTATTAACTCTTGCTCCTTTGACCTCTAATCTTGCTCCGATATTGTCCCAAGTGTCATTGTTTTCTATGCTATCTATTCGTAGCATAGCTCCTTTAGCCCCTGTACTTGGTGCCACTGTCTGACCCATCATCACATGTCTATAAATGCCGTTTTGTTCCCCATTATCCCTATATATAATAGAATTAGAAGAAATAGAAGCATATCTAGTGTCTCTTTTCCAACTATCTATTCTACTAGGAGGGGTATTTGTATCTGTAGAATGAATAATACTATCATTTGTTAAATGAAAACCTCCTATCTTTCCACTGGTTGCATTCACTTGCCCTGTAAAACTTCCACTTGTAGCGTTAATTTCTCCTGATATATTAGCTTTTGTTGCATACATCGTTCCATCTTGCATAACCATAAAAGGCGCTCTTTTTCTATCTGTATAATTACTACCTGCCCAAAATCGTATATCATTATTAGCAGCTCCTACACCTGTAACACCCGCTTGAACTCCTAAACTATTCCCAAGTATCATAGTACCGGTTGCCATAGCGTTCCCTACTGTGTAAGTGTCGCTTAGGAAGTTGGTTTTATTTACCAATTTTGACACATTGGTATCTGTTTTTTGGCGATTTTGTGTTTCAACAGCTATAAGCGCTCTTGCATTATTGATAGCAACCTGTAAGTCTGTTTGAATGTCGGCTACCTTGTTCTCAATATCCTCAGGAGCGGGAGACCAGTCAGTTGGTTTGTTGCCTTTTTCAAGCTTAATAAATCTTGTCCATAGTTTAGATGTAACGTTACCTAATGCACTTCCATTGTTATCAATACGTATATTACCTCTTTGGTTAGGGTTGTTCCCTGTTGTAAAAGTAAATATTTCTTTTCTCCAAGCTCCATTAGTATTAGGTAATTGCTCTTTTGATTTATGCTGACCTGAACCGGATATAAAGAATAAATCAACGCTTCTAACATCTTGACTCTTGTACTCCAAAGATAATGTATATTGAGTGTTAGGCTCTAATTGACCACCTGCAATTTGGTAAATAATGTATGCTTCAGAAGTACCTCTATACTCTTTATACACCTCATTTTTACTGTTGAGGACTAAATTACGACCTCCTATATCTAACTCATTTACCTTTTGCTCGGCAAAGGTTTTAGCTTGTTGTAGGTTTTGTTGAAGTTGTAAGATACGCGCTTGTTGCTCGGCTGTTAGGGCTATTCCTGCTTGTCGATTAGCTTCTGCTACGGCTTGGGCTTTGGTTAATTCTGATTGAGCTCGTGCATAGGTTTCATTTGCATTTTTAGCTATAGCAATAGCTTGCTCGCGGGCTTGTTGTTCTGTTTGTATTAAAGATTCTAAGTCCTCAGGAGCGGGAGACCAATCCGTAGAGATATTTCCTTTTTCAAGTTTAACAAGCCTTGTCCATAGTTTAGAAGTTACATTACCTAAATCACTACCATTGTTATCAATGCGAATATATCCTTTTGGGGACTTATCATTTGTTGTAAAAGTGAATGATTCTTTTTTCCATTCACCATTTGTATTAGATATATTCTTATTAGGTGTTTGAGATGCTCCTTCATTTATAAAAAACAAATCTACACTTCGTAAATCTTGACTCTTATATTCTAATGTTAGCGTATATTTGGTGTTCTTTTCTAATATTCCTCCTGCTAATTGATAAATAATATAATCTTCTGAAGTGCCTTTATACTCTTTATATCGTTCCTCTTTACTATTGAGAATTAAGTTACGTCCTCCTACTTGGATATTGCTAGTTTGTTCATTAGAGTACTGCTTTAACCTACTCTCCAATGAAAGTAAATCAGGATTTACAAGTTGTTTTATTTCTGTCTTGTTTCCGTCAGTGATACGTAAATTGGCTTTGATAATGATTTCATTATCTAAGAGCAGGATATACTGCTCTCCATTTCCTGAACTGATTTTATTGGTTACTAATTGCCCGCCTGTAATCTCGGTAAAGCCATTGATTTGGGCTATTCCTCGCTCACCATCGTACTCAGAATTGACTGTGGCATATAGAAAGTGGTAAAATCCTGCTTCTTGCTCCATGCCTATCTTGTTCTCTGATAAAACAAACTGAGCGGTCTCAGCTATTTTGCTCGCTTTGATATATAGGTAATAGGTTTTAGCCTTATCGTCTAATCTTCCTGATACAAAGGAAGAAACATACCAATACTTATAATCATCTGCGGAGTGGCTTGGTTTAATGTCAGTTGTACCAAGTGTGTAATGTTTTATCCAGCCACTACCTGCTTTGATTTGCTTATTGTTTCTATCAAAGTACAAGGTGTGAGGCACAGTGATAGGGTTGGTCTTATTAGCAACAAATGCAAATTGTCCTGCCTTATTACCCACCAAAGCCATCATTGTTTGTACTGTGGCAGGAATAATGCTCTTGGTATATTCAGGAAACGCTTCTTCTACTTGCTTGATTGTCTCTAAGGCGTTACGCCAACTTCTTTTAGTCTCAGATATAGCTTTCTTGTTCATCTCTCCAAAATATACCTCTTGATTTTGGAGTTTGCGTATTTCAGAGGAAAAGGATTGTCCTTGTACCTTGTTGGATAGTTCTATTTGTGGGCTATAGGGGTTATTTACATACTCTTTAAGCCCTACAATGCGAATAGCCACGGGGGTACGCTGAAACTCATTATCTGAAAAGTTGATATATCCTCCCATTTTGAGCCGTCCGCCTACATTTGCCCAGTTCTTTTTTGCCCATATTCCGTCCAAATCACCAGTGAAAGTAAATAGGTCTGCTCGGTTTTCATACAGATACTTAGATGCTTCCTTCATCATCTCCCAACTGGCTCCTGATTTGGTAGCGTTATCGCAAATATAAGCAGTAGGCAGGTGCATGTTATATACAGAATAACGATCACCCACAGCGGGTTTAAATATATCATTAGGCATGGTGGCGCCATCCTCTTCCTTGGGGACTATCTCAAAGCGGCGTGCACTATGTTTATAGCCGCTGCTATGCTCATAACGGCTAATCTCAAACTCCCTACCTGATAACATACCACTTTCAAAGTATATCACCATTTTCTCTCCCTTTATTTGGAGGTCTGCAAAGTTCAATGCTTGAGGTATAGATGTGTCTGCAAAGTCATAGAAATGTTTGGCTTTATCAACCTCAAAAACAGCTGACACCGTACCTTTACGACTTGGGTATATATGGGAAAGGTCAAGGCTTTGTTCGTTAATAAAGCCGTTATTTTGCGCATTCTTGATAGCTATTGATAGCCCTTTGTCGTCTGAAACAAAGGTTACCCCTTCATATACGTACTCTTGTGATTTGGGTAGTAATAATTCCTTGTTGCCATACTTAGAGCGGTCAATATTGCGGTCGCCCCCTTGTACATAAAGACGGGTAATGCGACTTTGCTCGGTAGTACGGCTTACACCTGTCTTAAACCCTTTGCCCTTGCCATATTGGAGTGGTAATGCATTATTTTTGAAATATTCTACCTTGTGAAGGTGTATCGTTTTACCTATAATCTCGTATTCTGTCTCAAAAGCCTTAGCTATCATGTCTAAAGCTTCCAGGCAGTTATTATGGTTGTAGCTAATCAATTTCTCATTAGCTTCAATCGTGGTGCCTACCTGCCAACCGCTATCTATCATATTAAGGCAATCTACCAATATTTGTATATGGTAGCGAGGAGAGGCTGTGAAAGGAAATTTGAGGGTCTTATCATTTGGATTACGAAACTTGTAATTCTTCAGGTTTGCCCCCTCGCTGTCCATGGTAAGGGTATATTCAAAGTGTCGACTGTTATGCTTCACCACTTTAGCAGGCTGATTGAGGGTATAGCGTTCTCCTTGGAACTCACACCATGCCCCAGTAGGTATATCTGTGTAAGTAGATAAGGAAAAGTATAGGTTTAGGGTATGCTCCCCCATAATGGAGCGGTATCGGTAGCTCTCATCAGTGGTGAGAATGTCTATATAGGTGCTGTTAAAGTGTAGTTGCATAGTTATTAGCGGTTAGTGGTTAATTTCCAAGCACAAAGATACACCATACTCAAGACGTGCTTATTATATCAGTTTGTATATTTTTTGTTCTTTTTTTGTCTTTTTTTTATACTACCACTAAGGAAATGGTAAATTCTACCCTCAAAGTATCTTTTGTGAGTATCACTTCTTTTATATTTGCTTTCTGATAGATAGCTTTAAAGGTACTACCAAAAGCATTAATGGTACGTTCTCCTCTCTGAGAAAGGTTATATAGAAGCGCTTCATACAATTTCCAAAAGCGATTAATCGGCTGTTTGATATAGCAGAGAAGCTCAATGGTACGCTCCTTAAATACGTTGGGATATTCAGCATATTGTACCCCTGCAATGGTGCTGCTGTTAGTGGTTAGGTGCTCTTTTACCTCGTAGCTCTTTAGCAAGTTACTTTCATTCTCTTCTAATAGGTAAATACCATACTTGGATAGGTCTATGTTGTCAATGGTAAAACCTGAAGGAGGTAAAGTGTCATTAGGGGCAATATAGGTATAACCTTGTAAGGGGGTATCATTGGCAAAAGTAGGCTCATAGGTGATGTAGCCTTGTTCTTTTTTTGCTTTTCTCACTCCTACAAATCGTAATCGGAAAGACTTACCCAATTCATCAAAATAAAAATTATTATAGGTTTGAGCAGATAAAAAGGTTATAAAGGCGTCATATTGGTTGCTTTTGGTAACAAAAGACAAGGATATAGAGAGGGTGTCCAGTTGAGGATCGTCTGTGTCGTACTCTTTGCCGTAATATTCTGCCCAATCGTTACTATTTAGTTTCTTGAGAGGGGGAAAACAAAGCAAATCCTTGTAATTACCTTCTAAAAGGTAGGTATGATAAGTAGTTTGTATGTCAATAGTGTTAATTTTCATATTTTTGTTGCTATTTAAAAGAATTGTTGTACCTTTGCATTGTCGTAAAGGGTATTTACAAACTTTACGAAGGTGAGGGACGCTTCTATTGATAAGCTACAAAGCCCACACCCCCAGCACCTCAAAGATAATGTACAGTTATTTTTGAGGTGTCTTAAAAAGACTTACTTTTCATCAAGTATAAAGAAGCAAACGCGGTGAATAGCTAAATTTGCCCCAAAACAGAGCCTTACCTTTTATCAAGGTAGGGCTTTGTGATTATTTAATATTGTCAAGTATTTTATAATCTCTATTAACTATACTTTCTCTTGACATATATACAGCCTTTCCTTTGTATTGAAAAAACATACCTTCAATATACTTACCTCTTTCTTTAGTGACTTTTTTGGATAGGTTGTGTGTTATCTCACCCCAATCTATATCCTCTATTTCGTCTAAATCCCATACTATGCAATAGGGGTTCTTGTTGGGATTTACAAGAGAATTAAGCATTTGCCTTTTAGCAGCATCTATCTGAGTTATAATACCTGTGTTTGATGTTATTGACTTTCTATCGCCTAAAAAAGTGTCATTTATCAGATATTCAGGATTTGTTAGCCCGTCCTTCTCTATATGTTCTCTAATATGAAAGTCAAATCCTGTTTGTTTAGCGCAAATATCGGCTACTTCTTTATTCCGTTTGAAGTCATTTCTGTCATAGTTTTTTGCTAAGGTTACCTTACCTTCTTTTTTAAGGGGGTATATATTAGCATTCTCTTCAATAAAATAAGGCTTTGTTTTCCAGTTCTTGAACCTATCTTTGTTATCTTTTACCCATTGCTTATAATTACTTGGCACATCACCTACGTAATTAGAGGAGCTTTCAGGAGGTAGTGTTTCATCGGCTTTGAGTTCTTTGATAAGTTCTTCGTCAGTCTTAAGAATAGTAATAATATGACACTTACAGCCTACATGCCAGCCGTGGAAACGAAAAGATTTAGGATATTTGCCTTTCAGTTCATCACACATGTCATATACTTTGTGCTGTGGAGATATGCGTACTTCAAATCCTACTACATCAGGGTTTTGCTGTATCCGTAACCAATCAGCGGACTTATAGGCTACATTGATTTCGTTACTTGCAAGGCGCAAAGCATTTTTATAGGCGCTTCTATATACTCCTTGCCCAGGGTGATAGTTTTGGGCGTTTTTGCTTAGTACTAGGTTGCCATATCTGTCCCTTACCCTGCGAAATAAAGCAGTGGGGTTATTCAAAAGGTTGCGTACCTCACTGCTTAGCTGGACAGCGCTTTTACCTTCCTCCAAGGAAACGGATAAAGCAAGCTCTATCTCACTTTGTGCTTTTTTAGCGATGTCCCATACACGATTGGAGACCGTAAAATCTTTAATCTTGCGTACTTTGAAGGCTTCGAGAGCTTCTAAGTTTTGATGCTTGGTTAGCCCTTCCCTTAGTAGCTTATCCTGTTTAAGATTGGCAAACGCCCATTCTTTGGTAATGCCTTGCTTTATGATTTCATCTAATTGGTTGCTGAAACGAGCTAACTCCTTGTCAAAGGCTTTACCTTTCTTTGTATAAGCAAATGAGAACAATGTACTTGCAATAAGCTCCTTGAAATCAGTTTTGAGAGCTAAGGACACAGAAAAGCCTACCCACTCATAGAATAATCGTTCTATCTGATGTAGGTAAGCGAGTAGATGTTTTCTATGTTCGTTATCGTAGTCCATTAGATACTTGCTTCGTTAAGGGTTCCGTTCTCCTCGTCTTTGATTTGTTGTAGTTGAGCTTCAGGGTCTGTAATGCCGAAACGCTGCATTGCTTCTCGTTGAGATAGTAGCGGTTTCCCTCCGTTAGCTTCCATAAGAGTACGTATCATTTCAGTATCATCGTCAATATCAAAAGGGGTAATGATTGGGGTAATATCTATATCTTTCATTTCCTTTTCAAAGGGTAAATACATCTTTGAAAGGAAGGCTAAAATGATATTGATACGGCGTTGTAGGGCAGGGATAAATATAGCCTCGTTATCTTTTACCTTGAGGTGAGCAGGCAGCCATGCGAGTTTGCGCCCTACTCCTGAGAGCATATTACCCTTGCCTGCGTAGAACTCATCGGAAAGGTCAGGGGTGTGGGTGAACTCGTGTATATCACGCCTATTCATACTCATTTCACGGTCAAAATTTTCATTAGCATTAGGTGGTACTACGAATTGCACATTACCTCCGTCCTTGACCTCATAGACCTTACCCCCTGTATTATTGACAGCCATTTTACCCTCTACCTTTCCTGCGATCATTAGGATAGGCTCCCCGAACTTCTTATTACTTTCAGAAAAATAAGTACGCTGTACCTCGGCTATCTCTATAAGGTGCTGTACAGCATTCCATTCTGTTTCCTCTTGGCGATAGATTACTACAGGTATTTTGCCAATTATATTAGGTTTTACCTCTGTGGTAGTGGTGCCGTTCTCTGTGGTAAAGGTGTATATCTCATCAGCGGTAAAGCCCTGGAATATGGTCTTTTTATTATCCTTAGTGGTGCTTTCAATAGCAAAAGAGATAAGATTATCATTATCATCAAAGCGTGGATATAGCTTGTACTTGAGTGGAGATAGTACCTTGTGTCGCAATAGGTATTGAGTAGGTACGCCATATTGTTCGTTGGGCTGCTCCTCCAAATACCAAAGCTCGGCTACAAGGGTGTAACGCTTGACCTCTGTACAAATAGCACTATCAGAGAAGCTCATTTTGTTGGCTTTGATTACCTCTTGAAAGGCAGCAAAGAGCGGACTGTCCTCTGCGGTATATTTGTAGGGGATAGCTGTTTGAAACATGGTAGCGATTTCAACGATACGCTTTTGATAAGGTAGTCCTATACGATTAAGGGAACGAGTACGCTTTTCAAAACGTGGTTTGTTCTGACTATCTAATAAGGGATTACCTACCTCGTCCGTAAGAGGTATTACGATTTCAGGGTCTGGGAACTTATGCTTATTGGTGAATATCTCGTGCTTTTTGACATCATACTGCCTTTGAAAGGTAGTGGTGTCAATCAGAGAAACATCTTGTTTAAATTCTTCTTGGGTCATAGTATATTGGTTGTATTATGTGCTTATTAAATCATTGAGGCGAGTTGATATAGGTTGTTATTTGTTCCACTTAATAGTCTCATAGTGATATAACGAATAGCATCTATTGAGTGGTTGTGGTTATCTATGGGTATACCTGCTTTCTTGTCATTCCAAGCGTAATTCTTTAGCTCCTTCATAACGTTAAAGCTCTCAGGCGTTACCACTAACTTATAATTGAGCATTGTTGTTATACCTGCTGATACGCTGCCTGCTCCTTTTTCGCAAGGTTCAATATTTAGCCCCTTATCTCTTAGGTCTGCAATCAGACGAGGCTCGGCACTATCAGCGACGATAAGGTCGTCAGGGTGATCTATCAAAGTGCTATTGAGCTGATAAAGTCCGTCAGAGGATAATTGTTTGTTGTTATAGTACTTTTCATCAATGTAAATGATTTTGCTACGATTATCCACGGCTACTTTGATGAGTGTATCTGGGTCAATGCTAAATCCGTAATCTTGTCCGTATCCATAAGGCAGTGAAGTATCAAAATAGCCAATCTCCCAATCTGTAAATATTACCCCTTCTGATACATCAGCCCATCGTCCTATGATTTTTTGAGCATATTTGGTTTTGTTGAACAAAGATTGAGAAAAATTGCCTTGTTCATCAGTAGCTTGTGCGAGGCTTTGGGTTTTGATTTCATCAATCTGCTTAAAAAACTGCTCATTAAGGTTTTCTATATTATCAAAGTAGGTAGTATGAATATGCAATACATCAGGATGGGTAGATATTTGCACTTCCACACCATCAATATTTACCACCTTATGCGTTTTTTCGATGTACTTCTTATAAATGAAATGCTCAGCATTGGAGGGGTTCAGAATAAGGATAACCCGCAATTGCACCCCCTTTTGACGAATAGAAAGGATTAGTTTTTCGTAATCCTCCTCTGATAGCCATTCTTCCATTTCATCACCTACGAAGGTGGTAATACCATGTAAGGATTTGAGGTTAGCGGTTTGGTTTCCTGATGATGTCTTAATCCCTTTAAAGAGAATTTCAGAGCCTGAAAAGGTGTTTTTGATAGCTGTTTTGGTGATACTGAAATAGGATTGTGTCCCTTCTGCTTCTATCTTTTCCTCAAACTCAGGAATAATAGAACTATGAGCAGATACCATGGTATAACGGCTAAATAGTATCTTATGCCCTGCCTCAAAAGATAAGCGTTCAAGAAAAGTAGATGCGTTGTACGACTTACCCGACCCCCTTCCTCCGGAGAGTATGATGATAAACTTATCTTTGTTCAAGTACAAAGGATCATATACAGGTTGGGTCTTAATCATTGTTCTTGTTGTTGTTCTTGAGCCATTGGGCTATGTCGATGCTGCCTGATAATTCTACTTGATTTACATTGATATAATCCCCTTCCATTTTGGATATTTCGGACTGCAACTCACGAATGGTACGGTTATAGGCTGTTATCTCTGAGGGAGTAAGCGTTCGTTCGTATCTTTGTATTTGTCCTTCATGGGATCGTATCTCTTGTGGGTGAGTACCTTTTTCCAATCTCTCTAAAAGGTTGTCAATCTGATTTTGCAAAATAGTGATACGGTCTATTTTGGTTTTAAGCCCCCTTTTTACTGCTTCTTTTTCAGTAGCGAGGGATTGCTTTAACTTAACCTGCTGGGCTTGTTTTTGATACTCTTGGTGCTGTCTTTGAGCTTGTTTCCAATCTTTATCAAAGGTAGTTTTACCCTTACCCCACTTTACCTCATATTTACCCCACACTTCCGAATATGACAAACTCGGCTCGCTTTTCAGAGAGTCAAGTATCCATGTTTGTCTATTTTTCGGAGTGTTTGTCATTATTCGTCTGTTTCTTCTTCTAATTCGTTTTTATAGTCAATACCTGCTGATAGTTGTTCTTGTTCTTTTTCAGAATAGATGTGAGAGATAAAAAGCCCTTGTTCGTTTTCTTCCTCCTCTGCCTGAATAATGTTAAGTCCTGCTACTACTAATTTCGCAAATGCTTCTACAGATTTTGCTTTTCCTCCCATCTGGGTATGTCTTTGATAGGCTCTGTTTAAGATGTCTTTTTTTAAAATCATTGTTTGTTCTATTTAGAGTATTACATATATAGCAAGTGTATTATAACTTATACTTTTTGGTGATTTCCAATAGCTTTTTAGAGTAGGGGTCTTTTTTACCTAATATAGCTTTGCTCATTCCCTCTGCATAAAACTCATTGATATTTTGGCGAGCATACCCTCCTAATACATTAGATTTTGTTTTGGTGTATTGTTTATAGAGGGCTTTTATCTCTTTACCCGCTTTTTTGTGTTTGTCTCCTGTATGTCGATTTGTCCAAGTGGTATGAGCCAATTCGTGTATGGTGGTATGCTGAATAGCTTTATTGGTATGGACCTTTTCTCCTCTTCTATATTCTTCCTTCTTGGATTTTACCATCGCTTTGCTGTTGTTGAATGATTTACGATTGAGGTATACTGTACCTGAATTATTCGATATAACAGCGATCCCATAAGCATTTTTTAGGTCTGCCAGTTTGACTTCACGAGTATTAAGCCCTATTCGTGAGTGATACTTTGATATAGCACGCTTTACCTCACGATTAGCTTTTTTGTCGGTAATATCTTTGATGCTACCTATATTCTTAACACTGGAGGGCGTACCTCCTCCTTTTTGCATTATGATGTCATTACGACTATCATTTCTTATGCCTCCTGATGATTTTCCCATTTTATTTAAAAAAATATTTGTGGTTAGAAAAATATTTTGTATTTTTGTGCCGTAATAGGCTATCCTTTACAAGCCGCGGGGGGAGGGCGCTCCTGCCGCTACCACTAAAGCTCTAATAAGATGATTAAACTCTCTTATTAGAGCTTTTTCATTGCAATTTTTCAATCTTATTGACTACCAAACTATAGTTATCTAATATATCTTGTTTAGCAAACGAAACAGCTTTTGAGCTATTGACAAAAAACACTTCTTTTAAAAAATCAGCTCCTTTATAGTTTAAGATCTTACCTTTTAAATTTCTTGCAATATCATTAGGCGTCCATTCCTTAAACTTTGTAATATCATAAACAATAGCTTCTATCCCTTGTGCTTTTGCATATTCTAAGTTTTTCTTTATTCCGTTATAGGAACTGGTGTCTTTCCTATCTGCTTTAAGCCCCTTTATCTCATATTCTGGATTTTTGTAACCTTCTAAAATCAAGTGAGGACGTATCTTTACACTTATTCCTAATTCGTCGGCTATTACCTTGGCGGTTGTGATATTCTCTTGTAAGTCCTTTCTATCTGCATAAGGGCTTACCGATACGGAGGCACCGTTCTTTGCTTTGTATATCTCCCTATATGGTGCATTGAGCTTTTGTAATTCTCGTTCTCTTGCCTCCTCTTTGCTCTCTTTGCTGATTTTTGATTTAGGCTTGTTAGTATTCCTAATTCCACCTGATGATTTGCCCATAGGATCATATATCTAAGGTGGTTTCACTGATACAAGTAAGGTTCTTCTTGCAACAAAACTCTTTAGCTTTTTTACCTCCTCCATATACAACAAGATTCGGATTGTCAAGTCCTGATATTTCCTGAGCGATGACAAGTTCCTTTTCTAAGTTATTAAGGCGTGATTCGTAACCACGAGTAAAAAAAGCGTTGTAACCTTCAGGAATGCCCATTCTGTTATAAGAGGCAAACTTTTCTGTTACGTTCAAATCAACGAATATATTTATATTGTAATCCTGTAAGAAACGAGCAATCCAACGCTTTTTGTAGATTTGGAATATCCCATAACTGATAGGGGTGGTTTCGTATAAACTACAATTTGGCTCAACGATATTCTTACACCCTGATTCTATGATAGCTGAGGGATTGTCCCAAATAGCCTCAAAGCGGTAATCATCAACGTAAAAATGATAAGTACCTACGCCTTGCTTACTCCTTTTTTCTGCTCCATAGGGGCGCAAAGGGACATCTACATAAATAGGCTGTGTATGTGGTAACAAAGTAGGAATATCATAGGGATTGTTAGAGGGAAAAAGGCAATCAGGTACCCAAACTTTCTTTTCTTGTTTGATATTTATATCGTTAGGGTCTTGCTCTGATAGGGTCTCTACATGAAGACTTTCAATATTGACCTGTACCTCTTCTACCTTTACCCACTCTGTAAGAGTATCTTTGACAAAAGGATTGTGTTTTTGGTTATAGACTTCAAGGAGTATTTCTACTGCTTCTTTGCGGTCTTTGGCTAATATCTCAAAGGCTTTTAGATGAGTAGGGACACTTACCCCCTCGCTGACAAGTTCGGACAGTACTTGTTTGCGGGTATGTCCGTCAATACAATAATATTTTCCTTGATCGTTCCATACAGCAAAAGGCAAGGCAAAGCCATGTTTTACAAGGCTTTCCTTGAGAAAATTTAAGTTGGTGGGAGTTTTTATATTTTCAGGTTGGAGGTCGTGTAGGTTATTTCTCCAATCAATATCAATGAGGTTACCTATTCTGCTTTCCATGCCATTTTGCCTTAATTATCAAGGCAAAGGTACGACATGGCTTGCAATGGGTTGCTATGTTCGTTTGTATAAAATTTGTTTTTTCTTTGTATTTTTTTTGTTCTGATACCTGTACGAGCAAGACAATAAAGAGGAATAAAAAACACCACCCCTAAATAAGGAGTGATGCCAATCAATAACACATCAAAGTTGAAACGAATAGGTAATTTGTACGGAGTGATTATAGTATTTTCTTCTCTATCTTTCGGAAGAGTTGTTGATATTCTGTAACGGCAAGCATATTGTTATGCTCCTTGCGGTAGTAGCTCACGCTTGAGGGGGATATACCCAGAAAAGTAGCTACTTCCTTATTTGATACAATAGAATGCTTGCTTGCTAATCCGCAAAACATCTTCATATAAGCAGTGCTATTGCTTATTGACTCAAGGGTACATTCTTCTATGGCTGTTTTTATCTTTTCAAGCATGGTATATCAGTTATCAGTTGTTAGTTGTTAGTGGTGGTTAGTTCCTTTTCTATGATTGCTTTGAACTCGTCAAAGCTGTAACATACATAGTATTTATATCCGAGTGCTTCGGCTTTTTGTTGAAAGTCTTTTTGGTTGTCAGTTTGGCGATTACCTTTTACTTTCATCTCTATGTAAATTATCTTTCCTTGGGGGAGCAATATGGTTAGGTCTGCAACCCCTGCGAGTACTCCCTCAGCTTTGAGGCGTTGCGCTTCTCGTACGTTTCGACTGCCACCATTAGGGACGGCGTATATCACGAGGTTAGGATACTGGAGCCTAAACCATTTTACACAGGAGGTTTGTAGGGTGCTTTCTTGATGTTTCATAGGTGTACATTACTTTTTATTGTCACTTTAAATTTTTTACCCTTATACTCTTTTTTGCAGCGCCTTATAATTCTTCTCAAAAAGACGAATCCAAAGGCTTCTTCTACTTGAATAACTATCTTACGAGTTACCATAGATAGGTTTTTAGGAGCAAATTCAAAATCCTTAAGGTGTTGTATTTTTTTTAAGGCTTCATCTTTGGTTATCATTCCTAAGTCATAATTCATAATATGACCTATTACATACATAGCAAGTTGTCCGTAACATCTGAATAATGGAACTGAGTTGTTATACTCTACATCAGCAGAGAAAGCATATACATCTTGAGGGTCGATATTTAGTGTTTTTAGCGCCCCTTCGTATGATTTCATCTCCTCGGTTAGGCTAATACACTTATCTGCTTGCTCGTTCTTATCACAGATAAAATCTTTAGGGGAGGTTTTACCTCCGAATATATCATTTATCATATTGGATATATTCTCCGCTGTGTGATAGTCATTCTTTGACTTCATTAAGGATTGATGTAGGCATCGCTGACTATATAAGTGAGCAAACTTAATAAGGAGAAATGCTTTCATTATACGATACCTCCTTGTTAGCTGCCTGCTGTTTTTGTTCTTTATCTTAGGGGTTATTACATTTGTTGTCATTAGGCGGCTTTGTAGTTAGTAATTACTCTTAGAAGTTGTTGTTCGTTGGTTAATATTCCTTGTTCTATGAGTTGTATAATAAACTTTTCAATATCGGAAATTAGCCTTAGTTCCTTGTCTGTTGCCGTGTCTCTTATACCTCTTTCGTGCCGCCCAAATACTTTATTATTGATTTCTCGGCAATAAAGGGAATATTCAGGATTTGGGATAATAGAAGCAATTGCCCTGTTCATAGGTACAAACTCACTTCCTGCTAATATTCGGTTGAAAATAAGACTATCAGTGAGCCACATTACCACTTTTGCATATATGAGAGGGTTTAGTTCCATAGCCAATAATACCCATATATAAGGGTCTGCATAAGTTGCTTTATTTTCTCCTCTCCCTGTAGTTTTCCAAACACCCAATCCTTTGAGTACTTTTATAAAGCCTTCATTTTTAATAAACTCCATAAAACTAAGAAAACTTACTTTTATCATACCCCTCTCATTTAGAATATGATATACCCTTTCGATGAAACCCTGAGAGTTCATTATCATAGATATATTTTTCTCGCTCCACCCATACTGAAACCTTGCTTTTTCATATGCTTTTATTAGGTCTGTAACAGAAAGGCTTTGTCCGTTTTTAGTGTTTTGTTTGATAATTATGCCGAACAGGTTACGGTCGGCGCTCTTCATTACTATATTAGTCTTCATAATCTAAAACACAATATATAATAGTTAATTTATTTTAAAGTGCAAAGGTACAAAATATATTTGAATTATCCATGTAAATATTTTTGTAACAAATTGAAAGTGTGTAACATTTGTCACACGATTTATAGTTACATTTGTGCTTTCAAATGTAGGTATAAATATATTTCATTTTGTTAATTTAAGGATTAGCGACCAGTGATTATAAGGAATGCGCTGGTCGCTAATGATTTATTCATACATCACTTTTAGCCCTATTTCTTTGGCAACAGCATGCTCAATTCTTGCCCCTTGACTATCCTCCCAACCTTGTAGCATATATATTCCCTCACAATCTATAAGATTGATGATGTCTTTGGCTATATGCTCCTCCCATGGGTCTGTTTCAGATAGTCCGTTACAAAGAGGATTGGTAACCTCGTGTCCTAATGCTTGGAGCTTGTCGGCTACATCACTGAACCGCTTACGAGTATGGGTAAGGTCTGTCCCACTGATTTTTCCTGATAGATATATTTTCATATTCTCAACTTTTTGACTATTTTTTGCACCTGCTCCTTGAGTTGTGTTCGTGTGCATGTATTGTCTATGATAAAGTGAAAATCACTATCAGGCACATCGTCAAGGTCTATTTCGGAGGGATGGGTATCCATATTGCCCATTCTGCATTTCACACGGATAAAGACAGGGTCAAGCAGTTTCATCTGCTCATATTCCGCTTTGAAGCGCATGTCTGTGATAATCACCCTTGGAAATTCGTAATTCTCATACGCCAATCGTCGAAACATTAGCTTAGCGAATATATCCTCCCCAAGTAGTCCCTTGTAAAAGTCGGCTGTCTTTCGGTACAGCTCCCTTATGGTTAGGTTGCTCTCTATGCCATTAACGTCTACTAATCGGCTTTCTTTGAAAAGGTCTAATTTGTATGAGTTTGTTCCTACTGCTTGGGACACTATCTCTTTGACGGGCTCGGCAAAGGCTCTGAGTTCGTATTTGCGCTTAGTGTAGTCGTTGAATATGTTTGCCACGGTGTCCTTACCTACTCTTTTCTTTCCTGATAGTACAATGAGTTTTTTATTCATAGTTGTTCGTTTTTATAGGTTCGTATGAGTGCTTTTA
The DNA here is from genome assembly GCF_938029845.1 of uncultured Capnocytophaga sp. Classification (GTDB taxonomy): domain Bacteria; phylum Bacteroidota; class Bacteroidia; order Flavobacteriales; family Flavobacteriaceae; genus Capnocytophaga. The sequence continues at coordinate 42,250 of NZ_CALHGG010000080.1, forward strand.
CAAGGACTTCACGGGCTTCATTGTAATCGTCAAAATCACCTTGCCAATCTAATTGACGTAGATTAGACTTTGTAATCTCAAAATAATAGTAATTACCCTCATCAAAATGAGCGTGACTCTCTAATCTAATGTAACTTTCATATCCTTCCCCTCTGAACCATTCAAATACCTGCTCCCAAGTGGGGATTGTTTGAAAATTGAGTTTGTTAAATGTATTGCACTGCGAAATAGGTAAATCTATGATTACCTCACCATAATTATCTTCATCTAACCAATCTTCTTCTACAGTAACAGTACCTGAAACAACTACCTCGTCATCGTTCGGATAAACAATGAAAGGGCAGGCTTCATTAAAACCTATTTCTTTGAGTTCTTTGGCTATCTCTAAGGGTACAAGCCAATTGGGGTAGTTGTTATTTTTCATCTTTCACAAATTTACCGTTAATCATTTTTCCAGTTCTGTTTTTTATCTCGTTGTAGGCGATATTTAGGCACTCCTCAAGGGTGGTGTTTTCTAATAGAGCTATATTATGAAGGCTATTAAATAAATCTAACATATCCTCCAAATCAGGGATTTTGACACCATTCTTTTTATAACTGAATTTAGTCAATATAAGACTTAAATGAGAATTAACATCTACAGCAAGTAATGTTATATTTCTCTTCTTACAAGGGAGTATTTCTGTTGCAGTTTCTATATACAATAATACATCTTCTATTGTAAATTTGCAATAATTAATAAGAAAAATCATAGTGTTTCCTATCGCTTCTTGGATGGCTTTTTTGTCATAGTCATAACACACCTTAATAAGCTCACCAACCTCTTTGTTAGCATTAAGGAGTTGGTCAAATGGGGTGCTTTTGTCAAATATTTGCCTTTCTTCTGCCCACTTATGAATAAGTGGAATAAGTTCTTGTATTGTTTTCATTGTTCTATAAATTTTAATCGTTTAGCAATCATTGTTACTATATCCACGGTTACAGCGTTACCTATGAGCTTGTATCGTTGTGTCTTTGAAATGCCCCTTATTTTCCCGTTATAATCGCCATATTGTGTCCAGTTGTCGGGAAAACCTTGCAGGCGTTCACATTCTATCTCTGTTAAGCGGCGCATTTTACTAATGGCATAATTACTGTTATGTCTTGTTAGAGCGGGGCTTATTCCTTTTTCGTCAAAAATTCTATTTTGTTGATAGGGCTGCCTACCGTTGGATTCCTTAGACGGATTTAGCTGTATCACGGTCATGTCTGAGTGCAAACCTCCTGAATGTCCGCCGCCTGTGAGAGTGGCTGCAACCTTAGGGACTATATAAGTATCATAACTCCCCATCTTGGAGTAGCGAGCTGTTATTGTTCGTGCAAGTGAAGATTTGAAATTTCCACCTCTCCAACCTTTTTCCCTTGTCTTTCTGTCAAGTAATTTATCATTTTCTCCGATAGGAAATACTCCTGGGATACTTTTTCCTCCAAGATGTCCGATAAGGTAAATCCGCTCTCTATTTTGGGGTAAAACCCAGCTCGTATTAAGCAATTGCCATTCAAGTCTATAACCCCCAATGTTGGCAAACGCTTGGATAATCGCCCAAAAGTCCGCGCCAGCGTTTGAGGAGTAAGCTCCCTTAACATTTTCCCAGATAAAAATACTTGGTCGGACGTGAGTAATGAGGGCAATTGCATGCTGGATAAGGCTACTTTTGTTTCCTTTAAGTCCAGCACGCTTTCCAGCAAGGCTGAAATCTTGGCAAGGCGATCCGAAAGTGATAATGTCTGCTCCTGCAATGTCTGCGGGCTGAAGAGTGGTAATGTCTCCGATGTATTTTGCATGTGGAAAATTGTGTTTATAGTTAGCAATAGCGTGTTTATCTATCTCACTAAAATAGTGCTCTGTAAATTGGTAGCCTGCTCTCTGAAATCCGAGAGAAAAGCCTCCAATGCCGCTAAAAAGGTCGATGATTTTCATTTATTTTTTATTGTTATCATTGATACTATCCAAGTGTAGATACACGATTTCCGATATATCATCCGCATAAGATTTGAACGCTTCAAGGAGTTGAGTGTCGGCTTTATTCACTCTGTAAAATTCTTCTACAATATCCCTTGTGTGCTTCTTTACATTCTTGAAGTTGCTTTTGAACTTATACTTTAGATTGCTCTCGTCAATCATGTGTAACAGCTCGTTAGTAGCATCCGAGAACGCTAATGCAAGGATTAGGTAATGCGCCATCTTTTCCCGCTTAAGAATTGGTTTTACTTGATTTTCTCGGTAATTAGATACAGCTATTTCCATGAGGTGTTGCGCTTCCTTTTCTGTGATTTGTAAGCCCCTCGCTCTTAGTTCTGTTAAAAATTTTGTACTTTTCATTTTAAAAAGGTGTGCTATTTTTAGGGTCAATTTTTGGTAAATTATTTTCTTGATGAATATTCATGCTTACGTTTCCTCCTCTTTCAAAAAAGCGCATGTACTGTAACTGACAACCTGCTATTATTCCTCCTGTTGTTCCATTTCTAAATTTAGAAATGATAACTTCCACTTCATTAGTGGTAGGGGTGTTATCCTCCCATTGAGGTATGCCATAGTATTCAGGTCGATAAAGGAAAAGTACATTGTCTGCGTCTTGTTCAATGGCTCCCGATTCTCTGAGGTCTGAAAGCATGGGGCGCTTATCTCCTCTTGTCTCTACTACACGAGACAACTGGGATAGTGCTATGATGGGTATATCTAATTCCTTAGCCAGTCCTTTGAGAGTACGAGATATTTCGCTAATCTCTTGGTCTCTTGTTCTACCTTTCAGATTATTGTTGATTAATTGGAGGTAATCAATATAGATAATCTTAACTTTCTTCTCTCTTACCCATTTTTTTGCTTTGATTTTCAAGGATAACAAAGACAAGTAAGGCTCATCATCAATGTATAAAGGCAGCTTTGAGAAAGAACTCCTAAGCCCCGCAGCAACATCATATTCGCTTTGCGAGAGTGTGCCAAAGGCTAATTTATTGCTATCTATCCCCGCATAGTTTGCAAATAACCTCGCAGTTAGTTGTCGTGCGCTCATTTCAAGGGAGAATATCCCTACGGGGTAGCCTAAACGTGCCTGATGTAGTGCATCATTGAGAGCGTATGCTGTCTTTCCCATCGCGGGACGTCCTGCAATTATCGTTAAGTCACTTTGTTGGTAGCCGTTGAGTTTGAGGTTGATGTCTCGTACAGCAGTAGGAACGCCTGCACGCTCTGACTTAGGTTTAAGGACTTCTGTTAAATGATCTCCTATATCCTTGGGTTGTTTGATAGATAGCCAATCAGAAACCTTATCAAGCTCTTTGTAGGAGTTGTCAAGCAACTCGAATATGTCAGTATCTTCATCGTAGGCATTGTCTGTGAGAGTATTTCCTACCTCAATACTCTTGCGCTTAACGTACAATTGCATAAGAAGCATGGCGTGATATTGCATGTGAGCTGAAGATGATACCTTCTCTGTGAGTTCCACAAGGTAACTACCTCCTCCCGCTTCTTTTAACTTTCCAGTCTTTTGTAACTCCGACCTAACTGTCATTAAATCCACTGCTTGAGAGGATTTGTACAAGGAGAGGATAGCATCGTATATCAGAGCATTTTTTGAATTGTAAAAAATATTTGTCCCTTTAACGACCTCTACAAACTCTGACACTCCTTGCTGAGTTATTAACATACCCCCAAGTACGACTTCTTCTAACTCAGGGTCGTTTGGTGTTTTTTTGTTTTGCATTTTTAAGTCTGTTTTTTTTAATAACTTATCTCGTTTCCATATTCGTCAAAGCGAATACGTTTTGGCGTTGAAATTTGCGGTTGTGGTTGCACTATAGAGGGCGATTGGTCTTTTCTTCGCACCTCCCATGTGCGTACCGCTGCTTTCCAGTCTTTCATTGGCTGACTTCCAACCTTCCAACCTTTGGAACTATAAAAGTCACAAAACTGTTGCCCTGAAATACCATTCTTGCGCTCATCACAATAAGCCTGCACTTCTTCAGGAGTTGGTATGGTGAACCGCTTTCGCCCGCCGCCGCTTTGTTCTTTTGGAGTTTGAAGGGTCTCTATGGGAGATTCTGAATTTTCATTTTCCAAATCAGAAACCGCGACGTCGCTTTTTTGTTTCTTTTTTTCTAAAAAAGAAATATCATTATCATTTACATTATCATTTACATTAGGTTTGGGTTTGGTTTTGTTTCGGTTTTGTTTCGGTTTTGTTTCGGTTTCTGTTTGGTTACAGTTCGCTTTTGGACGACCTCCTTTTTTTCCATTCTCAAACCTTTGATTATTAGCGTCTAATTGAGGTTTTATAAGGGAAAACATCGCTTTTGTTATCGGCTTCTGATTTTCAGTTGTTACTCCATTTAAGCCATACTCCATTATGGCTGTAAGCACTTCTCCCTGAATATCTCTCGGCAGTTCCTTTATCCCTTCATAAAAACTCCTATAAAAGACGAAACTTTCTCTTTCCATAGGTTTCTATATTTTAATGAACGTAATTTTTTTAAACTTTGCCCTAAGCCCTCTCCTTAACATTACACGCCAAGTACAAGCGAGGGCAT